>JAJQFJ010000036.1:0-77419 GCA_021201185.1 Clostridiales bacterium
CCAGCCGTCGCCGCCGAAGATCCAGCAGGACTTCTTGTTCAGGTAATCCTTCTGCTTCAGAATCTCCTGAGCGGCCTCGCAGCCGCAGGCCTCCAGAGCGGCGATGAGCGCCTTGGTGGGCTCCTGGTTGTCGGCGGAGGAGTTGTAGGTGTCCAGCCAGGCAGCGGCAGCGGCCTTGACCTCGTCCCCGGCGTTCTCGGCCAGAGCCTCGACCTTGGCCTTCAGGGAGTCACGGATGGCCTTCTGGCCCTGATACATACCGAAGCCGTGCTCGGCGTTGTCCTCAAACAGGGAGTTGGCCCAGGCGGGACCATTGCCCTCCTTGTTGACGGTGTAGGGGGAGGTGGCAGCGGTGCCGCCCCAGATGGAGGAGCAGCCGGTGGCGTTGGAGATGAACATCCGGTCACCGAACAGCTGGGTGATGATGCGGGCGTAGGTGCTCTCGGCGCAGCCGGCGCAGGAGCCGGAGAACTCCAGCAGCGGGGTCTTGAACTGGGAGCCCTTGACGGAGTTGTCCACCAGCTCGTCCTTGACGGAGACGTTGGCGACGCAGTAGTCGAATACGGGCTGCTGATCCAGCTGGCTCTCCTGGGGAACCATGGTCAGGCTCTTGGTGGGGCAGACACCGGCGCAGACGCCGCAGCCCATGCAGTCCAGGGGAGAGACGGCCAGAGCGAACTTGTACTTGCCCTTGCCCGGGCCCACCTTGAAGTCGGCCATCTTGGTCTGGGCGGGAGCGGCGGCCTGCTCATCGGCATCCAGGGCGTAGGCCCGCAGGGTGGCGTGGGGGCAGACAAAGGCGCACTGGTTACAGGCGACGCACTTGGTGGGATCCCACTCCACCACGTTGACGGCCACGCCACGCTTCTCATAGGCGGAAGCGCCGGAGGCGAAGGTGCCGTCCACCATGGGCTCGAAGGCGGAGACGGGGAGGCTGTAGCCGTTCATGGCGTTGATGGGCTGCATGACCTCCTTGACCAGCTTGACGGTGTCGGCACGGCCGGTGAGCTCGGCGGGCTCGGCATCGGGAGCGGGGTTGGCCCAGGACTCGGGGATCTCATGCTTGACGAAGGCGGTGGCGCCGGCGTCGATGGCGTCCCAGTTCTTCTGGACCACGTCGCGGCCCTTCTTCAGGTAGGAGTGCTCGGCGGCGTCCTTCATGTACTGGATGGCGTCCTCGGGAGGCAGCACCTTGGCCAGAGCGAAGAAAGCGGACTGGAGGACGGTGTTGGTACGCTTGCCCATGCCCACCTTCTGGGCCAGGTCGATGGCGTTGATGGTGTACAGGTTGATCTTGTGATCATACATGTACTTCTTGCTCTCGGCGGAGAGGTGCTGCTCCAGCTCCTCAAAGCTCCACTGGCAGTTGACCAGGAAGGTGCCGCCGTCCTTGATGTCGTTGACGATCTTGAAGTGCTTGGTGATGTAGGAGGGGTTGTGGCAGGCCACGAAGTCCGCCTTGTTGATGTAGTAGGGGCTGCGGATGGGCTTGTCGCCGAAGCGCAGGTGGGAGACGGTGACGCCGCCGGTCTTCTTGGAGTCATACTGGAAGTAGGCCTGGACGTACTTGTCGGTGTGGTCGCCGATGATCTTGATGGAGTTCTTGTTGGCGCCCACGGTGCCGTCGCCGCCGAGGCCCCAGAACTTGACCTCCACGGTGCCCTCAGCAGCGGTGTTGGGGGCGGGCTTCTCCTCCAGGGAGAGGTAGGTCACGTCGTCGGTGATGCCGATGGTGAAGTGCTCACGAGGCTCGTCCTTGGACAGCTCCTCATACACAGCGAAGATGGAGGAGGGGGGAGTATCCTTGGAGCCCAGACCGTAGCGGCCGCCGGAGACGGACACGTCGTTGCGTCCGGCCTTGGCCAGAGCGGTGACCACGTCCAGATACAGAGGCTCGCCCAGAGCGCCCGGCTCCTTGGTGCGGTCCAGCACGGCGACCTTCTTGGCGCTCTCGGGGAGGGCGGCCAGCAGGCGCTCAGCGGAGAAGGGCCGATACAGATGGACGTTAATCATGCCCACCTTTTCGCCGTGAGCGTTCAGGTAGTCCACCACCTCGGAGGTCACGTCGTTGACGGAGCCCATGGCGATGATGACCCGGTCAGCGTCGGCAGCGCCGTAGTAGTTAACCGGCTTGTAGTCGGTGCCGATCTTCTCGTTGATCATGTCCATGTACTTCTCCACCACGTCGGGGACTGCGTCATAGAACTTGTTGCAGGCCTCACGGTGCTGGAAGAAGGTGTCGTCGTTCTCGTGGGAGCCGCGGACGACGCCGTGGTTGGGGTTCAGTGCGTGATCCCGGAAGGCCTGGACAGCGTCCATGTTGACCATCTCGGCCAGATCCTTGTAGTCCCAGACGGACAGCTTCTGGATCTCGTGGGAGGTGCGGAAGCCGTCGAAGAAGTTCAGGAAGGGCACCCTGCTCTCGATGGCGGCCAGATGGGCCACAGGGGCCAGGTCCATGACCTCCTGGGGGTTGGCCTCGGAGAGCATGGCAAAGCCGGTCTGACGGCAGGCCATGACGTCCTCGTGATCGCCGAAGATGTTCAGAGCGTGGGTGGTCAGGGCACGGGCGGCCACGTGGAGCACGCCGGGGAGCAGCTCGCCTGCGATCTTGTACATGTTGGGGATCATCAGCAGCAGGCCCTGAGAGGCGGTGTAGGTGGTGGTCAGCGCGCCTGCGGCCAGAGAGCCGTGGACGGTGCCGGCGGCGCCGGCCTCAGACTGCATCTCGATCACCTTGACGGTGTTGCCGAAGATGTTCTTCTGGCCCTGGGCTGCCCACTGATCCACATAGTCCGCCATGGGGCTGGACGGGGTGATGGGGTAGATGCCGGCAACCTCGGTAAACGCATAGGATACCCATGCGGCCGCGTTGTTCGCATCCATGGATTTTTGTTTTCTGACAACCATGATTTTGGACTCCTCCTTCATGACGAAGACTGTGTTTTCCGCACCTCCGGCGGGACCGGCCCGCGCCAAAGCGACCCGAAAGGGACGCACAGAAAAGGCCGTGCCCGGCGGGATGGCAGATCATCTCGGTCATTCGATTCCAAAGCCAATGCTTTTACTCCATAATCATATCAGCAATTTGACCGTTTGTAAACCATGAAATCGTGGTTTTTATGTGATTTTCTTCAGATTTTACAGTTAGCAATGGCTTACTTTTGGTGGAAAGTTGCAAAATTGGGGCTATCCGGCAAAATCTGCCCAATGATGGGAAAATAGTTGGACAAAATCCGGGGTGAGGCGGGGCCGTTGGCTCCCCTCCAAAGATTATCCATGACTAACCGGCTGCCCTGTGCTATCATATCCTATATAGGAAAACCGCCAAATCCGGCGGCGAAGTGATTTTTGCAAGGAGTGACAGATATGAAGGTACTGCTCATCAACGGAAGCCCCCATGAGAAGGGCTGCACCTATACCGCCCTGGCTGAGGTGGCCTCCGCCCTGGAACGTGAGGGCGTGGAGACCGAGCTGTTCTGGGTGGGGAATCATCCCGTGCCCGGGTGCATCGCCTGCGGCAAGTGCGCCGCAACCGGCCAGTGCGTCTTTGACGGCGGCATCCACCAGATCACCGACGAGCTGGACAGCATCGACGGCATCGTGGTGGGCTCCCCCGTGTACTACGCCTCCGCCTCCGGACAGATCACGTCCTTCCTGGACCGGTTGTTTTATGTCAACGGAAAGCGGATGGCGGGCAAGCTGGGGGCCAGCGTAGTCTCCTGCCGCCGGGGTGGGGCCACTGCCGCCTTTGACCAGCTGAACAAGTACTTCCTCATCAGCAATATGACGGTGGTGGGTTCCCAGTACTGGAACCAGGTCCACGGCAACACCCCCGACGAGGTGCGCCAGGACGAGGAGGGTCTCCAGACCATGCGCACCCTGGCCGCCAATATGGCCTGGCTGCTCAAGAGCATCCGGGCAGGCCGGGAGGCGGGCGTCCCCGCCCCGGTGTACGAGGCAAAGCGGGGGACGAACTTTATCCGGTGACAAAGCGCCAGCCCCCAAACCGCAAAAAGAACCCGCTCGAAAGTCTTTCCCAACCTTCGAGCGGGTTTTCTATGGCAGCGGGAGAAGGATTCGAACCCTCACATACAGAGTCAGAGTCTGCTGTGCTACCCTTACACAATCCCGCTATATCAGTCTTGCCGTTGTCTGACGACCTTTATCATTATATTCATTTTCGTCTGCTTGTCAAGGGCTTTGTCGGATTTTTTTGTTGCCCTGGCGAAGGACATCTCCCCGGCTCGCCTGGCTGTGCTCCGGCCGGGAGAATCCCGCGCGCAGGTTTTGCCCCCTCCTCCGCACCCCCGCTGCTCTGTCGCGGAAGTCTCAAGCGTTTTTTGACAGTCTCTTTGCCCGGGGCCATGCGGCCCCGGGCATTTTCTCCTAGGCGCTCAGCCTGTTGTCCGGCTCAGCAGCCGCAGCCGTTGCCGTTGCCGCAGCTGCCGCAGCCACAGCCGCAGCCGCCACAGCAGAAGATGAGGATGATCAGGATAATGATCCACAGACAGCCTCCGTTGCCCCAACCGTTGTTACAGCATCCCATAATGAGAACAACCTCCCGTCAGAAATTGCGGGGCCGGGTCCTCCCGGCCTCCAAGCCATCCTATGCGCCCGGAGAAAATGGGTGCAGACCACCGGGCATTTGGGCGAAATTCCGGCCAAATTCTCCCGTCCGGTGTCTCTGGGGACTGGACACCATCCCGGAAATCGATTAGAATAGATGCAATGAATTTCAGCGCCGGAGGAATCGCTCCCCGGCAACAGGACAGAGGGAACAGACAGCTATGCAGGATCACATCTATGTAAAGGGTGCTCGGGTCAACAATCTGAAAAACGTGGACGTCACCATTCCCCGGGACAAGCTGGTGGTGCTCACCGGTCTGTCCGGGTCGGGGAAATCCTCCCTGGCCTTTGACACCATCTACGCCGAGGGCCAGCGGCGGTATGTGGAGAGCCTCTCCTCCTATGCCCGGATGTTCCTGGGCCAGATGGAGAAGCCGGACGTGGACTATATCGACGGCCTGTCCCCCGCCATCTCCATCGACCAGAAGACCACCTCCAAGAATCCCCGCTCCACAGTGGGCACCGTCACCGAAATTTACGACTACCTCCGGCTCCTGTGGGCAAGGGTGGGCACCCCCCACTGCCCCAACTGCGGCAAGGAGATCCGCCAGCAGACGGTGGATCAGATCGTGGATCAGGTCATGGCTCTGTCCCCTGCCTCCCGTGTGCTCATCCTGGCTCCGGTCGTTCGGGGGAGGAGGGGAGAGCACGTCAAGGTATTTGAGGACGCCCGGCGGTCCGGCTATGTCCGGGTCCGGGTGGACGGCATCCTCTATGACCTGACCGAGACGATCCAGCTGGAGAAGAACAAAAAGCACAGCATCGAGATCGTGGTGGACCGTCTGGTCATCCGGGAGGACATCACCCAGCGGCTCACCGACTCCATCGAGACGGCCTCCGCCCTCTCCGGGGGACTGGTCATCGTCAACCTGGCCCGGGAGGATAAAGACATCACCTTCTCCCAGAACTACGCCTGTGAGGACTGCGGCATCTCCATCGAGGAGCTGACCCCCCGGATGTTCTCCTTTAACAACCCCTACGGGGCCTGTCCGGAGTGCTCCGGACTGGGCAGCCGGATGAAGGTGGACCCGGAGCTGATCGTCCCCAATCCCTCCCTGACCCTGCTGGGTGGGGCCATCAACGCCTCCGGCTGGAACAACATCAAGTCGGACAGCATCAGCCGGATGTACTTCGACGCCCTGGGCAAAAAGTACCATTTTGAGCTGGATCAGCCCTTTAAGACCCTCTCCGACGAGGCAAAGCACGTCATCTTCTACGGCACCGACGGGGAAAAGCTCACCCTCCACTACGACCAACCCCGGGGCAAGGGGACGCTGTATCAGCCCTTCGAGGGTGTGCTGAACAATCTGGAGCGCCGCTACCGGGAGACCCAGTCCGAGCCCATGAAGCGGGAGCTGGAGCAGTCCATGCGCGAGTGCCCCTGCCCTGCCTGTCAGGGCCGCCGTCTCCGGCGGGAGGCGCTGGCGGTGACGGTGGGAGGCCTCTCCATCGACCAGGTCTGCAACCTGTCGGTGGAGGACGCTCTGGTCTTTTTCGACCATCTGGAGCTGACCCATCAGCAGATGCTCATTGCAGAGCAGATTCTCAAGGAGATCAAGAACCGTCTGGGCTTTCTCCGCAGCGTGGGTCTGCAATACCTCACCCTGAGCCGGAAGGCGGGCACCCTCTCCGGCGGGGAGAGTCAGCGCATCCGCCTGGCCACTCAGATCGGCTCCTCCCTGATGGGGGTGCTCTATATCCTGGACGAGCCATCCATCGGCCTGCACCAGCGGGACAACAATCTGCTGCTGGAGACCCTGAAAAATCTCCGTGACCTGGGCAACACCCTCATCGTGGTGGAGCACGACGAGGACACCATGCGGGCGGCGGACTGGATCATCGACGTGGGGCCGGGGGCCGGTATTCACGGGGGAGAGATCGTAGCCACCGGGACCGCCGAGGACATCATGAACACCCCCGGCTCTGTCACCGGGGCCTATCTCTCCGGTCGGAAGCGTATCCCCGTCCCCGCCCAGCGCCGCCCGGGGAACGGGACGTTCCTCACTGTCCGGGGGGCGCGGGAGAACAATTTGCAGGGCATTGACGTGTCTGTCCCCCTGGGCACCTTTACCGTCGTCACCGGGGTCTCTGGTTCCGGCAAGTCCTCTCTGGTCAACGAGATCATCCACAAGCGCCTCGCCGCCGACCTGAACCGGGCCAAGGTGCGCTCCGGCCGCCACGACAGCCTGGAGGGGGAGGAGTATCTGGACAAGGTCATCTGCATCGACCAGTCCCCCATCGGCCGGACCCCCCGCTCCAACCCCGCCACCTACACCGGTCTGTTCTCCGACATCCGGGACCTGTTCGCCTCCACTCAGGATGCCAAGAGCCGGGGCTACACCGCCGGACGGTTCTCCTTCAACACCCGGGGCGGACGGTGCGAAGCCTGCGGCGGCGACGGCCTGGTGAAGATCGAGATGCACTTCCTGCCGGACGTCTACGTCCCCTGCGAGGTGTGCAAGGGCAAGCGGTACAACCGGGAGTCCCTGGAGGTGCGCTACAAGGGGAAGAATATCTGGGAGGTCCTGGACATGACGGTGGACGAGGCACTGGACTTTTTCCAGCCTCTCCCCAAGCTGTACAACCGGATCAAGACCCTGTACGACGTGGGCCTGGGCTATATCAAGCTGGGCCAGTCCTCCACCACCCTCTCCGGGGGCGAGGCCCAGCGGGTGAAGCTGGCCACCGAGCTGTCCCGGGTCTCCACCGGGCGCACCTTCTATATCCTGGACGAGCCCACCACCGGGCTGCACACGGCGGACGTGCACCGGCTGGTGGAGGTGCTCCAGCGGCTGGTGGACGCCGGAAACACCGTCCTGGTCATCGAGCACAATCTGGACGTGGTGAAGTCGGCGGACTGGCTCATTGACCTGGGACCGGAGGGGGGCGTCGGGGGCGGACATCTGGTCTGCACCGGGACGCCGGAGACGGTGGCCCAGTGCGCCGAATCCTACACCGGGCAATATCTCAGGCCCATCCTGGAGCGGGACCGGGAGAGGGAGTAAGGCTGTCCTCCCCCCGTTCTTCCGATTTCATCAAAATTTAAGGGCAAAACGGTTGTGTTTCGACGCAACTGTCGGTATACTGAGCGGTGGGGCATTTTTGCCCTGCCGGCCCACCTGACTGTCCGCTCCCTGCCATCGTTCCCCTGAAGGAGGATATCCCTTGTTTGACTGGCTGACGGAAACCCTTGCCGGGAAGTACATCTTTGTCTTTTTCGCCTCCATGATCCCCGTGACCGAGCTTCGAGGGGCCATCCCCATTGCCGCAGGGCTGGGCCTGCCTCTGATCCCCTCCGCCATCACCTGTGTTCTGGGGAACATGGTGCCGGTGCCCTTTATCATTCTCTTTGTCCGCCGCATCTTCGCCTGGCTGCGCCGTGTGTTTCCCAAAGTGGACGGCGTGCTCTCCCGTCTGGAGGGGAAGGCTTACAAGCAGAAGGCGCTCATCGACAAATACAAGCTCCTGGGCCTTTACGTCCTGGTGGCCATTCCTCTCCCCGGCACCGGGGCGTGGACCGGCTCCATGGTGGCGGCCCTGTTTGACATCTCTTTGAAGCGGGCTTTCCCCGTCATCTTTGCCGGAGTGGCCACCGCCGGGGTGATCGTAGGGGCGCTCACGGGCGGGGTCGTGGCCCTGCTGTGACCGATTCCGCCCTCCCGCCATAGAATGGTCTGAGGTGAGGGATATGGAACCGATGACCGCCGCCGTGGCCCTGCTGGCCGCCTTTGGGCTGGCCGCCCTGCTCTGGCTGTTTTTTGGACGCTTTCTGCTCCCCGTGGGGGAGCTGTCCCCGGTGGAGGTGCGTCTCCGCCCCGGTCCGGGGCTGGAGCAGACCCTCCGGGGTTTGACCTGGCTGTCCGCCGCCGGTCTGCTGGAGAGCCGCATCTCCGTCCTGGGCATAGGTCTGCTCCCGGAGGAACGGGCGGAGACACTCCAAATCCTCCGCCGCTGGCCGGAGGTGAAGGTGGTGGAGGGGGAGACATTGTAGGCCCTTCGGCGGATTCGCACACAAAGATTCGTGCCCAAAGAAAGGAGGACGTCCCATGCCGGAAGAAACGACCCATCCCGACGGCGAGCGGGAGGTGATCGAGGCCACCGCCCAGGCGGTGGTTTTTCACAATCCGGACAACGGGTACACCGTCCTCCGGGTCACCGGCGGCGGAGACCACTTCACCGCCGTGGGCAATATGCCCTCGGTCTGCCCCGGGGAGCTGCTGACCCTGGAGGGGGTCTGGGTCACCCACCCCTCCTTTGGTCAGCAGTTCAAGGCGGACTCCGTCCGCCTCCGCCTCCCCACGGGCACCGAGGCCATCTATCGCTATCTGGCCTCCGGCGTCCTCAAGGGTGTGGGAGAGAAAATGGCGAAAAAGCTGGTAGACCAGTTCGGGGAGGACACCTTTCAGGTGCTGGAGAGCGACCCGGACCGGCTGGCCGCTGTGAAGGGTATCACCCCCAAAAAGGCCCGGGCCATTCAGACAGAGTTTCTCCAGAAGGCGGGCATGCGGAGCCTGCTGGAATTTCTCTCCCAGAACAGCCTTCCCATGGAGCTGGGCCCCAAGCTGTGGAAGCTCTATGGCCCCGGGGCCATGGAAATCCTGCGGGCCAACCCCTATGTGCTGCTGGGGAGCGATCTGGAGGTGGACTTTGCCACCGCCGACCGGCTGGCCGCCGCCCTGGGCATCCACGCCGACGACGATCAGCGGGTGGAGGCGGGGGTGCTGTATACCCTGAGCCACAATCTGGACAACGGCCACGTCTTTCTCCCCCAGGACAAGCTGCTCCAGGCGGCGGGCCGGATGCTGAACAACGACCCGGACGTCTCCATCGGCCCGGAGATGCTGGAGGAGGGGCTGGAGCGGCTGGAGCTGCGCAACCAGGTGGTGCGGCAGCAGGTGCTGGGTCTGGAGGCGGTCTACCGCACCGACCTGTACGAGGCCGAGGCGTATATCGCCCAGCGTCTCCGGGAGATGGCCCGGTTCGAGCCGTTGGCCCCGGAGCATCTGGAGCAGCTCATCCGCCAGGCGGAGCGGGAGCAGGGCATCCGCTACGCCGCCCAGCAGCGGCAGGCGGTGGAGCTGGCCGCCCGCCGTCAGGTCATGCTGCTCACCGGCGGCCCCGGCACTGGCAAGACCACCACCCTCAAGGGGATTTTGGCCTGCTTTGAGCAGATGGGACTGAAAACCCTGTTGGCCGCCCCCACCGGGCGGGCGGCAAAGCGGCTGGGGGAGCTGTGCGGTGCAGATGCCTCCACCATCCACCGGATGCTGGAGGCGGGGTACGACCAGGACACCGGAAAGCTGGCCTTTCTCCACGACGAGGACGACCCTCTCTCCGCCGGGGCGGTCATCGTGGACGAGATGAGCATGGTGGACATCCCCCTCATGGGCGCCCTGCTTCGGGCGGTCCCCAGCGAGTGCCGCCTGGTGCTGGTGGGGGACCCGGACCAGCTCCCCAGCGTAGGGCCGGGGCAGCTCTTCGACCACCTCATCCGCAGCGAGATCATCCCCACGGTGAAGCTCACGGAGATCTTCCGCCAGGCTCAGCAGTCCCAGATCATTATGGGAGCCCATCAGGTGAATCAGGGCGTCCTGCCTCCTCTGGTGAACCGGGGCGGCAGTCAGGATTTCTTCTTTCTCCGCCGCCTCCAGGGGGACGCCGCGGTGCAGACCATTGTGGAGCTGTGCCGGGACCGTCTGCCCAACAAGATGGGGATACCCGCCGACCAGATCCAGGTGCTCTCCCCCACTCGCCGCCACGTCACCGGCACCGCCAACCTGAACAGCGCCCTCCAGGAGGCGCTCAATCCCCCCTCCCCGGACAAGGGAGAGGTGAAGCTGGGCTCGGTGGTCTTTCGCACCGGCGACCGGGTCATGCAGATCCGGAACAACTACGACATCATCTGGCGGGAGGCGGACAGCCTCAAGGGGGGCATGGGCATCTTCAACGGGGATATTGGCACCATCCTCTCCGCCGACCCCCGGGAGCGGATGCTCCGGGTGGGCTTTGACGGCCGGGTGGTGGAGTACACCTCCGACCTGCTGCCGGAGCTGGAGCTGGCCTACGCCATGACGGTACACAAGTCCCAGGGCAGCGAGTACCGGGCGGTCATCCTGGCCGCCGTCAGCGGCGCGCCCATGCTGCTGACCCGTGGCATCCTCTACACCGGCATCACCCGGGCCAGGGGCCTGTTCATCGCCGTGGGAGACGAGCAGGTGCTGGCGAAAATGGTGGCCAACGACCGGCAGGCCCGGCGGTACAGCGGCCTTCGGGCAAGGCTCACCGGGGAGGTGCCCCCGGTGGAGGAGCCTGGGGAGCTGCCGTTTTGAGCGATTCAAAACCGCCCCTTGACATCACCCCTGCCCCGTGCTAAACTGACCACAACCAAAATAGAGAACGGAGGCTTCGGAACCGCTATGTCTATCATGCAGATCTGATATTCCAGTCGAATCCCATAGTGTGAACAAAATCGGACGTGTCCCCATCGGGGATATGCCCTTGGGTTCCTGTGGGCAGATTGGGTCAGTCACATGGTAGAATGGGTGCGCTCCGGGCTTTTTGTTGCCTTTTTACGCCCTCTCTCTGCCTGTCTGCCCTTTTTGCGCCCGGATACGGGAACAAGCATCTGCGCAGACGGCGCAGGAGAGGAATTTTTATGAAGAAAACGAATACGCCTCCCCACACCGGAGGCTCCGGCCTCTGGAGCCGGGATTTTACCATTATCACTCTGGGCAGCGTGGTCTCCATGGTAGGGGGAACCCTGTCCGGCTTTGCCCTGAGCATTATGGTGCTGGACTACACCGGCTCCACCCTGCTCTACATCCTGACCAACGTGGGCTATCAGCTGCCCATACTCATCTGTCCCCTGATCGCCGGACCCTATCTGGACCGGATGAGCCGGAAAAAAGCGATCTACCGGCTGGACTTTCTCTCCGCCGGGATCGCTCTGGTCATGTTCCTGCTGCTCCGGTCCGGGTGGTACAGCTACCCGGTGCTGCTGGGCTATACCGTCCTCTCGGGGGCCATCGAGAGCGTCTACTCTGTGGCCTATGACAGCCTCTACCCCAACCTCATCCCGGAGGGGCATCTGTCCCAGGGCTACTCCGTCTCCAGCCTGCTCTGGCCCCTGGCGGCCATGACCAGTCCCATCGCCGCCGTGATCTACACCGCCCTGGGCACGGTGGCCCCCCTGTTCGCCTTCAACGCCGTATGCCTTTTGGTGGCCGCCTGCTTTGAGCGCACCATCGGCTATCAGGAGACCCACATGGCCCAGGTGCCCCAAAGGGCGGAGGGCTCTCCCCTGTCCCGGTTCCGCCGGGAGTTCCGCTCGGGGCTGAACTATCTGGCGGGGGAGCGGGGGCTGCTGGTCATCACGGTCTATTTCGCCCTCTCCAACTTTGCGGGGAACGCAGCAGAGGGCCTGTGGCTCCCCTTCTTCCGCAACAACGCCGGGCTGTTCTCCGCCTGGCCGGTGGCGGCGGTGACGCTGTACGCCATCGTCTCCAATTTCTCCGTAGCGGGCCGGTTCGCGGGAGGACTGCTCCACTATCGGCTCAGGCTCCCCGCCCGGCGCAAGTTCGCCATCGCCCTGACCGTCTATTTTGTCATTGCCGTGCTGGACGGAGTAACGCTGTTTCTCCCCGTCCCCCTGATGGCGGCGGCCAATTTCCTCTATGGGGCGCTGGGCGTCACCTCCTACAATATCCGCACCGCCGCCACCCAGTCCTACATTCCGGACACGGTGCGGGCCAGATTCAACAGTGTGTTCACCATGATCTGCTCCACGGGCGGTATTCTCGGCTCCCTGGCGGCAGGCGGCCTGGCGGAGCTGCTGCCGGAGCGGACAGTGGTGCTCATTTTCGGCCTGGTGGAGCTGGCCGCCGTGGTCTGCGTCATGGCGCCGGGCCGGAAGGAGGTCGCCGGGATTTACAACCGGGAGGTGTAAGAGGCGGCATTGGCCCTCCTCCCTCTTGACATCCCCCGCCCTGACGTGATAACATAGACAAAACGAAGGCGTTTTGCAGAGATGCAAGGCGCCTTTGTCTCGTTTTTGGGGTAGAGGGTCTCCCCGCTGCCCCCTGCGGAGAGAGAAAAGGGTGATTCTATGTATGAAATGGATCTGATCGAGCGGGCCAACTCGGTCAACGAGCTGTTGGCTCGGTACGGCGTGAAGTTCGGCATCTACAAGAACGGGACGTTCAAGGAGCAGCTGTTCCCCTTCGACGCCATCCCCCGGGTCATCCCGGCAGACGAATTCGACCTGCTGGACCGGGGCCTACGCCAGCGGGTGAAGGCGCTGAACCTGTTTCTGGAGGACATTTACAACGAGAAGAAGATCGTCCGGGACCGGGTAGTGCCGGAGGAGTTTATCTACGCCTCCAGCGGCTATCTGCCCCAGTGTGAGGGCATCCGGCCCTCCGGCGGGGTGTTCTCCCACATCTCCGGCATCGACCTGGTGCTGGGGAAGGACGGGAGCTGGTACATTCTGGAGGACAATCTCCGGGTGCCCTCCGGGGCCTCCTATCCCCTGATCGTCCGGGACCTTTGCCGCCGGAGCAGTCCCCGCACCTTCCAGGAGTTCCACATCGAGGACAACCGGAACTATGCCCAGCTCCTGCGCCACACCATGGACTATGCCAACGTGGGAGGGCTGACGGTGGTGCTCACCCCCGGACGGTATAACGCCGCCTATTTTGAGCACTCCTATCTGGCGGAGCAGACCCACTCCCCCCTGGTCAGCGGTCAGGATCTGGTGGTGGAGGAGGACGGGGTCTACCTCCTGGACTACACCGGCAAAAAGGAGCGGGTAGGGGCGGTTTACCGCCGCATCTCCGACGATTTCCTGGACCCCCTCAGCTTCCGTCCGGAGTCCCTCATCGGCGTGCCCGGTCTGTTCCAGGCCTACCGGAAGGGCCAGGTGGCCATTCTCAACGCCCCGGGCAACGGGGTGGCGGACGACAAGGGCATCTATTATTTCGTCCCCAAAATGATTCAATACTATCTGGGAGAGCAGCCCATCCTCTCCAACGCCCCCACCTATCTGCCCTTCTTCGAGGAGGACATGAAGTCCGTTCTGGAGCATCTGGACACCCTGGTGCTCAAGGACGTGGCCGAGGCGGGGGGCTACGGCGTGGTCTTTGGCAGCAAGATGTCCGCCCGGCAGAAGGAGGACTTTGTGGCCCTGCTCAAAGCCGAGCCACGCCGGTTCATCACCCAGGAGGTCATCGACTTCCAGGACCTGGACATCATGGATAACGGCGTCCGGGTCCCCCGGAAGGCCGACCTGCGGGCCTTTGTCCTCTCCGCCGAGGAGCCGGTGGCGTGGAAGAGCGGCCTGACCCGGTTCTCCCGGAACCCGGATTCCTTCATTGTCAACTCATCTCAGGGAGGAGGATTTAAAGACACATGGGTATTAAGTCGATAGAGGTCACCGACCGGCTGTACTGGCTGGGCCGGTATTCCGAGCGGGTGTACACCTCCCTCCGGCTGTTCGCCAAGAGCTATGACGATATGCTGGACAAGGGAGACACCTATGGGGAGCTGTGCCGCTCTCTGGAGATCCCCAACATCTACCCCACGGCGCAGAACTTTCTCCGCCGCTACCCCTTTGACGAGAGCGACCCCAACTCCATCGCTAGCAACCTCCGCCGGGCCTATGACAACGCCGTTGAGCTGCGCCAGGAGATCGGCACCGAGGAGCTGAGCTACATCCAGCTGGCGGTCTACGAGATGAACCGCGCCCGGCTCAGCGACGCCCCCATGCTGGAGTTTCAGAAGATCGCGGACAACATCCTGGCCTTCTGGGGCATCATCGACGACCAGGTGGAGGACGAGAACACCCGGAACATCATCAAGGTGGGCAAGCGGGTGGAGCGCATCGACCTCTTTGGCCGGCTCCACGCCTCCCAGGTGGACCTGCACCGGGAGGTCCGGCGGCTCCAGGGGCGTATCGACCGGTGCACCATCCGGTATGACCGGGCGTGCCTGGCAGAGCTGGGCCGCCTGGTGGAGGCAGAGCCTCTGGACTACAGTGCCATCGTGCAGACGGTGGAACGGCTGACGGCGGTGTGAGATGGCGGAGACGCTGTGTTATGCGTATGAGCTGAATCTCCGGTTCTCCCGCCCTGCCCATGACCACAGCTACCTTCTTCGTCTCTCTCCCCCGTCCAATGAAGGGCAGCAGGTTTTGGAGCAGCGGCTGGAGCTCTCCCCCTCCCACCAGGGGGCGGAGACCGCCGACGCCTTTGGCAATTGCTGCCGTTACGGGCATATTGTCCGGTCCCATCAGCAGTTTCAGTCCGTCGCCGCCGGACGGGTGCGCACTGGTCTGTCCGACGGAGTGGCCGAGCCTGACCCGGTCCGGTGGGGCATGATGAAGTCTCCCTCCCCCTACACCCGGCCCGGCCCGCATTTGCTGGCCCTGTCCCGCCGTCTGGCGGATGGCCGTGACCGCTCCCCCCTGGAGCGGGCCTGGGCGCTGGCCCAGGGAGTACACAGTGAGCTGACCTACTGCCCCCAGGTGACGGATCCCCGCACCACCGCCGAGGAGGCCCTGGCCCTGGGCGAGGGGGTCTGTCAGGACTACGCCCACATTTTGCTGGCTCTCTGCCGTCTGGAGGGCATCCCCGCCCGGTATGCGGCGGGGATGCTGGTGGGCGAGGGGGCCAGCCACGCCTGGGTGGAGGTGCTCAGCCAGGGCCGCTGGTACGGCTTGGACCCCACCAACCTGCTCCCCGTCCGGGAGCAGCACATTCTTCTGGCCCGGGGCCGGGACGGCGGAGACTGTCCCCTGAACCGGGGCAGCTTTCTGGGCGGCGGCGACCAGCTCCAGACCGTCCGGGTGTCCGTCCATCCCGTTACGGCCCCCTGACTGGTTCCGTTTGACACAAAAAAGGAGGAAACCATATGATACAGACAGTGGCATCCATTCCCCTGCCTGTCTTTGAAAATCTGGTCATCCAGAAAAACCGCCTGACCCCCACCGGGGGGCAGGGCTGCGGCAAGCGCATCAGCATCGTCACCGGCATCCACGGGGACGAGCTGGAGGGGCAGTATGTCTGCTACCAGGTGAACCGGCGCATTGCCGCCCACCCGGAGTATCTGGCGGGGACGGTGGACCTGTACCCCTCCATGAATCCCCTGGGCATCGACTCCATCACCCGGGGCATCCCCGGCTTTGACCTGGACATGAACCGGCTCTTTCCCGGCAGCCGGGATGGGGCGATGACGGAGGATATGGCCGCCCGCATTATGGAGGACCTGCTGGGCTCCGACCTGTGCCTGGACATCCACGCCAGCAACATCTATCTCACCGAGCTGCCCCAGATCCGCATCAACGAGCTGTTCCGGGACCGGCTGATGGACTACGCGAAGCTGGCCAACGTGGACTTTATCTGGGTGCATGGGGCCAGTACCGTGCTGGAATCCACCCTGGCCCACAGCCTCAACAGCCGGAATGTGCCCACCCTGGTGGTGGAGATGGGGGTGGGGATGCGCCTGACCCCCGCCTACGGCGACCAGCTCACCGAGGGCATTTTCCGGCTCATGGCCGAGCTGGGCATCTGGACGGGGCCGGTGGCCCCGGTGCGCACTCCCCTCATCTCCGAGGAGGACGACGCCATCTGCTACTTAAACGCCCCCGTCTCCGGCATTTTCCTGAAGGAGCAGCCCCACGGGGCCACCCTGTCCGCCGGAGATCGTATCGGCTCTGTGGTGAACCCTCTCACCGGCCAGCTGCTCCGGGAGATCACCGCCCCGGCGGACGGGCTGCTGTTCACCATCCGGGAGTACCCTGTGGTGGACGAGGGCTCGCTGCTGGCCCGTATCCGGAAGGAGGCGAAGTGACATGAGACAGTCGGTCATCTATGAGATTCCCTCCCTCTACCGGGAGAACTTCCGGGTCCACGGCTACACCTTCGGCCAGGGGGAGCGCTCCCTCTGCGTGGTGGGAAGCCTCCGGGGCAACGAGTATCAGCAGATTTACACCTGCTCCCAGCTGGTGAAGGCCCTCCGCCGGGCGGAGCAGCGGGGGGAGCTGAATCCCGGGAAGGAGATTCTGGTACTCCCCTCTCTGAACCCCTACTCCATGAACGTGGGCAAGCGGTTCTGGCCCACGGACAACACGGACATCAACCGGATGTTCCCCGGCTACGACCTGGGGGAGACCACTCAGCGCATTGCCGACGGGGTGTTCCGTCAGATTTCCCGGTACGACAACGGCATCCAGCTGGCCTCCTTCTATATGCCGGGCCGGTTCCTGCCCCATATCCGCATTATGCGCACCGGATTTGAGAACGTGGAAAAGGCGGAGTGGTTCGGCATGCCCCACATCGTCCTCCGGGACCCCCGGCCCTACGACACCACCACCCTGAATTACAACTGGCAGATCTGGGACACCAATGCCTACAGCCTCTACACCACGACCACCACCTCCATCGACGAGGAGAGCGCCGATCAGGCGGTGCGGGCCATCTTCCGGTTCCTCAGCCGGGAGGGCATCCTCAACCGGCCCATTCAGGGAGGCTTCCGCTCCCAAATCTGGGAGGACGGCAGCCTGGCCTCCGTCCGGCCCCGGTACGCGGGCATCTTCCGCCCCGTCTGCAAGCCTGGAGACCGGGTGGTCGCCGGAGACCCCCTGGCGGAGATTCTGGACCCGGGCGCAGGAGAGACCATGGAGCGGCTCCTGGCCCCCTGCGACGGGGTGGTGTTCTTCCTCCACACCGACCCCATGACCTACGCCAACACTGCCGTCGTCAAGCTCCTGCCGGAGCAGGGTTGAATAAAGCGCAAAACGCCCTCCGGGTCTCGCAAACGCGAAGCCCGGAGGGCTGTTTCATGCGCATTTTCAGATCTCGCCGTGCATCAGCTGGACCATGACGGCCTTCTGGGCGTGGAGGCGGTTCTCCGCCTCGTCGAAGATCTCGTCGGCGTGCTGCTCGAACACCTCTTCGGTGATCTCCTCTCCCCGGTGGGCGGGGAGGCTGTGCTGCACCATGCAGCCGGGATGGGCCACGGCCATGAGGTCGGCGTTCACCTGGTATCCGGCGAAGGCCACGGCCCGCTTGGCCCGCTCCTCCTCCTGGCCCATGGAGGCCCAGACGTCGGTGAAGATCACGTCGGCGTCCTTGGCCGCCTCAAAGATGTCCCCGGTGAGGGTGAACCGGCTGCCGCCCTGGACGGAGGCGGCGAAGTCCAGCACCTGCTGGTCCGGCCAGTAGCCCTCCGGGCAGGCTACGGCCACTTCCATGCCGCACTTCAGACCGCCCACGATGAGGGAATTTGCCATATTGTTGCCGTCCCCGATGAAGCAGAGCTTCAGCCCGTCCAGATGGGCCATCCGCTCCCGGACGGTCATCAGGTCCGCCAGCACCTGGCAGGGGTGGGCGAAGTCGGTCAGGCCGTTGATGACCGGGATGTCGGCGTATTTGGCCAGGCTCTCCACCTCGGCCTGGTCGAATGTGCGGATCATAATGCCGTCGCAGTAGCGGCTGAGGACCCGGGCGGTGTCCTGGATGGGCTCGCCCCGGCCGATCTGGCTCTCCTTGCCGGAGAGGAACAGGGCGTGGCCCCCCAGCTGGAACATCCCCGTCTCAAAGGAGTCCCGGGTGCGGGTGGAATTCTTCTCAAAGATCATGGCCAGGGTCTTGCCCTCCAGATAGTGGTGGGGCAGGCCGTGCTGCTGCTCGTATTTCAGCTGATCCGCCAGGTCGAGAATACTCAGAATGTCGTCGCCGGACAGGTCCAGCATCTTTAACAGGTCTTTTTTCATTGTGTTTCGCTCCTCTCGCAGACAGGGTTTGCGCGGTGATGCCTTAGCTCAGGCGTTTACCAGTACGTCCTTTATGGCGGCCAGCCCCTTGTCCAGCTCCTCATAGGAGATGGTCAGCGGCGGCAGCAGCCGGATGGTTTTCGGTCCGGCGGTGAGCACCAGGACGTTTTTCCCGTAAATTTGTTTGATCAGGGCGGCCCGGTCCGTTCCGTCCTTCAGGACGATACCCACCATCAGGCCCAGGCCCCGGACGGTCTCCACACAGGGGGCGTCCCAGCTGCGGACCGTCTCCATAATATAATTGTCTTTGGCGTTAATCTCCGGCATGTAGTCGTCGCTGAGTATGTCCAGCACCGCCAGGGCCGCGCAGGCGGCGATGGGGTTGCCGCCGAAGGTGGTGGCGTGGGTGCCGGGGCCGAGGACGTTCCGGCACTTCTCGTTCGCCATGACCCCCGCCATGGGGAGCCCTCCGGCGATTCCCTTGGCAAAGGTCACGGCGTCCGGCAGGATGCCGTACTGCTGGAAACAGAACAGGGAACCGGTCCGGCCCACGCCGGTCTGCACCTCGTCCACCAGCAGGAGCAGGTCCCGCTCCCGGCACCAGTCCGCCACGGACTGGACAAAGCCCTTGTCCAGGGGCAGCACGCCTCCCTCTCCCTGGACCAGCTCCAGCAGGACGGCGCAGGTGTCCTCCCCCGCCTGGGCCTGGACGGAGGCCAGGTCGTTGGCCTCGGCGTAGCAGAAGCCCTCGGTAAAGGGGAAGAAGTAATTGTGGAACACCTCCTGGCCCGTGGCCTGGAGGGTGGTGATGGTCCGGCCGTGGAAGGAGTTGCGGAGGGTCACGATGTTGGCCCGGCCCTTGCCGTATTTGTCGAAGGAGTATTTCCGGGCCAGCTTGATAATGCCCTCGTTGGCCTCGCCGCCGCCGTTGGCGAAGAATACGGCGGACATCCCTGTCCGCTTGCAGAGGGTCTCCGCCAGCCGGGCGTAGGGTTCAGTGTAGAACAGGTTGGAGGCGTGGGCCAGCTTGTGGGCCTGCTCCTCCACCGCCTTCACCCAGGCGGGATGGCCATAGCCCAGGGAGTTCACCCCGATACCGCTGGCAAAGTCGATGTACTCCTCCCCCTCCAGACCGTAGAGGGTGGCCCCCACGCCGTGGTCCAGGGCCACGTCAAAGCGGCCGTAGGTTTGCATGGTGTACTGGTGGTCCAGCGCCTTCAGTTCTTCAAACGTCATCTCGTCTCGCCTCCCAGGTTACAGCAACATGGTGCCGATGCCCTTGTCCGACAGCTTCTCGATGAGGATGGAGTGGGGGATGCGCCCGTCCAGGATGTGGCTTCGCTTGACGCCGGAACGCACCGCCTCCACGCAGCACTCCACCTTGGGGATCATGCCCCCGGAGATGACCCCCGTCTTTTTCAGCATGGGCACGTCGGACATGTGCACCACATGAATGAGGGTGTCCTCGTCCTTGGGGTCCCGCAAGAGGCCCCGGACATCGGTGAGCAGGATGAGCTTTTCCGCATTCAGGGCCCCCGCCAGCTTGGCGGCGGCGGTGTCGGCGTTGATGTTGTAGGCGGTCTGGGCGTCCATCCCCTGGGCCACGGTGGAGACCACCGGGATATAGCCGTTGTCGATGCAGTCCTGGACCACCTGGGGGTTCACCTTGACGATCTCCCCCACCAGGCCGTATTTCACGTCCTTCACCTTCGCCTCAAACAGGGAGGCATCCATGCCGCACAGGCCCATGGCCCGGCCGCCCATCCGGTTCAGGGTAGCCACCAGGTTTTTGTTCACCCGGCCGCAGAGCACCTGCTGGACGATGTCCATCGTCTCCTCGTCGGTGTAGCGGAGGCCGTCTACAAACTGAGACTGCTTGCCGGTCTTTTTCAGCATCTCGTTGATCTCCGGCCCGCCGCCGTGGACCACCACCACATGGATGCCCACCAGCCGGAGGAGGATAATGTCGCTCATGACGGCGGAGCGGAGGTCCTCGGAGATCATGGCGTTGCCGCCATACTTCACCACCACCGTCTTACCGCTGTACTTCTGGATATAGGGCAGGGCCTCCACCAGCACCTGCGCCCGCTGCACGTGATCGTAGGCCATTTCTCTCTCAGCTCCTGTAATCTCCGTTGATCTTCACATAGTCATAGGTCAGGTCGCAGCCCCAGCAGGTGGCCTCCGCCGCGCCCTCCCGGAGGGCGACGTCGATGATCACCTCGTCCTGGCTCAGGACCACCTTGGCCACGTCCTCGTCAAAGCTCAGGCCCATGCCGTCCCGGCAGACCTGGACCTCTCCCCCCTGGGAACGGAAGAAAATATCCACCGTCTCCGGGTCGAACTGCGCCCCGGAGTAGCCCATAGCGCACAGCACCCGGCCAAAGTTGGCGTCTGCGCCGAACATGGCGGCCTTCACCAGGGAGGAGCCTACCACCGCACGGCTGAGCCGCTCCGCCTTGGCCTCGCTCTCCGCCCCGTGGACGGTGCAGGTGAGCAGTCGGCTGGCCCCCTCTCCGTCGGCGGCCATGCTCCGGGCCAGATGGGTGCAGACGGCCATGAGGGCCTCCTTCAGCGCCTGATACTCCGGCCCCTGCCAGTCGATGAGGGGATTTCCTGCGCTGCCGTTGGCCAGCACCAGGAAGGTGTCGTTGGTGGAGGTGTCCCCGTCCACCGTCACCCGGTTGAACGTCCGGGGCACCACCTCATGTACCAGCTCGGTGAGCAGCTTGGGGGTGACGGCGCAGTCGGTGGTGACGAAGCTGAGCATGGTGCCCATATTGGGGTGAATCATGCCGGAGCCCTTGGCAATGCCCCCCACCCGGACGGTGACACCGCCGATCTCCGTCTCCACGGCGATCTCCTTTTTGACGGTGTCGGTGGTCATAATGGCGTGGGCGGCGTCCTCCGAGGCGGAGGGGGCGTCCGACAGCTTTTCCGCCAGGGCGGGAACACCCTCCGTAATGGCCCGGATGTTCAGCTCCTGTCCGATGACCCCGGTGGAGGCCACCGCCACATCCGACGGGGCCAGTCCCAGAGCTGTTGCCGCCGCCTGGCACATCTCCTGTGCGTGAAGCTCGCTGTTGGGGGCGCAGGCGTTGGCGTTGCCCGAGTTGGCGATGACCGCCTGGCACACGCCGTCAGCGATGTTGGCCCGGGTGAGCAGCACCGGGGCGGCCTTCACCCGGTTGGTGGTGAACATTCCCGCCGCCGTGCAGGGCCGGTCAGAAACCAGCAGCATCAGATCCTTTTTGCCCTCTCCGTCCATGGGCAGGGCGGAGGCCTTTACCCCCACCCGGATTCCGGCGGCCCGGAATCCCCTGGCGGCCACAATGCCGCCGGATATCTCCTTCATCTGGAGTCACTTCCCTTTTTTCTTTTCCCTCAAAGCCGGGTGACACCATCTTACACCAGTCCGGCGTCCTCGTCAAATCCCAGCATTAAATTCATGTTCTGCACCGCCGCGCCGGAGGCACCCTTGCCCAGATTGTCGAACAGGGCGGTGACGATAGTCTGCTCTGCGCCGCCGCTGACGATCAGCTCCATCCTGTCAGTCCCCGCCAGAGTTCCGGCGAAGATGGGCTTTCCCTCCCCGTTGAAGGGGGCCACCCGGACCATGGGATGGCCGGGGCAACGGCCGTAGTGCGCCGCCAGCGACGCCCAGATGTCCTGGGCGGTGGGCTGCCCGTTCAGCAGGCCGTTGTGGAGCAGGATGGTGGTGGCCATTCCCTGGGGGAAATCCCCCACCACGGGAGAAAACACCGGCTTCCGAGTCAGACCGCACACCGCCTGCATCTCCGGCAGGTGCTTGTGCTTCAGATTGGTGCCGTAGACCCGGTCGGAGGAGAGCAGCCCGCTCCGGCCCTCGTCCTCATACTCCGCGATCATCTTCTTGCCCCCGCCGGAGTAGCCGGTGAGGGAGTAGCAGGTCAGGGGATAGTCCGGGGGCAGGATGCCCGCCTGCACCAGAGGATAGACAGACGCGATCAGCCCGGAGGCGTGGCAGCCGGGGTTGGCCACCCGTTTGGCAGACTGAATAGCCTCCCGCCGCTGAGGGGACAGCTCCGGAAAGCCGTAGACCCAGGCGGGGTTTGTCCGGTGGGCGGTGGAGGCGTCGATGATGCGGGTGTCTGGATTCTCTACCAGCGTCACCGCCTCCACGGCGGCGGCGTCCGGGAGGCACAAAAATACCAGGTCGGCGGCGTTCATCAGTCTGGCCCGCTCGGCGTTGTCGTGCCGCTTGTCGTCGTCAATCCGCAGCAGCTCCACGTCGTCCCGGCGGGACAGCCGGTCCATGATCTGCAGACCGGTGGTCCCCGCCTGACCGTCGATATAGATTTTCGGTTTGCTCATTGCCCGCTCCGCTCCTCTACAAAGGCCCGAATCCGGGCGATCTGCCGCAGCACCTCGTCATGGGCGGGGCCGCCTGTGGTCTTGCGCTGGCTCACGCAGGTATTCAGGCTCAGAGCCTGATACACGTCCTCCCCGAAGGCGGGGGAGAGGGCCTGGTACTCCTCCAGGGGGAGGGTATCCAGCGTCTGGCCGGTGGCGATGCAGTGGTTCACCAGACGGCCCACCAGGGTATAGGCGTCCCGGAAGGGGATTCCCTTCTTTGCCAGGTAGTCGGCGCAGTCGGTGGCGTTGATAAAGCCTCCGGCGGCGGCGTTTGCCATATTCTCCGGCCGGACGGTCATGGTGTCCAGCATGGCGGAGAACACGGGGACGCACAGCTCCACCGTGTCGATGGCGTCAAAGACGCACTCCTTGTCCTCCTGTATATCCTTGTTGTAGGCCAGGGGGATGCCCTTCATCACGGTGAGCAGCGTGATGAGGCTGCCGTACACCCGGCCCGTCTTGCCCCGGACCAGCTCGGCCACGTCCGGGTTCTTCTTCTGGGGCATGATGGAGGAGCCGGTGGAGTAGGCGTCGTCCAGGTCGATAAACTTGAACTCCCTGGAGCACCAGAGGATGATCTCCTCAGAGAACCGGGACAGGTGCATCATGAGGATGGAGCAGACGGACAGGAACTCGATGGCGAAGTCCCGGTCGGAGACGGAGTCCAGGGAGTTGTCCGTGGGCCGGGCAAAGCCCAGCAGCTCCGCCGTCCGCTGCCGGTCAAGGGGATGGGTGGAGCCCGCCAGCGCCCCGGCCCCCAGGGGGCACTCGTCCATCCGCTCCAGGCAGTCCTCAAAGCGGGTGATGTCCCGGCGGAACATATTGGCGTAGGCCAGGCTGGGCCCGCTGGAGATGGGTGTAGCCGGGCATGACGGTGTCCACGTTGGCCTCCGCCTGGCGCACCAGCACCCGCTCCAGCTCCAGCAGCATCTCCACGATCTTCGGGATCTCCCCCCGGACGTACATCCGGAAGTCCACCGCCACCTGGTCGTTCCGGCTCCGGCCGGTGTGCAGACGCTTGCCTGTGGCCCCCAGCCGCTGGGTCAGCAGAGTCTCCACGTTCATGTGGATGTCCTCGTTGTCCTCGGAGAACTCCACCTTTCCCGCCTGGATGTCCGCCAGCAGCTCCCGCAGTCCGGTCACCAGCTGTTCAGCCTCCTCTTTGCTGATAATGCCCTGCTCTCCCAGCATGGTGGCGTGGGCGATGGAGCCCTCGATGTCCTCCCGGTACATCCGGGCATCAAACCGGATGGAGGAGTTGAAGTCGTTGACCAGAGCATCGGTCTCCTTGTCAAAACGGCCGCCCCATAATTTCATGTGTACCTTCCTCCTCGTCCTGCGCCCTCAATCCGGCGCAGAGAAACGGATAAAACAGAATACAGGGGGACAGTGGCACTATCCCCCGTGTATTCTGTGTTTTGTGCCTTGTGATTTGCCGCTTGCTGCAATTTACTGCAATTTGCCCTGGGCCCGCAGCGCCTGGACCTTGGTGGGCAGGCCCCACAGGTTGATGAAGCCCTCGGCGTCCTTCTGGTTGTAGTCGGACTCGTCAAAGGTGGCCAGATTCTCGGAATACAGGCTGTAGGGAGAGGTCATCCCGGCGGGGATGATGTTGCCCTTGTACAGCTTCACCCGCACGGTCCCGGTGACGTACTCCTGGGTCTTGTCCACAAAGGCGGAGAGGGCCTCCCGCAGGGGAGAATACCACTTGCCGTTGTACACCAGATCGGCAAAGTCCACCGCCAGCTTCTCCTTCTCGTGGAGGGTGTCCTTGTCCACGCAGATCATTTCCAGCAGCTCGTGGGCCTTGTAGAGGATGGTGCCGCCCGGCGTCTCGTAGACGCCCCGGTCCTTCATGCCCACCAGACGGTTCTCCACGATGTCGATGATGCCGATGCCGTTCTGTCCGCCGTAGACGTTCAGGTCGGCGATGATGTCGCTGGCCTTCTTGCTCTCGCCATTGATGGCCACAGGCACGCCCTTGTCAAAGGTCAGGGTCACATAGGTGGGCACGTCCGGCGCCTGGGTGGGAGATACGCCCATCTCCAGGAAGCCCGGCTTGTCGTAGTTCGGCTCGTTGGCGGGGTCCTCCAGGTCCAGGCCCTCGTGGGACAGGTGCCACAGGTTTTTGTCCTTGGAGTAGTTGGTCTCCCGGGTGATCTTCAGGGGGACGTGGTGGGCCTCGGCAAAGTCGATCTCCTCGTCACGGCTCTTGATGTCCCACTCCCGCCAGGGGGCGATGATCTTCATGCCGGGGGCGAAGTGCTTGATGGTCAGCTCGAACCGCACCTGGTCGTTGCCCTTGCCGGTGCAGCCGTGGCAGATGGCGTCTGCGCCCTCGGCCAGGGCGATCTCGCACAAGCTCTTGGCGATGACGGGACGGGCAAAGGCGGTGCCCAGAAGATAGGTCTCATACTTGGCCCCGGCCTTCATGGAGGGGATGATCACGTCGTCCACCATCTCGTCCACCAGGTCGGCCACGATGAGCTTGGAGGCCCCGGTCTTGAGAGCCTTTTCCTCCAGGCCCTCCAGCTCGTCCGCCTGGCCCACGTTGCCGGCCACGGCGATGATCTCCGGGTCGTCGTAGTTCTCCTTCAGCCAGGGGATGATAATGGATGTATCCAGGCCGCCGGAATAGGCCAGCACGATTTTCTTCACACTGCTCATGGTAGATTGTCTCCTGCAACGGGCGGCGGGCCGCCCTGTATTTCTTTCGAGCATTATACTACCACCCCCCGCCCCGGATTGCAAGCCCCATTCTGCATATTTTTTCGTTTCTTTCCCGGTTATTTTGTATACTATTCCAAATGTGCCACCGAATATTCACCATTCGGCTGCATATTCATCTTTTTATTCATCTGCTGGGGCGAAGGGCGCACCCAGTCCGCCCTCCAGGGTATCCATTACCCCCTGGCTGTCACCGCAGTAGAGGACAATGCAGTCCTCCGCCAGATAGAACCGGATGGGGGCCACAAAGTCCACGACCATGGCGACGGCCTCCCCGTCCTCCTCTGTTTCCATGCTAAACAGGGAGGGGTCGGCGGTGTCAAAGCCTCCTGCCACCTCCGCCGCCCGCTGACTGTCGGCGTAGTGGAAAATTTGCACGGTGCCCAGGCTGTCGCCGGTCCCGGCGTCCCTCTCCGGGTCGTCCTCCTCTGCCGATGGATAGACTGTGATCGTATCCACCCAGTCCGCCCGATAGAGATTGTCCTCACCGTTCAAGGTTGTCTCTATCTGGAAGTCTGCCTGGCTCAGCAGCTCCTCCACCTGAGCGGTCATGTCGGCCTCTGTGGCGGTCTCGCCCGCCGTCCCGTCGTCAGTCTCTCCCGTCTCAATGTCGGGTTCCTCCGTCTCCGTCTCTGTTTCGGTTTTCTCCTCAGGCATTTCCTCCGCTGTGCTGACGGTTTCGCCGTCGGTTTCCGACACATAGTCAGTGACATATTCCTCTGCGCATCCGGTCACCAGGGCGGACAGCAGAACCAGGGTCAACAGGACAGTTAGCAGTCGTTTCATGGCAATGAGCCTCCTTTTTTGTGTTCTGATTCTGATACGCATTGGAACCTCAAAATGCTGCAAATAACGTCTATTTTTCCCGGTGCAGGGCCAGGCACTGCTCCAGCTGCTCCTCCAGCTCGTCCACTGCCCACTCCGGGCCAGTGAGCTGAATCCCCGGCCCCAAGCCGAACAGCCAGCCGAAGAACTGCTGGCTCACCGCCAGATGTACCATACAGGTGAAGTGCTCCGGTCCGTCCGGGGCCATGCTCAGGTCGGCCCCAAAGCGGTCGATGAGGATGTCTGCCATCCGGTTTTCGCACCGCAGGGTCACGTCCGCCTCCCGGCCCCGGAACATCCCGAAGTGGAGCCGGGTATAGGCGCCCAGGTCGAAGGAGCGGTAGGCGTCGCCCCCCTCCCGGGGCTGGTCGGTCTGGGTCAGGGATACCATCTTGTCCACCCGGTAGTGGCGAATTTCTCTGGAGCGGCCGTCATAGGCCACCAGATAGTAATTCTCGTCGCTGCGCAGAAGGGCGTAGGGGCTGACCTGATACCAGCGCCCGCCGTGTTGCAGTATCTTCTGCCGCTCCCGGTCGTACTTGTAGTACCGGAAGCGCACCTGTCGGTCGTCCCCGATGGCCTGGTGGAGGGTGTCGATGGAGTAGTAGACGCTCTCGTTCAGGCTCTTGACCCGTCCGGCCACGTAGACCTGCCGCTGGAGCTCCCGGGCGTGGTGGACGGAGGTGAGCCGCTCCAGCTTTTTGATGAGCTGGCCGCTCTTCCCCGCCGGGATGAACCGGGAGGACTGGACCGCGTCTACCAGCAGCTTCAGCTCCGCCAGCTGGAAGTCCCGCTCCCCCAGAAAATAGCCCCGGCCCCGCTGGAACTGAACGTCGTATCCCAGCGCCCGAAGGGCGTCGATGTCGTCATAAAGGCTCTTCCGCTCGGCGGAGACGCCCCGTTCCTCCAGCATTTGGAGCAGCCGGGGGCCAGAGATGGGATGCTCCTCATCGCTCTCCTCCTGCAGGATCTGCAGCAGCAGGAGCAGCTTGTTCTTCTGATGGGCGCTTTTGGGCATAGAGGTCTCCTTTCCGGGTCGGGACGGGCTGTTTCTGGCCCTATTGTATCGTATGAGAGGGAAAAAGTAAATCCGGCAAATCCCGTCGTCCGGCCCGTCCATATCGCTTTTGACACGCCCCGGTCAATGTGCTATAATTTTTGAAAAGACTGACATTTTGGCTCCCCGCCTGGAATTGAGGCAAATCATGATCGACCTGCACGCCCATATGCTGCCGGGAGTGGACGACGGCTCCCAGAGTCTGGAGATGTCGCTGGAGATGGCCCGGATCGCCGTGGCCAGCGGCGTCCGGCACATGGCCCTGACCCCCCACTGCAATCTCCCTGGCAATCCCCGCACCAATTATGACAGCCCGGAGCTTCGGGAGCGGATGGACGCCCTCCAGCTGGCTCTGGAGCGGGAGAACATCCCCCTGGAGCTGTACGCCGGCTGTGAGGTGTTCTCCACCGAGGAGACCCCTCTGCTCCTCCGGCGAAAGCAGCTCATCTCCCTCAACGACGGGAGCTATCTCCTGGTGGAGTTTGATTTCGGAGAGGATGTCAACTTTGTCTCCTACATTCTGGAGGCCATCCTGGACGAGGGGTACATCCCCCTCATCGCCCACCCGGAGCGGTATCGCTTTGTGGTCCGCGACCCGGGGCTGACCTATGAGTGGGTGCGCATGGGCTGCGCCCTCCAGGTCAACCGGGGCAGCCTTCTGGGCCGGTTCGGCGAGTCCATCCAGGACACCGCCTGGCGTCTGCTGGAGCATCAGGTGGTCGCCTGCGTCGCCACCGACTGTCACCGCTCCACCTTCCGCACGCCCCACATGGCGGACGTGAAGGAGGCCCTGGAGGAGGCGTTCGGCCCGGCCTGTCCCCGGCTGCTGCTGGAGGACAATCCCGCCCGCATCCTTCAGCGCCAGCCCATTGTCGGGCTTCAGCCCACCCCCTTCCGCCGCCGCAGATGGTGACGCCGCAGAAAAGAGGAATACGCCCTTGGAAGAACAGAATTTCACCACCCGGGTGGTGGACGCTCAGGTCTATATCCCCATGCTCCGCTCCATTCTGGAGGAGGGGAAGATCGTCCCCATGATTATCACGGGCAACAGTATGTCCCCCTTTCTCATCTCCCACCGGGACCGTATCTTTCTGAAGAAGGCGGAGGGCGATCTACAGGTGGGGGATATGGCCTTTTTCCGCCGCCCCAACGGGCAATATGTCTTTCACCGCATCTGAAAGATCCGGCCGGATGGCTATTACTTTCTGGGGGATGGCCAGACGGAGGTGGAGGGGCCCCTTCCCCGAAAGGCCATCTTCGCCGTGGCCGTCCAGGTGGAGCGAAAGGGGCAGCTCATCGGCCCCGGCGATTTCTGGTGGGAGTTCTTTCGGACGGTCTGGCCCCGGCTTCGCCCGGTGCGCCCGTCTGTGGTGCGGCTCTACAGCCGGACCGTGGGCAGAAAGCAGAGATAAATTTTCAGAATTGATCTGACCTCAAATTTTACAAAGGAGTGAACCAGCATGTACGACTATCTCATCGTAGGCGCCGGACTGTACGGAGCCGTATTTGCCCGGGAGGCGGTGAAGGCGGGAAAAACCTGCCTGGTCATCGACAAGCGGCCTCACATCGCCGGGAACATCTACACTCAGCGGGTAGAGGGCATCAATGTCCACGTCTACGGCGCCCACATCTTCCACACCAACAGCAAGCGGGTTTGGGATTATGTCACCCAGTATGCCGACTTCAACCGTTTCACCAACTCCCCGGTGGCCAACTACAAGGGGGAGCTGTACTCCATGCCCTTCAATATGTACACCTTCAACAAGATGTGGGGCGTGGTGACTCCGGAGGAGGCCGCCGCCAAAATCCAGGAGCAGCGCCGGGAGATCACCGGCACTCCCCGCAACCTGGAGGAGCAGGCCATCTCCCTGGTGGGCCGGGATATCTTTGAAAAGCTGGTCAAGGGCTACACGGAGAAACAGTGGGGCCGGGACTGCAAGGACCTGCCCGCCTTCATCATCAAGCGTCTGCCCGTCCGGCTGACCTTCGACAACAACTACTTCAACACCCTCTATCAGGGCATCCCCATCGGGGGTTATACCGGCCTGGTGGAGCGGCTGCTGGAGGGCATCGAGGTCCGGCTGAATACGGATTATCTGGCGGACAAGGCAAACCTGGACGCCCTGGCGGACAAGGTGGTCTATACCGGCCCCATCGACGCCTACTTTGACTATCGCCTGGGCTATCTGGAGTATCGCAGCGTCCGGTTCGAGACGGAGCTGCTGGACATGCCCAACTTCCAGGGCAACGCCGCCGTGAACTACACCGACCGGGCGACCCCCTGGACCCGCATCATCGAGCACAAGTGGTTCGAGTTCGGCAAGGACGAAAACGGGAACGACCTGCCCAAGACGGTCATCAGCCGGGAGTACAGCTCCGAGTGGAAGCCGGGAGACGAGCCATACTATCCCGTCAACGACGAGCGCAATGGCGCTCTGTACCAGCAGTACAAGGCCCTGGCCGATCAGGAGAGCAAGGTGCTCTTTGGCGGCCGCCTGGGAGAGTACAAGTACTACGATATGGACCGGGTCATCGAGAGCGCCCTGGACCGG
The DNA here is from genome assembly GCA_021201185.1 of Clostridiales bacterium. GTDB lineage: Bacteria > Bacillota > Clostridia > Oscillospirales > Oscillospiraceae > Onthomonas. Next base: position 29,954 of record JAJQFJ010000036.1, read on the forward strand.
GCGGCGGAGGTGCTGTGAGGCTGACCTCCCCGTGATCACAGTCCGCCGCACCCTGCGTTTTGTTGCAGGGTGCGGCGGATTTTTTACACGCTCAGGTGATACCGCTCCATCCAGCCGTTGAGCTGGATGAGCCAGGCGATCATCTGGGGGCCTGCCATGAGCTGGCCGAACCAGGGCCGTCCGTAGTCCCCGGCGTCGGAGAGCAGCCCCTCCTCCAGCGCCTGACGGTTGACCACAGCGCGGATGGGGGCGTTGGGGTCGGATAAGATTTCCCGAAGCCGCGCCCGGGCCAGGACCTCGAACCGGGGATTGTGGGTCTTGGGGTAGGGGGATTTGGGCCGGTTGCGCACGTCCTCCGGCAGCAGGCCGACGGCGGCGTCCCGGAGCACCTGCTTGCGCACCCCGTCCCTGCTCTTCATCTCCCACGGAATATTCCAGACGTACTCCACCAGCCGGTGATCGCAAAAGGGCACCCGCACCTCCAGGCCGGAGTACATACTCATCCGGTCCTTCCGGTCCAGCAGCCCTGTCATGAACCAGTTCAGATTGAGCCAGCCCACCTCCCGGCGGCGGGCGGCCTCCCCTGTCTCCCCCTCCAGCCGTGGGGTGCCCCGGCGGCTCTCCTGGCAGCGGGACCGGGCGTAGTCCTCCAGCTCCAGGGAGCTGACCAGCTCTGGGTCCAGCACGGCGGAGCGGGCAGAGAAGTCCATGCACCAGGGGAAGGTGTCGCTCTCCAGCATATCCTTTCGGTGGAACCAGGGATAGCCGCCAAAGATCTCATCCGAGCACTCCCCGGAGAGGGCTACCGTGTGGTGTTCCCGTATCTCCCGGCAGAAGTACAGCAGAGAGGAGTCCACGTCCGCCATCCCCGGCATATCCCGGGCCTCCATGGCGGTCTCCAGCAGCTCCACCAGCGGCTCCTGGGGACAGGTGAGCACCCGGTGCCGGGTGCCAAATTCCCGCTGCATCCGCTCCACCCAGGGCCAGTCGGCGTCCGGCTGGAAGGAGCTGGGGCGGAAGAACTCCCGGTTGCCGGTGTAGTCGAAGGAGTAGGTCTCCAGCGGCTCCCGGCCCTCCGCCTCATAGGCCCGGGCGGCCACGGCGGTGATAATGGAGGAATCCAGGCCCCCGGAGAGGAGGGTACACAGGGGCACGTCGCTGACCAGCTGCCGCCGGATAGCCCCTACCAGCAGCTCCCGGAGATGGGCCACTGTGTCCTCATAGCTCTCCCGGTGGGGGAGGCTGAGCAGGTTCCACCACCGGGCCTGGGCCACGCCGCCCCGGGTCATGCGGAGCAGGTGTCCCGGGGGCAGCTCATGTACTCCGCCAAACACCCCGTGTCCCAGCGTCCGGGCGGGATTGATGGCCAGCACCTCCTGCCAGGTCTCCCGGTCCGCCCTGGGGGTCAGGCCGGGATAGCGGAACAGAGCCTTTGGCTCCGAGGCGAACACCAGGGCCTCCCCCACCCGGGCGTAAAAGAGGGGCTTCACTCCGCACCGGTCCCGCACCAGCAACAGGGACTCCCCGTCCCAGAAGGCGAAGGCGAAAATGCCCTCCAGTTGCTCCCCCACCTCCGGCCCGTACTGGATGCAGGCGTGGAGCAGCACCTCCGTGTCCGACCGGGTGCAAAATCGGTGCCCCAGGGCGGAAAGCCGGGAGCGGAGAGCGTCCGTGTTGTAGAGCTCCCCATTGTAGCACAGGGCGAAGGTGCGCCCCTCCAGGGAAAATGTCATGGGCTGCTGCCCCTGCTCCGGGTCGATGACCGCCAGCCGACGGTGAGCCATGAGACAGTGGGGCGCTCTCCACAGGCCCCTGTCGTCCGGTCCCCGGCGCTCCATCGTCCGGGCCATGCTCCAGCCCACCACCTGCCACTCCGGGCCACGGATGTCCTGGGTAAAGTCACAAAAACCGGCAATGCCGCACATACGCAGACCTCCTTGCTGCTTCCAGCCTATGCCGGAGCACGCAAGGAGGTGCAATGCTGTGTGGATTCAAATTCCCTCGACAATGGTCTGATAGGTCAGCGTCTCAGCCTGTCCCGGCGCCAGAGCCCGGATACCCGGCTTGTGCTCCAGAGCGCTGTCGGTAAAGGCGCACTCCGGCAGGGTAGACCAGGGCTCGATGCAGACATAGGGGGCGCTGGGTGTGACCGGCTTTGTCCACAGGCCCAGATAGTCGAAGTCGTCAAAGATCAATGTCAGCCGAATGGGGTTGCGACGGTTCGCCAACGTCACCCGTCGGACAGGGAGGTCTTTCAGCACCACGGTGTCCAGTCCAAAGACGGACAGGGGCATGGGGAGCCGGTCCCCCTCCAGAGGGAAGGGGCGACCGCCCTCAGTGAGAAAATTGTGCTCGTCCATGCCCATGGGTAGGATAGCGCTCTGTCCTGGGAATTGAATGAAATAGTCCTCCCGGCTCTCTCCCGGCAGCAGGGCCAGACGAAACCCGTCGTGACCGCCCACCTCGTAGTACATGGTCTCAGCAGAGCGGTTGAGGACGGTGTGGGATTTGGTCAGAGTCCCTCCCTCCAGGGTATAGGTCACCCGGAGTCGGAAGGAGAAGGGGTACTTTTCCAGGGTGTCCACATTCTCCTCCAGCTGCAGGGTGACGGCGGATTCAGACTGGCAAATCACGGAAAAGGCAGAATCTCTGGCGAAGCCGTGCTGAGAGATGGCGTATTCCCGCCCGGCCACCGTGTACCGCCCGTCCCGGAGGCGGCCTATGATGGGAAAGAGCAGCGGCGCATGGCGGCCCCAGACGGCAGGGCCCGCCTGCCAGAGCAGTTCCGTCCCGGTGCGGGTGCGGATGCTGATGAGCTGCGCCCCCAGGGTATCGATTTGGACGGTGAGCAGCTCAGAGCAAAGGGTGATGGTCATAATGATCCCTCCAGTTGTCGTTTTGGGTCTGCTGCCCGCCATTATACCGTATGGCGGCAAAAGCCGCAAGCCCGGAAAAGCCCTGCGCATTGCTGCGCAGGGCTTTTGGGGATGGCTGTTTCAGCTGAGTGGAAGGGATCAATAGTAGACCCAGGTGGGGGAGCTGGCAGTGGTGCTGATACCGAGGACCGAGGTCGCATAGAAGAACTTCCCTGTGATGTCCGGGTCCGTGGGATCGTATTTCTTGCTGGTAGAGATTTTGTTCAAATGGGGAACGCCAAAGGCGCTGACCGAGCTGGTCTTGTAGAGGACCACCGGCGTGCGGTGCGTCTTTCCGTAGCCGTTCTTCGCCAGATCAAGAATCAGATAGGCATAGATACACTGCATTCTGATGCAGGCCAGTGAGTTGTTGACGTTATTCTCAAGGTTATTATAGGTGTAGGCAAGCAATTTACGGTTGCTCTCGGTGCCGTATAGGGTCGAGTGGAACCAGCTGGGCGTCCCGTGGATATATATAGCATACTGCTCATAGGTAGCGCCATCAAAATTGCCATGTAGCCATCTCTGTCCGGCTCCTGCGGCCAAATACAGGCTGCTTGAGCGGGCATAGGTCAGCTCGGTGCTCCCGATGCTGCGCCAGGCAGCGGCGGGCGTGTCATAGGCATCTGTATCACTGTTGTAGAGATAGATCGCCGTATAGCTGGGGGTGCTGCTGCTGGCACAGACACAGGTGACGATCCGGAACTTCGCATCCCGGTAGCTCTTGCCGAAGTAGGCGTAGAGATTGGTCACCAGCTCACCGGTCTCCAGGTCAAAGTAGTACTTGTAGGTTTTGCCGTTGCGGGTCTTGTACTGCCAACCGGTGGCCAGTAAGCCGTCGGACTCCACATAGTACTGCTTGCCGTCCTTCTTCACCCAGGTGTTCCGCTCGCTGCCGGACCAGGTGATGCCAAAGGAGACTCCGGTCTTGTCATAGGTGCTCCGGAAATTGACCGTCTTCCCATTGACCGTGGTGGTGGCGACAGCCACAATGGTATAAAAGTACAGCGTGCTCTTGCTGGTGACGGTGGTATCGGTATAGCTGTTGGTGGTGACTGTCTTCAGGTTGGTCCAACTGCTGCTGCCGTTCTTCCGGCGATACACAATATAGGACGTGGCTCCGTTGACCTTGCTCCAGGTGATCGTCGTCCCACTGGAGGAGGGGGCTCCAACCGACAAATCCTCCGGCATGGGCAGATAGATACACAGGCTGCCGGTGGTGTCATAGTAGCTGCTGCCGGTCTTCCCGGAACTAAATGCCACAACAGTGTAATAGCAGGTCGTCCCCGCAGACAGACTGGTCACAGAGGTGTCCAGATAGACGACGGTGGAGCCGCTGTTTATGGTGGCGATGATCGACCACTTGCCGGAGGTGGAGGTGCGGCGATAGACATAGTACCCGGCAGCTCCGGTCACCTTGCCCCATGTGACCTTAATGCCGTTTGTATCTGTGGCATTATTCTGCACGGTGGAGGACATGGTCGGAGTGGAGAGATAAACGATGCTCTTGTAAGTGTAACCGCTCCAGTTGTTCAGCTTGTCGATCTTTGCCGACGTGATGCTCTCCGAGCCGTAATAGGTACGGACAGTGTACTGATAGGTGGTCCCACTGGTAAGATTGGCGCTGGAGTCCAGATAGGAAGCGGTAGTGGCCCCAGAGGCGAGGGAGCTGGCCGAGATATTTGCAATGGGTACCACCTTACCGTTCACCTTCCGGTAGACCCGGTAGCCCGTGGCCTTGGAGGCCAGCGTCCAGGTGATCCGTATCCCGCTCGCCTCCGTCTTCACGGTGGTCGTCGCCAGGCCATGGTAGGTGTAGGCTGTGCTGGGCGTCTGCCAGTAGCTGTAGGAGATATTCCCACTGGAATCCTTGATATAAGCACGGACCGTGTAATAGTAGGTATCGTTATGCTTGACGCCGGTGGAGAGGTAAGAGGTCGTCGAACCGTTAGAGATGTTGGCGATCTGCGTCCAGCTGGTGGCAGTCTTGCTCTTCCGGTAGACGAGATACCCGCTGGCCCCGGAGACCTCCTGCCAGGCAACCCGCATACCGTTGCTCTCACTATTGGGCGAAACCAGTTGAGGCGTCTCCACGAAGCAGATGGTAGAGGAGTTCTTATAGCTGCTCCAATTATTGGTGCTGTAGTTCTTGTCCTTGGAAAGGCTGCTGCCATAATACGCCCGGACGGAGTAATAATAGGTCTTGCCGGACTCGACAGTGGTGTCGATGTAAGTGCTGGTGCTGCCGCTGGTGATGTCAGTCAGCGCAGTGGAGCTGCTCTCGTCGGAGGCTCTGCGGAAGATCCGATAACCGGTAGCAGCGGCGTCCTTCGTCCAGGTGACCTGGATGCCGGTCTCCACCGTCTTGATCGTGACGTTAGGCACACCGTGATAGGTGATCGCCTGAGATTCATCCCCTACAGGGTTATAATAGGAGCTGTATGTGCTGTTGTTGGAATTGTCCGCAACAACGGCAAAATAGTAGGAGCTGCCGGACTCGGCCGCCGTGTAGGTAAAGCTGGTATCCGTGACCGTGACGCTGTTGGCCCAGCTGGATGCGCCCACCTTCCGATAATATACCCGGTAGGAGGTGGCGCCAGCGACGCTGGACCAGCCGATGACCAGGCCCTTGGAGGAGCTGTAGGTCTTGCTAATCACCGGCGCGGCCAGATAATACACGCTGGCAGAGGCGGAGACGCCGCTCCAGACGTTGACGGTATAATCCTCCCGGCTGGAGGTCTTGGCGCCAAAGTAGGCCCGGACGACATAGCTGTAGGTCTTGTTGCTGGAGGCGCTGGTGTCCACATAGGAGGTGGCGCCGGAGACGTCGCCCACCGTCGTCCAGGTGGAGCTGCCGGAGACCTGACGGAGAACACGATAGCCGGTGGCGCCGCTGACGCTGCTCCAGGAGACCTTGACGCCTCCTGCGGCGCTGGCCGCCTTGACGCTGCCCGGCGTCTTATAGTAGGTGTAGGTCACAGTGTCGCTGGCAGAGGTTTCGGAGCCGTCGGACAGAACAGCGGTCACATAGTAGGAATAGGTGGTGCCGCTGGTGGTCGCTTTGGTGTCGGTGTAGCTGGTAGAGGTGAGGCCGGAGGCCAGGGGAGATGCGCTGGCAGAGCCGGTCGTGCGATATACCTTGTAGCTGGCAGCCCCGGACACGGCAGACCAGGTGAGGATGGCGCTCTTTCCGTCCGAGCTCTGAGCCAGACTGATGCCGCTCACGGAGACAGTCTCCCCGGCCTCATAGGCGGCGGCCATCACCTCGCTGTAGCCGGTATAGAGGCCGTTTTCCTGGCCGTCCACGTTGAAGGCGAAGAGATAATCCGGGTGCTCCGTGGCCTCCTCATCCCGGCAGTCCACATAGACCTCCTCGGCAGAGTACACCGCAGTGTCCTCATCCACATCGCTGACAGAGGCAGCCGCCGCAGAGGTGGGCGCGCTGGCGAGGTTCAGGAACCGGTCGGAGGAGATATACAGCTCCTCCTCATCCTGAAGCACGCCGTCCTCATAGTAGAAGAAGTAGGGATTGTCCAGCATCTCCTCCTCATCCGTCTCATTGTAGTCGTAGAAGGCTACGATGCCGGTATAGGAGGTGTCCGTCCGGGCATTTTTGCCCTCGGTCAGATAGCTGGTCACATAGACGACCAGCTCCTCGGGGGCCAGGTAGTTCCCGTCGCTGTCCAGATAGACGGGCTCTTCCACCTCGTCCGTCTCTTCGGAGGCAGCTTCATCGGTGCTCGCCGATTCTCCCCCCTCAGAAGCCTCCGCAATGGTGCTGTCGTCAAAGGGGTCGGAGGACTCCGTGGCCGCTGTCTCCTCGTCCGTCAGTGCGGCAACCTCCGCAGCTGAGGCCGGATAAGCCAGCAGCATGACCAGCGCCAGGAGCAGACTGACGGAACGGGTCAAAATGGAATGCTTCATGGTACATACTCCTTCTTCTGTTCTTCTGGTTTTTCCGTTGCGCATGATTACCATTCGGTAGAATAAGTACGAACGCGGTAGACCGCCCCCAACCCCTCGCAGATCTGCCGACAGGCCTCGATCTCGGCGGGAGGGATGGTGTCCACCACAGTCATGATCACCTTGGGGACGTATGAAACCGCCTCACGGGTAAAGTCCAGCATCGCCTGGAAGCTGGCCTCCCCGTAGCGGGAGCGGCAGGTCTCCTGATAGGCCGCCGCCGTAGCCCGGTTGAGAGAGATGGACAGGATATCAAACCGCCCGGCAAACAGGTGGGCGGTGGGCCTGCCGTGAATGAGGTCGCTGTGGCCGTTGGTGTCCATGCGAATGGGAATGGAGGAATACCCCTTCACCTGCTCAGCCACCCAGAGGATGTCCTCCAGGCGATAGGTGGGTTCTCCGTATCCGCAAAAGACCAGCTCCCGGTATTGGCTCAGATCCCGCCGCCGGATATCCGCCAGGATCTCCTCCTTAGACGGCTCCCGCTCCAGCCAAAGGGAGCCGGAATCCCCTACCCGGTCGCCGGTGGTGCGCAGGCAAAAGGCGCAGGCGCAGTCACAGCGGTTGGTGGTGTTTACATAGAGATTGCTTCCGTAGACATAGGTGATGGTCAATGGTTCACACCTTACTTTTTTCTTTGCTTCCGGTCACAGGGACGCCCCGTCGATGTGGAAGAACCGCTTCCCGTTTTCTGTGGTGATCCGGGCGACCTCCTCCAGAGGCAGTCCCTTGATCTCTGCCAGCCGCCGGGCCACCTGATGTACTCGCAGGGAGGAATTTCGCCGGTGCTTCCGGTCCTCCGGCTGGCGGGGATAGGGGGTCATGTAGGGAGAGTCCGTCTCGATCATGATATACTCCAGCGGGATGGCGGCCGCCACCTCCGGGGGACGTTTCGCATTGGGAAAGGTGAGCGACCCGGTAAAGGAGATCATCCAGCCCCAGTCGATCAGCTCCTTTGCCTGCTCCACGCTGCCGGAGTAGCAGTGAAAGACGCCCCGGACGTTGGGAAACGCCCGGACCATCTCCATAGCGTCCCCATGGGCCTCCCGGTCGTGGAAGATAACAGGGAGATCCAGCTCCTCCGCCAGAGCCATCTGGCGGGCCAGGCCCGCCCTTTGGGTCTCATGGTCGGCGTAGTCCTCCCAGTAGTAGTCCAGTCCCACCTCGCCGATGGCCCTGACCTTGGGGTCGGCGGCCAGAGTGCGGATGGTCTCCAGACTGTCGTCGGTGAGCTTTTCGATGTCAGAGGGATGGAAGCCCACAGCGGCGTAGACATGGGGCCAGGTGTGGGCGTAGGACACCGCCGCCCGGGAGCTCTCCAGCTCGCAGCCTGGATTGAGCACCAGCTCCACCCCTGCCTCCGGCAGAGAGGCCAGCAGCGCCTCCCGGTCAGAGCGGAACGCGCCGCTGTCATAATGGGCATGGGTGTCAAAATACATGGGCGGCCTCCGTTTCTCCCCTGTCTCCCGCAGGGCGATGGGTGAGATAATAACAGTATAGCGGTTTCAGGAAGAATTTGCAAGGATTTCTCCCCGCCTTTTTTCGCTTTTCCCGTAAAAATTCATCATTGTTCAGAAACAGGGCCGTTTTTCCTGAAAAGTTGTTCAGAAATCACGCGTTTTCCCGCTTTGTTCCGTTTCGTGCAGGGAACGGATTGCCCTTTGGGGCAAAAAATGGTATCATGTATCCGGAAAAATCGTTCCGGCACAACGGAGGAGGATTCGAGATGAAAAAGGCACTGATTCTGCTGCTTGCAGTACTGCTGATGTGCACCGGCTGCAGTCAGGGGAGCACCGGGGAAACACAGTCCGCAGAGGCCCCGGCGTCTTCCGCAGACGAAGGAGATGCCGCTGAGGAAGGCCCTGTCTCCGGCTCGGAGGGCGACGTCCAGGAGCAGGCAGACCAGGCCGCTCAGGAGGCGGCCCGGGAGGCAGAGGATGTCTCCGGCCAGGATGATGAGGCCGTCCCGGAGGAGGACGAAGCAGACGCTGAAGCCGTGGAGGAGACAGAGGCGGACGCCGATCCGCTCCTTATCTGCATCGACGCAGGACATCAGAGCAGGGCCAACACGGACAAGGAACCCATCGGCCCCGGCTCCTCCACCACCAAGGCCAAGGTGGCCGGTGGGACCCACGGGACCACTACCGGCCTGTATGAGTATGAGCTGACCCTGGAGATCTCCCTGAAGCTCCAGACGGAGCTGGAGAGCCGGGGCTATGAGGTGCTGATGGTGCGGACGGAGAACGACGTGGACATCAGCAACGCCGAGCGGAGCCAAATTGCCAACGAGGCGGGGGCAGACGCCTTTATCCGGATACACGCCAACGGCTCGGAGAACAGCTCCGCCAACGGGGCCATGACCATCTGCCAGACCGCCTCCAACCCCTATAACGGCGACCTCTACGAGCAGTCCCGGGCGCTGTCCGAGGCGGTGCTGGACGCCCTGGTGTCCGCCACCGGCTGTAAAAAGGAGTATGTCTGGGAGACGGACACCATGACCGGCATCAACTGGTGCCAGGTGCCGGTGACCATCGTGGAGGTGGGCTACATGACCAACCCCACAGAGGACCAGCTCATGGCCACCGACGAGTACCAGGAGAAGATCGCCACCGGCATTGCCGACGGCATCGACGCCTATTTTGCCGCTCAGGGCGTCTCCGGCACGGAGGATGAGACGGAAGCTGCGGAGGAGACCGTCGCCGCCGATACACAATAACGCAAAGTGACACAAAAACCGGCCCCGTGCGTTGCTGCACAAGGGCCGGTTTTCTGTTCAGGGTGAAATCGTCACTTTTCCTTTTTGGAGAGGTTGAGATGGGGCAGCTTTCCGGTGCCGTATTTGTCCTCGAAGTTGGCCCAGACGAAGTTGAACACATTGCCCATAATGACGATGTTGCTGCACAGAAACAGCCAGACCAGCAGGATAATCACCGATGCCAGGGAGCCGTATACCGTAGTATATCGGCTGGACGAGGTGATGAACTGGGAGAAAATCAGGGTGGCCACCACCAGAATGACAGAGGTCAGCAGGGCCCCGGGACAGATGGTGCGCTTATGCCGGGGGGTACGGGCGGTGATCCGGTAGACCAGGGACAGGAACAGGAAAATGACGGCGAAGGGCATCACGATCTGAATCAGCCGCCAGCCGTAGTGGAGCACCGGGATGTCCAGCAGCACCCGAACCACATCCAGCAGCCAGTCGCCCAGCAGCACGATGAGCAGCGCGCCGTAGATCATAATGAGCATCCCCAGAGACATGAGGATGGAGAAGAGCACGCCTATGCCCCCGCCCCGGATTCGTTCGCCGAAGATCTCGCCAAAAATGTCCATCAGCCCCCGGAAAGCCGCCGAGGAGGCTGTGAGGGTCATGATAATGCCGCCGCTGAGAAGGGCAGCACTCTGATTTTCGCTCACATAGGCCAGATAGTCCTCCAGAATGGCGCCGATGGTGGAAGGAACCGCCTCCAGAATGCGGTTGAGCACATCAGAGCCTTCGATGGGCAGCATACCCAGGATGGTGGAGATAATCATCAGCACAGGGAAGACGCTCAGCAGCATATAGTAGGCCAGCTGCGCACTGGCCCGGGAGATGCGCTTATCCAGATAAATATGCACCAGCTCCAGGGTGAACTGTACCGCAGTCCTGTCTTTCCACCTGCTCAATCCGGTCTTCCTCCCTTCCATGCAGCTCTCTGTTCTGTCTCATCATATGATATGAGATCCGTTTACCAAAAAACCGTCTGCTTTTGGCAGACGGTTTGGTGCAGTACCAGTTTATCACAATCAGCCCTGGATAGCATTCAGCTTGATAGCCATCTGGCTCTTTTTGTTTGCAGCCTTGTTCTTGTGAATCAGACCCTTGGCAGCGGCCTTGTCCACAGTCTTCACGGCAGCTTTATAGGCGCTATCAGCCTCGCTGCGGTTGCCATCGGCCACGGCGGCATCAAACTTTTTCAGGGAAGTCTTCATGGCGGATTTCGCAGCCTTGTTCTGCAGGGCCTTGGCCTCATTCACCTTGACACGCTTCTTGGCAGACTTAATATTCGGCAAACCAAACACCTCCTCTAATAGCAAGTTATACACGAATCCTGTGCGATTATGTATTCTATCATCTCTCCCGGGAAAAAGCAACTGTTTTTTTAAAAAATTTCGTCCGCCCGTTGGGAATAATCCCTCCATGCGGGGGAACATTGAAGGCATTACCGCTGTGACCATGGGAGGGATAAAAATGTCAGTTCCGCGCACCGACCTGGCCCTGGAGGCCGCCCGGCAGCTCACCCGTCAGGGGCGGCCGCCTCTGCCCGGGGTGAGAGAGCAGACCTACACCGTTGAGGGCTACCAGGTGACCCGGGTGGACATCACAGGCCCCGATGGGGCGAAGGCAGTGGGCAAGCCCCAGGGCCGCTATCTGACTCTGAATCTGGAGGGGCTGCTCCGCCGGGAGTCCGACGCCTTTCCCCGGGCGGCCCGGGCGGTGGCGGGGGAGCTGGGAAAGCTGCTGCCCCCGGAGCCGGAAAACCCCTCCGTCCTGGTGGTAGGGCTGGGCAACCGTCTGGTCACTCCGGACGCCGTCGGTCCCCGGGCGGCAGACCACACCATGGTCACCCGCCATCTGGTGGCCCAGGAGCCGGAGCGGTTCGCCCCCTTCCGCCCGGTGGCGGCCCTGGCCGCCGGGGTGCTGGGCACCACCGGCATGGAGAGCGGCGAGGTGGTCCGGGCCCTCACCGACCGGCTCCGGCCGGGGCTGGTCATTGCGGTGGACGCCCTGGCCGCCCGGTCTGTCCGGCGGCTGTGCTCCACGGTGCAGATCGCCGACACGGGCATCATCCCCGGCTCCGGGGTGGGCAACGCCCGGCAGGCCCTGAACTGGGAGACGCTGGGGGTTCCGGTCATCGCCCTGGGCGTCCCCACGGTGGTGGACGCCGCCACTCTGGCCGCCGACCTCACCGGGGGACAGCCGGAGCCGTCCACGGATGGGGAGCTGTCCGGCATGCTGGTGACCCCCAAGGACATCGATGTGCTGGTGTCGGACATCTCCAAGGTCATCGGCTACGGCATCGACCTGGCATTGCAGGAAGGGCTGACGGTGGAGGATGTGGATCTGTTCCTCTCATGAAATCAGGGCTTGCTGTACCAGGAGATAAACCCGGCCAGAACGGCCACGGCAATGTCGGCAGACCAGAAGATGCGGTCTGTGTTGAGGTCCAGCAGGACCAGGATCGCCAGGACCACCGCCGCCACAATGCACCAGCGGAGGACCAGGGGCCGGAAGGTCCCCGCCTGCCACCGCTGCACCACGTTCCGGGTAATGCAGGCCAGCAGAACCACCGCCAGCAGCCCCAGGGAGATGGCCCAGATCAGGATCATAATGGTGGACATCCCGTCCAGCAGCCAGGACAGGAGGAGCAGCCCGGTGGCCAGGGGGAAGGCAATGAATGCGGTGCGGTTCAGCCGCTGTAGAGTCGTTTGCTTCATGGATACCTCCAGACAGTGAGGGATTGCAATGGGACAACTGGAAATGGGTCTGGAGCCGCTTACGACTGGGGGAAGATCTCCCGGAGCACCCGGTGGCTGGCCTGCCCGTCGTCCATGGGGGTATAGGTCTGGTTAAAGCGCTCATAGGCCTCGGTATACCGGAACCCTCCGTTGAACTGCTCCAGGATGGCCGTCTCCAGCTCCTCCTGGGTGCGGAGGATGGGGAAGGGTAGCTCGGACAGGTCGATGTAGAAGTCCCGGAGCTGGTTCTGATACCGCTCCAGGTCGTACATGAACAGCAGGATGGGGCGGCGGAGGATGGCGTAGTCGAAAAACACGCTGGAATAGTCAGTGATGAGCATGTCAGAGATGACATAGACCTCGTTCACGTCGTCCACGTTCGCCACGTTGAACACCCGGCCCTCGTACCGTTCAAAATCGAACTTGTCGGCGATGAAATAGTGGGGCCGGAACAGGACGACGTACTCCTCGCCCAGCTTCTCCAGCAGCCGGTCAAAGTCCATCTCCAGGTGGAAGCCATAGGAATAGGCCTTGTCCAGCTTCTCGTCGTCCCGGTAGGTGGGGGCATAGAGGATGACCTTTTTCCCCTCCGGCACCCCCAGCCGCTCACGGATGGCGGCGACATCCTCCGGGGTGTACCGGGAGAGAAAGTCGTTGCGGGGATAGCCCTGCTGGATCATCCGGACGTGCTGCCCGTAGTCCTTCAGGGCAAAGGCGGAGGTCAGCTTTTCCGTGTAGAAATTGGAGGGGGAGAGCATGACCGTCATCTTCTGCACCCGCTCCCGATAGCGCTGGTGGATCTCATCGGCGGTATTGACGCTGTTGGCGTCCACCTGGATATCACAGCCCAGCCGCTTCAGCGGGGTGCCGTGCCAGGTCTCGATGAGCTCCTGACCCTTGCGGAGCCTGATGAAGCCCAGGGGCATGGAGTTGGTGACGATGTATTTGGCCCGGGCGCAGGCTATCTTGTGCCTCCGGGCGTTGTACCGCACCACCTGGGTCCGGGGTCCGGCGATCTGGTTCCGCCGTCCCGCCGCCTTGGTAAAGGCCCAGATGAAGTGATAGTCCTGATAGGCCGGGTCGGACAGCATCTCCAGATACAGCGCCTTGGGGCTACAGGTGTACTGCCGCCCCTGGAAGGCGTCAAAGACCACCAGGTGCTCGTCCAGCGGCAAAACAAGCCGGGCGATGAGATACAGGATGCTCACCAGCCAGCGGTAGAACCGGTGTAGCAGCTGAAACACCGGGGACTCCCGGTCCATATGGCTGCGGATAAAGCGTTTGACACTCATGTGTTGTTCCCCTTTCCCATGACCGCCTCTGTCACCCGGCGGGCGGCGTCTCCGTCGTCCAGGGGGGCGAACCGCTGCCGGAAGGCCTCCCAGGTATCGTCCCAGGCAAAGTCCTCCGTGGCACGGATGGCGGGGGCCAGCTGCGCCTCCTCTGTCAAAACAGGGCCAGGCAGCTCGTCCAGGTCAAAATAAAAGCCCCTCAGCCGGTCCCGGTACTGCTCCAGGTCGTACATATAAAACAGGATGGGACGGCGGAGGACGGCGTAGTCGAACATGGTGCTGGAATAGTCGGTGATCAGCAGGTCGGCGGCCAGATACAGGTCGTTGATCTCCTCCGCCCCGGACACGTCCAGCACAAAGCCGTCCCAGACGGAGAAGTCGCAGGCGGTGGCCACCAGATAGTGGGCGCGGAAGAGGATAACGTAGTCCTCCCCCAGCCTCTCCCGGAGAGCGGTGAAGTCCACCGCCGGGCGGTAGGCGTACCCCGTCCCGGAGACATGCTGATCGTCCCGGAAGGTGGGCGCGTAGAGGATGACCCGTTTCCCCGGGGGGATGCCCAGTCTCTGCCGCATGGCCTGACATTCCTCCGGCGTGGCGTTGGCCAGCCGGTCATTCCGGGGGTAGCCCAGCTCCAGCACCGTTCCCGCTCTCCCCCGGCGGCCCAGCTGCCAGGCGGAGCGGACGCAATTTGAGGCAAAGGGGGACGGAGAGAGGAAAAAGTCTGTTTTCTCCCCCTCCAGCCGGTATTTCCGGCGGATCTCCGCCAGGGAGTTCATGGCGTTGCCCTCCTCCTGAATGTCACAGCCCAGCCGCTTCAGGGGGGTGCCGTGCCAGCACTGGAGGTAAATCTGCCCCCGGCGGGGGCTGATATGCTCCGGCAGGGTGGAGTTGAACACCCAGTAGCCCGCCCCGGCCATGGCCCTCTCAAAGGCCCTGCCGCCGAAGGGGACCACCCGGGTCCGGGGGGCAGCGTCCAGCGCCGTCTCCTCAGACGGCTCCGCCGCCGCCCAGATAAACCGATAATCTCCGTAGGCGGGAGAGGCGAGCATGTAGTCATAGATGGCCCTGGGGCTGCACGAGCAGCTCTTTCCATGGTAGGAGCAGAACAGCACCGTCTTAGGGTCCGGCCGGATGTTCCAGGTACCCAGTCGCCAGGCCGCCCCCCGGAGCACCCGTAGGCATCGCCGCACCAGCAGCCGCAGGCCGGGAAAACGCTTGATCAGGTCATAGGCCGCCTTTTTGACGCCGCCCTCCGGCATGGTACCGCCCCTTTCGATTCATCTTATCATTTGAGGAACGCCGGAAGCGTCCCTCTGGCATGATTATTGTAACGAGGCAAAACCGGATTGTCAACCTTTTGTAAAGGCGTCACATGATCAGGTCCCAAAGGCCCCCGTCCGTGTCGTCCAGGGTCAGGCATTTCGCCCGGTACAGGTCGAAGGCGGTCTGCTCCAGCGACTCGTCCTCCACGGACTCGTAGCTCTCCGCCTTTTCCTCGTCGTCCCCCACCAGGCGGAGCACCACGGCGCCGCCCTCCGCCCCCTTTGTGGGGAGGAAGATGCCAAAGGTGTCGTCCAGCACCTCCACCAGGTCGTCCAGCTCATAGACCGTCACGCTGCCGTCCTCGTTTTCCACCGGGATGAGCACCCGCTTCTCGTCAGAGTCCAGAAACACCGCCGTCTCCCTCCTTCTCCAGGGGGTGGAGCCGCCGATAGGTGAGAAATCCCTCCAGAATGAGGGAGGCCGCCACGGCGTCCACCGTATTTTTCCGTTTCTTTCCGTGCCGCCCGTTCTCCGACAGGATGCGGTGGGCGTCCACCGTGGTCCGCCGCTCGTCCCAGAGGGTGACGGGGAGCCCCGTCTCCTCCCGGAGCCGCCGGGCCAGGGCCTCGCTCTTCTCCGCCCGGTCCCCCAGGGTGGCGTTCATGTTTTTCGGCAGGCCCAGCACCAGCTCCTCCACCTGATGGTCCCGGATGAGGGTCTTCAGCTCCTCCACCACCCAGTCCTGGTCCCGGCTGTGGATGACGGTGGTATACCCCGCCAGCATCCCCAGGGGGTCGGAGATGGCGATCCCTGTCCGGGCGTCGCCGTAGTCGATGGCCAGTATCCGCATGAGCCACTCTCCCCTTTATCGTCTGTACCGCTCCGCCAGCTTTGCAAACACCGGCAGCGAGCGCTCGATGCGCTTCGTGGGCACACAGAAGGCGATGCGGACGTGGCCGGGGCAGCCGAAGCCCCGCCCGGGCACCAGCAGCAGATCCAGCTCCTGTGCCGCTTTGGAGAACGCCTCGTCGTCCGGCTCCAGAGACTGGGGGAACAGGTAGAAGGTGCCCCCGGGCACCGGGCAGCGGTAGCCCATTTTGGTCAGCTCAGTGACCAGCAGTTTGGCGTTTTCCTCGTACACCGACAGGTCGGCGGTCAGATCGCAGCAGGCCCCCGCCACCCGCTGGAGCAGACTGGGGGCGCAGACATAGCCCAGCGCCCGGCCCGCCCCGGCCACGGCGGCATAGACGGCTTCACTGTCCTCCACGCTGCCGGGGACGTAAACATAGCCGATGCGCTCGCCCGGGAGGGAAAGGGACTTGGACCAGGAGTAGCACACCAGGGTGTTGTCATACAGCCTGGGGAGATAGGGCACCTCCACCCCGGCAAAGGCGATCTCCCGGTAGGGCTCGTCGCTGATGAGGTAGATGGGATGGCCCCACCGGTTCTGCCGGTCCTCCAGCAGAGCGGCCAGACGCTCCAGCGTCGCCCGGGTATACACCGCTCCGGAGGGGTTGTTGGGGGAGTTGACGATCACCGCCCGTGTTTTGGGGGACAGCAGTCCCTCCAGAGCGTCGAAGTCGATCTGGAAGTTCTCCGTCTCCGGGGGCACCAGCTTCATCGCCGCCCCGGCGGTGTGGATAAACACCTGGTACTCCGGAAAATAGGGGGCAAAGACCACCACCTCGTCTCCCGGCTCGCACAGGCCCAGGAGGCAGCAGCTCAGGGCGGCGGCGGCCCCTGCGGTGAGATAGAGCTGGTCCGCCGTGCAGTCCACCCCGAACCGCCGCCGGAGGGAGGCGGCGATCTGTCCCCGGGCCACCGGGTCGCCAGGGGCGCTGGTATAGCCGTGGAGGAGACAGGGGTCCGTCTCGTCCAGCAGGCGGCGAATGGTGTCGTTCACCTGGGGAGGGGGGGCTACGCTGGGGTTGCCCAGGGAGAAGTCGTATACCTTCTCCCGGCCCACCACGGCAGCCCGCCGGTTGCCGTACTCAAACAGCTCCCGGATCACCGACCGGGCCCGGCCATATTGCAGCATCTGTTCATTCATATCTGGTCGCCTCTTTTATCCGGGACGGATCGCCCCGATGATTTTCAGTAGATACCCCTCTGAAAGGGCGTAAGTGCCGCAAAGCGGTAGAGGGGGACCGGCGCAAGCCGGTGGAGGGGTGCAGTAGGAACTGCGCCATTGAGTACAAACCGTTCGGCGAATTCGCTGAACGGGAGATTTTTCAGCGTTTAAGCCGCCCGGAGGACTTCTTCACCCCACTGCCTCCGCCAGCTCCGCCTCCCAGACGGTCTGCTCCGGCCAGCCGGTGGTGTCAAATTCCCCCCGGATGAGGGAGAAGTACCAGGTCAGCTTTTCCTGGATGTGGGAGCTGGCAAACCAGCGGTTCGGCCCGCTGTCCGGGTCGGCCAACAGGTATTCCATCAGTCTGGCCCGGTCCTCGGTGGGGTAGGTGGTGGAGTAGGCGTCCACGAAATAGACGCTCTCCACGTCCCCGTTATAGTAGGCGGAGCCGTCGGCGGTGTAGGTGGTGTCCCCCCACTCGTAGCTCACACCGTTTTCGTCGATATAGGCATAGTGATAGTCGAACCCCTCCGGATTCATGCTGTTCCAGGTCTCCTCATCCAGGGCCAGCCAGAGCTGGTGGTCCAGGATGTGGGTCAACTCATGGATCACGTCCTGGACCCGGACATAGCCGTCGGCGTCCAGGGCGATGATTTCCAGGTCGCCCACCTGACAGGCCAGCCCGCCGGGATTGGAGATGTTCTGACCGGGGTCAGTGGGGGTCATGACGCCGGAGAGGTAGAAGCAGATGCCCCGGGTATCGTCTCCCCCCAGCTGGGCCAGATAGCCCTCCGGGTAGCGGGAGAACGCCTCCTCCAGAGCGTCCAGGGCGGCGTCGATGCCGTCGGCGTCGTCACAGACGGACAGGGTATAGTCGGAGATGGGCGCATCCAGCACTGCCTCCCCCGTGTAGATGTATACCCCGTACTGCTCCGACATCCGGACAGCCCGCTCCGTGGCGTCGCTGTAGGTCTCCGTCCGGAGCGGGGTCAGCTCCTCCGCCGCCCCGTCCGTCAGGCTGTCTGCGCCATAGTCCCAGAGAACAGGGGTCAGCGTGCCGTCCGCCCACTCCATGTAGAGCAGGCTCCTGCCGGAGACCTGGCCCTGGCGGGCGGGACACAGCCAGCCCACATAGTCCTCTACCGACACCGTCTCCGGGTATTGGGAGAGCAGGGAGACGGAGAACGTCCCCCCGGCCCGCCGGGTCCCGGCGCAGGCGGTGAGGGTGAAATCGGTCATGGAGTTCTCCACAGCATCCGTATCGACCTCCCACCGCTGGGCGAGGCTCCCAGCACAGGAGCCGTCATAGACGGCGGTCAGCTCTCCCGTCTCCAGGCTCATCACCAGGGTCACGGCATCTCCGCCGGTGGTGTCGGCGGAGAGCACCGCCTCCCCCTCCGGGGTCAGCCCCTCCAGCCAGATATAGAGGTATGCCACCGGGACCGCGCCCACCCGGGCGATCTCCAGGGTGTCCAGATCCATCCGCTGAAGGCCGTATTTGCCGGAATCGTACCAGTAAACGGCGTCCCGGGTGAAGACGCAGCTGTAATAGCTGGGAAAGCCGTCGTCATAGGAGACGGGCAGCTCCTCCGTCGTCCCGTCCTCATGCACCAGAAGGCACTGCTCCTCCTGGCCGGAGCTGAGGATGACGATGGGGTCGATGGAGAGGAAATACCGGCTGCACCAGCTCCACTTCTCCGGGTCGGCGCTGTCGTCGGTGATGGTTTCCGACCAGTCTAGTTGACATAATGTTTCCAGATCTCCCGTCTCCAGGTCCAGGGTGAGCAGGGTGTCCTGCTGCGCTCCGGTGAGGAACAGGACGGTGTTCTCGTCCAGCAGGGCCATGTCCGAGATGTCCAGCCCGGACAGCTCCGGCAGCAGGCTCAGCTCGTAGAACCCCTCCGTACCGGGGACGGCCCCATTGGACAGGTCAAAGGGCTGCTCCTCCTGCTCCGTCTCTAACGAGCTGTCTGTATCCGGAACGATGTCCGTCTCTCCGGGCTGCCCCTGCCGGAGCGAACAGCCGGACAGGGTCACGGCCAGGGCCAGCAGCAGGGCGATCACTGTCTTTTTCACAGGGGACACCTCCCTTTTGGAAAGGTTGTTTTCTGCCCCTATGCTACCGTCTCCCCGGAAGATTGTCAAGGGCCGGAGGCATAATGAAAGAAGAGTTTAGCTTTGCCGCTTTAACGTGTGATATGTGAAGTATACCATATTCCGGCACGAATGGCAATCGGGCTTTTGGAGCGGCACGGCGTCTGTTTTGCGGGAGCGTTTCCCCCGGAATCCCCCTCTCCCGGTGAAAAAAACCGCTGAATTTCCCCGTTTCGTCCCAAAACCGGAGGGGAGAACGGTTGACCGGACAATGGGAGATGTGCTAAAATGACGGACAGTGAAATTTGCGCTTCCGGCCTCTGTCCGCCGGGGCGCCGAGAGGGAAGCTGTGCATGAAAACCTTGATCGATCAAATCTCCGCCGTCCTGGCAGAGGGCTTCGCCGCCGCCGGGTACGACCCCGCCCTGGGCCGGGCCACTGCCTCCAACCGCCCTGACCTGTGCCAGTATCAGTGCAACGGGGCCATGGCCGGGGCCAAGCGGTATCACAAGGCCCCCCTGGTCATCGCCCAGGAGGTGGCGGCCGCAGTGGGCGACAACCCCATGTTTGCCAAGCTGGAGGCCGTCCGCCCCGGCTTTCTCAATCTGGATCTCAGCCCGGACTTTCTGGCAGATCGTCTGGCCCAGCTGGAGGCCGACCCTCTCCGGGGGGTGGAGCAGGCGGAGCAGCCCCTGACCATCGTGGTGGACTACGGCGGCCCCAACGTGGCAAAGCCCCTTCACGTGGGGCATCTCCGCTCCGCCATCATCGGGGAGAGCATCAAGCGCACCTGCCGGTTCCTGGGCCATAAGGTCATCGGGGACGTGCATCTGGGGGACTGGGGCCTCCAGATGGGGCAGATCATCACCGAGCTGCGCTGCCGCCAGCCGGAGCTGCCCTATTTTGACGAGAGCTTTGCCGGGCCGTATCCGGAGCAGGCCCCCTTCACCATCTCCGACCTGGAGGAGATCTATCCCGCCGCCAGCGCCCGGTGCAAGGTGGACGAGGACTACCGGAAGGCGGCTCAGACCGCCACCTGGGAGCTGCAGAGCGGCCGCCCCGGCTACCGCGCCCTGTGGCGGCACATTGTCAACGTCTCCGTCGCCGACCTGAAGCGGAACTATGACCGGCTGGACGTGAGCTTTGACCTGTGGTACGGGGAGAGCGATGCCCAGCCCTATATCGCCCCCATGGTGGAGGCCATGAAGGAGGAGGGCTACGCCCACCTCAGCGACGGGGCCCTGGTGGTGGACGTGCAGGAGGAGAGCGACACCCGGGAGGTGCCCCCCTGCCTCATCCTGAAATCCGACGGGGCCGCCCAGTACGAGACCACCGACCTGGCCACCATCGTCCAGCGGGAGAAGGACTTCCACCCCGACCGGATGATCTACCTGGCGGACAAGCGCCAGGAGCTGCACTATGTCCGGGTGTTCCGCTGCGCCTACAAGACGGGACTGGTGGACCGGGACGGGTGCAGTCTGGAGTATGTGGGCTTCGGCACCATGAACGGCAAAGACGGCAAGCCCTTCAAGACCCGGGAGGGGGGCGTGCTCCGGCTGGAATATCTGCTGGAGGACGTGAGCAAGGCGGTCTATGAAAAGTCCAAGGCCGCCAACCCCAGCCTGTCCGAGGAGGAGCTGCGGGAGATCGCCGACAAGGTGGGCCTGGCCGCCATCAAATACGGCGATCTGTCCAACCAGCCCGCCAAGGACTATATCTTCGACATCGAGAAGTTCACCGCCTTTGAGGGGAACACCGGCCCGTATATCATGTACACCATGGTGCGCATCAAGTCCATCCTGGCCAAATACGCCGCCGCCTTCCCGGAGGCGGAGACCGGGCGCATCCTGCCCCCGGAGAGCCGGAGCGAGACCGGCCTGGCCCTGACCCTCTGCCGCTTCAACGAGGCGGTGTACGAGACCTACGACCAGAAGTCCCCCAGCCGTCTGTGCCGCTATATCTACGACCTGACCGGGGCGCTGAACCAGTTCTATGTGGAGCACAACATCATGAAGGAGCCGGACGCCGAGCGTCAGGCGGGCTATATCGCCCTCATCCGGCTGGTGCTCCACGTGCTGGAGACCGCCATCGACCTGCTGGGCTTCTCCGCCCCCGACCGGATGTGACGGGAGCGGCGGCAAACCTGACAAATCTCTGAATTTTCAACCTTTGTTCATGCTTTTTACGGGCAAAGGCAGTATGATACTGCCAACAAGTACAGTGACAGGCCTCCGGCGCGGGACGCTCCGGAGGGTGCAGGAGGAATCAACATGACGGAATCAGGCGAAAAGCGTCCGGCGCTGCAAAAGCGGTGGCTGGTGCTGGGGACGATCATTCTGGTCGCCCTGATTTTCCTGATCCCCTTTATCCAGGGCGGCGGGGCCAGAGTGGACACCTCGGTGGAGGTGGAGACAGAGACCGCAGTCATCGGGACCATTCGGGAGACGGTGTCCGCCCCCGGCGCCGTTCAGTCCGCCGACAGCGAGCCCACCGCCGCCCGGTACAGCGGCGTCATCGCCTCGGTGGAGGTCAGTGAGGGGGACGTGGTGGAGGCCGGCGACGTGCTGGCCACCTATGACGCCGACGAGCTGACCGAACAGATGGAGGCCCTGCTGGAGCAGATCGAAGCGCTGGACGCCCAGCTGGCGGAGACGGAGCAGGGCGGCAGCGCCCAGCTCACCGCCGAGACCGCTGGTCTGGTGAAGGCAATTTACGCCAGCCGGGGCGACCTGGCCCAGGAGGTCACCGACGCATATGGCGGCCTGCTGGAGCTGTCCACCGACGGCCTGCTCCGGGTGGAGCTGACGCTGGCGGAGGACGCCGACCTCCAGGCAGGAGACGCCGTCACCGTCACCCTGGCAGGCGAGGAGATCGAGGCCACAGTGGACGCGGTGGACGCTGAGACAGGTATTGCCATCGTCACCTTCCCGGACCGCTCCGATCTCCCCATCGGGGAGACCGCCGTTGTCACCGGAGCGAACGAGCTCGAGCTGGGCAGCGGGACGGTGGTCTCCAACAGTCCGGTGCTTGTCGCCTGGGAGAGCGGGATGGTCTCCTCCATTCTGGTGGAGGTAGGGGACGAGGTCGCCGAGGGCGACCCCCTCATCCGCTGTGTAGACGAGAGCTATGATGAGACCTGGCGCTCCCTCACCGATCAGCGGGAGACGCTGGCAGCGGAGGTGTACCAGCTCCGCCAGTTCCGGGAAAATCCGGTGCTGACGGCAGATTCCAGCGGCATCGTCACCGCCCTGACCCTGGCAGAGGGTGAGCCGGTGGAAAAGGAGGCGCAGGTCTGCGCCATCACCTCCACCAGCTCCTTCCGCATCCGGCTGGAGGTGTCCGAGCAGGAGATAGAGCAGGTCCAGGTCGGGCAGACGGCGGAGCTGACCTTTTCCGACGAGGTTGATGAGGTGGATACCATCTATACCGGTCAGGTGACGGAGGTATCCGAGTCGCCGGAGGACTCCGGCGGGGAGACGGTCTGTGCCGTCACCGTCTGGCTGGAGAGCGCCCAAGGCCTCCAGGTGGGAGATACCTGCGACGGCGTTATCATTCTGGGCGAGGCGGAAAATGCCGTGCTTGTCCCCATCCAGGCCCTGACCATCCAGTCCGACGGCACCCGCTCCGTGGAGATCGCCTATGGCGACGGTCTGACCAGCGTGGTCACCGTTGAGACCGGCCTGACCAGCCAGGAGCAGGTCCAAATCCTCTGGGGCGTGGAGGAGGGAGACGAGGTGGTAGTCGCCTCCCGGGTGACCGAGACCACCGTATTCACCTTCTTCAACCATGAGTGGGTCATTGACCAGAGCGAGAGCGAGTACTCCGTAGGCCCCTCCTCCCTTCCGGAGACGGAGGACAGCGACGAGTGACGAGTGGTCGGTAATACTAATAAAGAAACCGCAGCTCCCTGCTGGCCTCAAACCGGCAGGGTGCTGCTTTTGTGTTCACGCGTTACAGGCCGATGATCTCCGCCCCCAGGGCTGCTGCCTCCTCCCGGAGGTGGGTGGTCATGAGCAGCAGACGGCCGTTCTGCCGCTCCTGCACGAAGCGGATGACCCTCCCTCTGGTCTCCTCGTCCAAGCCGGTGAACGGCTCGTCCAGAAGCAGCACGTCCGACGGGGCCAGCAGCGCCCGGGCGATGGCCGTCCGCCGCTTCATCCCCCCGGAGAGGGTACTGGTGGGCCGGTCCAGACAGTCGGCGGGGAGGATGGTCTCCAGCTCCCGGCGAAGGGCGGTCCGGTCCGGTTTCTGTTGCACCAGAGCCACGTTGGTCACCGGGGAGAGATGTCCGCACAGGCGGTCCTCCTGAAAGACCATGGAAATTTTCGCCCGGTCAAAGCCGACGATCCGCCCCTCGTCCGGCATCTCCAGCCCCGCCAGCAGGCGGAACAGGGTGGTCTTTCCCCCGCCGGAGGGGGCCATGATGGCCACGCAGTCCCCGGCGGAAAAGGACAGGCTCACTCCGTCCAGCACGGTCAGCGGGCCATAGCGTTTGTACAGTCCTTCACAGCCGTAGGTCATCGGTTCCCTCCCATTTCCGGGCGATGCGGCCCAGCAGCCAGAGAAACGCCCGCTCGAACAGGGCGCTCAGAGCCAGGATCACAAAGGTCCAGGCAAACAGGTCGTCGATCTCCAGATAGATCTTCGCAAAGTAGAGCTGCTGCCCAATGGAGTGGAGGGGGGTGCCGATGACCTCCGCCGCCACTCCGGACTTCCAGCTCATCCCCAGGGCCAGCTGGCACCCGCTCATCAGGGAGGGCAGCAGAGCCGGGAGATAGATGTACCGGAACCGCCGCCAGGGGGAGAGACGGAACACCCGGGCCATCTCCAGCAGCTGTCGGTCCGCCCGCTCCAGCCCCTCTCTCGTCTGGAGGTAGAGAATGGGAAAAGCCACCAGGAAGACGATGAGAAAGGTCAAATTCTGGGAGCCCACCCACACCAGGGCCAGGATAACGAAGCAGGCCACGGGCACCGACTTCATGGCGGTCACGGCCGGGGCCAGGATGTCCCCCACCAGGGGGAACCGGTGGGCCAGCCCCCCGGCGGCCAGTCCGGCGGCGAAGGCCAGGAGAAAGCCCCCCAGGATACGCAGAAAGGTGAACAGCACCGTCTGCCAGAATTCGGCGGTGACGACCAGGGCCAGCAGGGCCTGGAACGCCTCTGTCGGACCGGCCAGGATGACGCTCTGGTTCACCCAAAGGCTGGCCAGCTGCCAGAGGGCCAGCCAGCCCAGGGCGATGAGCAGCTTTTTCAGCCCCGGCTTACCCAAGGTAGTAGAACGCGTCCCCCGGCAGCGTCCCGCCCACGGAGGAGGGCTCCAGGTCGTAGAGCACCTGGAGATAGGCGGAGACCATGTCCTTCATGTCCTGTCCGGTGACGCAGGTGACGTTGCAGTAGGGGATGGCGGTCTCCGCCACGGCGGCGCTGTCCATAATCCCCAGGTCCACCATCCGCTGGGCGGTGGTGACCACATCCTCATTGGCAGCGGCAGTGCTGGTCAGGTGGTCGGTCAGGAACCGGGCCACTGCATCCGGGTGCTCCTCCAGAAAGGCAGTGCGCACCACGGTGACGCCGGTGATCAGGTCGGTGTCGGACACGGCCCCCCACTCTTCGGTGAGGTCAAGGACGATGGAGAAGTCCTCCAGCTTGTTCAGGGCGGCGGTGACGGAGGGCTGGGGCAGCAGGCCCACCCCCTCCGGGTCGGCGGTGAGGGCGGCGATGACCTCGGTGGCCTCGGACTGGTACTCCACGTTCACGTCGTCCAGGCTCATGTCATGCTGCGCCAGGAGATACTGGAGCACATAGTCCGGGGAGGTCCCCTGCCCGGGAAGGTAGATCGTCCGGCCCGCCAGGTCCTCGATGGAGGCGATGGAGTCGTCTGCGCTGATGACGTAGAGGACCCCCAGGGTGTTCACGTCGATGCAGGTGACGCCCCCCTCGATCTTGGTATTCCAGATGGCGGCGGCGTTGGCAGGGATGAGGGCGATGTCCAGCTCACCGGAGACCATCCCGGTCAGCAGGGCGGAGGCGTCCGTCTCCATGGTAAAGCTGTAGTCGGCGGAGTCCCAGCTCATCATCTCGGTCAGGCCGATGGAGGTGGGGCCCTTCAGGGAGCCGATGCGGGTGACGACGGTCTCGGTCACGGTGTTCTCCTCCGTGTCCTCCGGCTCCACGGTCTCTGCCTCAGCCTCAGCCTCGGCATCGGCATCCGCCTCGTTCTCCGTCTCGGCTTCCGGTTCGGCTTCCTCCTCTGCCACATCCTCTGTGGCGGCGTCGGCGGTATCCGCCTCCGTGGCAGTCTCCGCCTCTGTGCCGCCGCAGGCGGCCAGAGCGAGCATCATGGCCAGGGCCATGAGCAGGGCGAGCAGTTTCTTTTTCATGGTGAATGTCCTCCTGTCCTATCTCCCTGAACGCCAAAAAACGTCCATGCCCGAGGGCATGGACGTAGTGCGGCCTTGCAGCATCCCGTCTTCCCCCGCAGCACAGCTTTGGCGTCAGTCTGAAGTCGGGGATATGGTAGCATAAACCGGGGAAAAGCGCAAGGGGGTTCTGTGGGAAAATCACACGCCCTCCGGGAACAGCTCCGCCAGCTTGTCCCGGATGGATATCAGGTCGTCGAAGGTCTCCGGGCGCTTGCTCTCGTCCCGGAGGAGGGCGGAGGGGTGGTAGATGGCGGTCATCCAGACGCCGCCCCGCTGCACCCACTGGCCGTGCTCCCGGGTGATGCGGTAGTCCGGGCGGATGAGCCGCATGGCGGCGATGCGGCCCAGGCAGACAATGACCCGGGGCTGGAGCAGCCGGGTCTGCTCCCGGAGGTAGCCGATGCAGGCCTCCTGCTCCGTGACCAGAGGGTCCCGGTTCCGGGGCGGGCGACACTTGACGATGTTGGTGATGTAGTACTTCGTGCGGTCCAGGTCGATGATCGCCATCATCTGGTCCAACAGCTGCCCCGCCGGTCCCACAAAGGGGACTCCGGTCAGGTCCTCCTGCTGGCCGGGGCCCTCCCCCACCAGCATCAGTTTTGCCGAGGTGCTGCCGTCCCCAAAGACCAGGTTGGTCCGGGTCTCCCCCAGGGCGCACTGGCAGCAGCGTTCACAGTCCCGGCGCAGGGTCTCCCAGTCTGCCATATCGTCCCTCCTCGTCACATTTGCTGCAAAATCGATCTCAGTTCAGCTCCAGCAGGGCCAGTATCTCCGCCAGCTGTCCGGCGGGGACCTGCCCCGGAGCGGAGGCCCGGGCGGCGGAGCCGAAGGTGATAGCGGAGCCGAACACCTCTCCCGCCAGGCGGCTCACCGTCCCCAGGCCGCCCATGCTCATGGTAACGATTGGCCGCCTCGCCTGCCTCGCCGCCCGACCGGTGGCGGAGAGCAGGGCCAGCACGTCCCCGGGGCTGTGGGGCATCACCGCCAGCTTGGAGATATCCGCCCCCAGACCGTCCATCCAAATCAGGCGGTCCACCATTTCATCTTCCTCTGGAGTGCGTGCAAAATCATGGCTGGAGAGCAGGGCCAGCGCCCCCGCCTGATGGCAGCTCCCGATGAGTGCGGTCACGTCCTCCCCGGCGGTGAACACCTCGATATCCACCACATCTGCCACACCGGAGGCCGCCAGGGCTTGAGCTAGGTTTACATAATCATTATGAGAGATTCCCTGCTGTCCTCCCTCTGCCGCTGTGCGGAAGGTGGCCAGGACGGGCAGCTCCCCCAGGGCGGCGCGAAGGGCCGCTCCCGTCTCCAGCAGGGCCATCCGGTCCGGCCATTGGGCAAACCAGTCCACCCGCCACTCCGCCAGGTCGGCGGGGACAGACTTCACCTGCTCCGCCTCGGCCAGCAGGGCCTCTCTCGTCTCCCCCAGAACGGGGACGGCGATCTTGGGTCGGCCCGAGCCGATGGTCAGGCCCCTTATGTTCACAGGCTCCACGGTGTCCCCTCCTCACAGCCCCATCAGGGGCATGATCTGCTCCACGGGCATCTCCTGCCCTGTCCAGTAGCGGAAGGCCTCCGCTCCCTGATAGAGCACCATCCGGTCGCCGTTCTGGGTGCGGCAGCCCGCCTCCCGGGCCAGGCGGAGCAGTTCTGTCTCTTTGGGTTCGTAAATGGCGTCGGTGACCGCCAGCCCGGGGTAGAAAAAGCTCCCGTCCGGGACGCAGCTCTGCCCCGCCAGACGGCCCATGCCCACGTTGGTGGCGTTGGACAGGAGGCAGGAGCTTTGAATTTCCTCCCGCAGCCGCTCCCGGCAGACGGGGTCATCGTTGTTCAGCTCCCACAGCCGCACCCGGCAGCCCGTCCGGGCCTGGATTTGGGCGGTCAGCGCCTCCGCCTGGGGCCACCGGGGACTTCTCCGGTTGAAGACGGCAATCTCCCGGACGCCGCTCAGTGCCGCCTGGGCCAGAATGGCCTTGGCGGCCCCGCCGGTCCCCAGGACGGTGATCTTCTCCCCGGGCAGGGAGACGCCCAGGTCTGACACCCCTCTGGCCCAGCCCGCTCCGTCGGTGTTGTGGCCGGTCAGGTATCCCCCGTCGTTGACGATGGTGTTCACCGCCCCCGCCAGCTGGGCCTCCGGGGCGATCTCGTCCAGATACTCCATCACCCGCTGCTTGTTGGGCATGGAGAGGTTGGCACCCCGCATGCCGAAGGTGCGGATGGCGGTGACGGCATCGCCGATAGTCGGCTCGTCCACGTCAAAGGCCAGGTAGACATAATCCAGCCCCAGCAGCCGGAAGGCGGCGTTGTGCATCAGGGGGGATTTGGAGTGGGCGGCGGGATGGGCCAGCAGGGCGATCAGCCCGGTGTGGCCGGTGATGGGAATCTCCATGGGCGTTTTCTCCTTTGCCGTCAGTTTTTCCTGCTGCCATTATATCAGAGGATGGGGCGTTTTGCCAGAGGGAGATGAAAATGCGCCCCTCCACGGCCCGCAACAGGCTTTGGAGAGGCGCGTTGATACTGTCATATGCCCAGCCACCCGGCCAACGCCACCCAAATCACCGGCACCACCAGGGCGGGGAGCAGGTTCAGCGTCTTACAGTCCCTGATGCCCAGGATGCCCAGGCCGGAGCTGGCGATGAGGAAGCCGCCCACAATGGAAATTTCGGTCATCATGGCCTCCGTCATAAAGGAGCCCAGAAGGGTGCCCAACAGGTAGATCGCCCCCTGCCAGCAGAACAGGACGCCGCCTGCAATGGCGATGCCGATGCCGTAGGTGGAGGCCAGCACCATGGAGGTCACCAGGTCCAGGGTAGCGTTGGTGAACAGATAGGTATTGTCCCCGTAGAGAGCGCTGTTGATGGGGCCGAGGATGGAGAGGGTGCCGATGCAGAACAGGAGGATGGCGGTGGACATCCCCTCCCCCAGTCGGCTGCCCGACCCGGAGCGGCTCTCCGTCAGCCGGTGGAACCGGCCGTTCAGGTCCAGAGCCGTCCCCACCAGGCCCCCCAGGGCCAGGCTGATGATGAACAGCACCGGGTACTGACTGTTGGGCATATTCTGCACCACCGAGTTGATGCCCAGCCCGGTGGCGGCCAGGCCGCAGGCGGTGAACGGCACCGACTGATACTCCGGCTTCAGGCCCCGTTTCACCAGGCTGCCCACCACGCTGCCCGTCAGGATACAGCAGGTATTGACGATCGTCCCCAGCATGGGCGTCTCCTCTCTGTCAGGGGTGCGCCGATGGGGGACTCCCTTGTCCCTCCGTCACCGGTTCCCGTACATTTTCTCGTAATAGTTCTGATACTCTCCGGAGATGATGGTCTCCCACCACTCCCGGTTGTCCAGATACCACTGAATGGTCTTTTTGATGCCGTCCCGGAACTTCGTCTCCGGCAGCCAGCCCAGCTCGTTGTGGATCTTGGTGGGGTCGATGGCGTAGCGCATATCGTGGCCCTTCCGGTCGGTGACAAAGGTGATGAGGCTCTCCGGCTTGCCCAGCTCGTGGCAGATGAGCTTGACGATGTCGATGTTCGCCATCTCGTTGTGGCCGCCGATGTTGTACACCTCGCCTACCCGGCCCTTGCGCACCACCAGGTCGATGGCCTTGCAGTGATCCTCCACATACAGCCAGTCCCGGACGTTCTTCCCCTCGCCGTAGACGGGCAGAGGCTTGTCGTTCAGGGCGTTGGCGATCATCAGGGGGATGAGCTTTTCCGGAAAGTGATAGGGGCCGTAGTTGTTGGAGCAGCGGCTCACCGTCACCGGCAGTCCATAGGTCCGGTGATAGGCCAGCACCAGCAGGTCGGCCCCCGCCTTAGAGGAGCTGTAGGGGGAGCTGGTGTGGATGGGAGTCTCCTCGGTGAAGAACAGGTCGGGCCGGTCCAGAGGCAGGTCGCCGTAGACCTCGTCGGTGGAGACCTGGTGATACCGGGTAATGCCGTACTTCCGGCAGGCGTCCATCAGGGTGGCGGTGCCGATGATGTTGGTCTGGAGGAAGATGCCCGGGTCCTCGATGGAGCGGTCCACATGGCTCTCTGCGGCGAAGTTCACCACCACGTCGGGGTGCTCCTCCTCAAAGAGCTGCTCCACCGCCGCCCGGTCACAGATGTCGCCCCTGACGAACCGGAAGCCGGGGTCGTCCATCACCGGGGCCAGGGTGGAGAGATTGCCCGCATAGGTCAGCTTGTCCAGGCAGACGATCCGGTCCTCCGGATGCTGTTTACGCATATAAAAGATGAAGTTGGAGCCGATAAACCCGGCTCCGCCGGTCACGATGTACGTCATTTCTGTGGTTTCCTCCCGTCGTCTCTCTTTTGCACCGAGCTGATCACCTTGCTGTCCGCCACGTTTTTCAGATGGTGGCCGTAGGGGGATTTGCCGTATTTGGCAGCAGACGCCAGCAGAGCGTCCCGGTCGATCCACTCATAGCGGTAGGCGATCTCCTCCGGGGCGGAGATTTTGATGCCCTGGCGCTGCTCCACCATGCGCACAAACAGGGCAGCCTCCACCAGGCTGTCCATAGTGCCGGTGTCCAGCCAGGCATAGCCCCGGCCCAGCAGCTCCACCGACAGGTTGCCCTCGTTCAGGTACAGCTCATTGAGGGAGGTGATCTCCAGCTCTCCCCGGGGGGAGAACTTCACCTGTTTGGCCTTCTCCGCCACCCCGGCGGGATAGAAGTACAGGCCGGTGATGGCATAGTTGCTCTTGGGGTGCTCCGGCTTCTCCTCCACGGAGAGCACCTTGCCATTCCCGTCAAACTCCACCACGCCGAACCGCTCCGGGTCGTTGACGTAGTAGCCAAAGACGGTGGCCTTCCCCCGTTTGGCCGCCCTCGTCGCCGAGCGCAGGGTGTGGGAAAAGCCGCTGCCATAAAAGATGTTGTCTCCCAGTATCATGGCGCAGCTGTCGTCCCCGATGAACTCCTCCCCGATGAGGAACGCCTGGGCCAGGCCCTCCGGCCTGGGCTGCACCGCGTAGGAGAGGTTGACGCCGAACTGGCTTCCGTCCTCCATCAGCTCCTGAAACCGGGGAATGTCCTGGGGGGTGGAGATGATGAGGATGTCCCGAATCCCCGCCAGCATCAGGGTGGAGAGGGGGTAGTAGATCATGGGCTTGTCGTACACCGGGAGCAGCTGCTTGGATGTGACCCGGGTCAGGGGATACAGCCGGGTACCGGAGCCTCCGGCCAGGATAATGCCTTTCATCGCAGGGCCTCCTTTGTCTCTTTGGGCAGGTTTCTCTCTGTGCGCTCTCTCATCAGGGCACGGTGTACTCCTCAGGCTGGAGCACCCGCAGCACCCTGGCGGGATTGCCCGCCACCACCGTATTGTCCGGCACGTCGTGGGTGACGATGCTGCCGGAGCCGACGATGGCATTCTTTCCGATATAGTTGCAGCTGGGCAGGATGACCGCCCGGGCCGCGATCCACGCTCCATCCCCTACGATCAGGTGGGAGACCGGCATGCTTTCCGGCTTCAGCTCCACCCGCTCCGGGCCGAGGTTGTGGTCGTGGGTCAGCACCTTAGCCCCCTCGGAGAACCACACGTCGTCCCCGATGACCACGCCGCCCACATAGTCGATCTGCACGTTGGCGGACAGGCCCACACGGGCGCCGATTTTGATGGTGTGGGGCTTCGTCTCCGGGGTCTTGCTCTCCCCCGTCCGGCGGTGGCCCAGGAGGATGGTGACATGGTTGGAGATGTAGCGGGGGTTGGGGCCAATGTCGAACACCGCCCGATAGGCCCAGATCCGCAGCTTGTTCAGGCCGGGCAGCTCAAACAGAGTCAGTCCGAAAGTCATCTGTACCAGACGTTGCAGGGCGTTTTTCATGTGCTCAGCCTCCCAATGCCGTCAGTCCGATGGCCGCCGACAGCTCCTGGAAATCCACCCGGGAGACGATGATGCCCACGATGATGAGCAGGGCGCCCACCACCTTTTTTACGGTGGGCTTCTCCTTGAAGCAGACGGCAGACAGGATAATGATCCAGATAAAGCTGGTAGAGGTGATGCAGGGCAGCACCGACAGGGGCAGGTCCCGCAGGGCCATGGCGTTGAGGAAAAGAGATACCACCATCAGCACATAAGCGGATATGACCCTGACGTTCAGGTATTTCCCCAGGAACGTGGCGTGCTCCCGGCCCGCCTCGGTTTTCAGCAGGAGCTGTCCCACCACGGCCACCAGCACGGAGCCCATGGCATACAAATAACTAATGGTCATCGGACATACTCACCACCATTCCCAAAATAATGATTCCCATACCGATGATGTTCTGGACTGTGATCGTCTCGTGGAACAGCACCACCGCCCAGAAGAAGAACAGGACGTAGGTCCCGCCCTTTCGCATATAGGCGGTCCCCAGGGGCATCCGCTCCAGCATCAGCTGCCAGCAGATGGCATCCACGCCAAAGATGCCCACCGATAACACATAGAACAGGCAGAACTCGAAGGAAAAGGTGGGGTACTGGCCCGCCACCTTGAGCAGCGCCGTGCTCAGGCTCTCGATAAAGATGACGAAAGCCACCATCAGGTACAGATTGCGCTTTTTGGATAAGAATTGATCGATCAAGACTGGGCGCCTCCCATTGTCACTAGATATTGCACACGATCATACGCAGCTTGCCGTTGGGGTCGGCGGGGATCTCCTCCAGCCACTCATATTCGAATTGGAACTCATGGTTGAGCACCGGGGCGAACAGCTCGGTATACCGCCGTTCGATCTCCCCGTTGCTCAGGGTGGAGGCCGGGTCCTTGACCAGCTGGATACGAATCCGGTCGTAGCTCTCCTGAATGAACCGGCTCTGGACGATGTCCAGATTGGTGGCGTAGTTCACCACCACCTCGATGTTGCC
Source organism: Clostridiales bacterium (assembly GCA_021201185.1). Taxonomy (GTDB): domain Bacteria; phylum Bacillota; class Clostridia; order Oscillospirales; family Oscillospiraceae; genus Onthomonas. The sequence continues at coordinate 62,322 of JAJQFJ010000036.1, forward strand.
CCACTCGGTCACGGAACCGTCCCTGTGGCGGATGACATCGTTCATCCGGCCCAGGATGGCTGTGATGAACCGGATACCCTCCTTCTGGTAGCTCTCCATCCGGTCCCGGGTGGTATAGTTGATGAGGGGCAGGTCGGTCTTGAACAGGGGGGTCACCGCCGCCATGCCGTTGTCCGCCGGGTTGCCGTCGTCGTCATAGATGTTGATGACGTGGGTGTCGTTGTTGACCACAAACTCCTTGCTGCCCGGCAGCCGGGTGGCACAGCTGCCCACCTCGGACAGGCCGTAGGCGTTGAGCAGGCCGGGGCCGAACATCTCCAGCAGCAGCCGCTCGGACTGGCTGTCCAGCATCTCGCTGATGGGGGCATACAGCTTGGGCTGCCACAGGTAGCGGTGGTTCTCCTTGGCGTACTTGGCCACCCGCACCAGGACGTTTTTGTGGGTGTAGAGGAAATAGGGCTTGTAGTCGTTGATCTCCTGGAGCAGCTGCTCGCTGGGGATACGGTTTTTGATGGAGTCGGACATCTCCTTCCAACGGGTGTCCACCAGTTTGGCCATCAGGGACTTTTTGCCCCCGGTGGTGGTGTGGAGGGAGTTGGGCCGGTGGAGGTTCTTGTGGACGATGGGGATAAAGCCCCCCATCATCAGCACCCGCATCCAGTTGGCCTGGGCCGCGGCGTTCTCCCGGGGGGAGAACAGGGTTTTCAGGGGCAGTCCGGTGGAGCCGCTGGTGGGGTTGACGTGCCAGTCCCGGTACTTCTCCGGGTGCTCCGCCAGCTCCCGGTCCGTCCAGTCCCGCAGCTCCTCCTTGGTCAGCAGGGGGAACTTGTACAGGTCGGCGGCGGTGTGGTAGTCCTCCGGGGTGGTGCCGGTGGCCTCGAACCGGGCCCGGTAAAAGGGGATCTCATAGGCCCGGACCATCAGCGCATGGATGCGCTCGTCCTGCTTGGCCTTTGTTTTTTTCAGGTCCCGGGGCGGCTTTTTCTCCAGGGTAGCCAGAGTCGCCGCCATGAGCAGCGGCTCGATCTTTCGGTCGGTGGCGTAAGACATACTCTCTCCCCTCCGTCAGTCGATGGTGACCTTTACCTGGGACATGGCCCGCTCCATGACCGCCTTGGCCTCGTCCACCGTGTCGCCCCCGGTGATGATCATGCCGAACCGGTCCGGGCCCTTGCGGAATTTCCGCACCTTTTCCCCCGGCTTTACGTCGAAGGACAGGCTGACGATACGGGGGTCCGGCTCCACGCCGCTGGTGTCGATGGACCGGACCACGCCGGTCTTTTCCGCGCAGAACACCATCTCCACGTTGGCCTGGGGCTGCTCCAGCACCGGGGTGAAGTCCACGTCCTCCCCCATATTGATTTGCAGAATTTTCTCGTTGTAATCGAAGCCGTAGTACAGGCTGGTCAGCTCCACCAGGCCGGTGGCTCCCGCCCGGGCGCCGATCTCCAGCACGTAGGTCTTGCCGTCGCAGAGGATGAAGTCCGCGTTGATGGCGCAGTTGTCGATGCCCAGGGCCTGGATGGCCAGACGAGTCTGCTCCTTGCAGTCGGCGATGATCTCCTCGTCGATCTCATAGGGGGCAAAGTGGCCGATGGGCACCCCGGTATCCCCCTGGAACACATAGTCCCCGTGGGGCAGGACGAACTGGATCTCCCCGTGCCAGACGCAGGCCTGGGCGCCGAACTCCCGGCCCACCAGATACTTCTCAATGAGGTACTTGTCAGCATGGGTGTTGTTCTTCGCCTCCTGCCAGGCGTAGGGGATGTCCTCCGGGCCGTTGACCCGGGTGATGCCCCGGCTGCCGGAGGAGTCCACCGCCTTGAAGATCACCGGATAACCGATCTCCTGGCAGATATCCGCCGGATCGCTGTTGTCGATGTCCACATAGGCGCACCGGGCGGTACGCACTCCATGAGTCAGGAACGCCTGCTTCATCAGGCGCTTGTCCTGAGCCCGGCGGGCCGCCGCCTCCGTGGGGCCGGTGAGCCCCAGCCGGTCACAGAGGTAGCCCTGGGCGGGGACGCAAACGTCAGTGCCGCTGACGCAGACGCCGCTGATGCCCTCCTCCCGGGCGATCTCCAGCAGCTTTTCCTGGTCGGTCGTGTTGACATAATACACCTTATCCGCATACTGGAAGCCGGGATAGTTACCCGGGATACTGGCCACGATGGTGTAATAGCCCATCTCTCTGGCCTTTGTGATCAGGGGCACCTGATAGATGCCGGCGCCCAAAATCAGAACTTTTTTCATCTCAGTGGACCTCCGCAGGCGTGCCTTTTTCCACGTTGTAGGTTTTCCGCACCACATACTGGGGGGATTTGTTGATGCAGATATAAATACGGCCGATATACTCCCCGATAATACCCAGCATGATCATGATCATGCCGCCGATGAACAGCATCCCCGCCATAATGGAGCTGTACCCCGCCGCATAGACGGGCCGCACCAGCCGCTGAATAATGATGACCACCCCATAGAGGAAGCCGATCAGCGCGCACACCCCTCCCGCCGTGGTGGCCAGCCGCAGGGGCTTGATGGAGAAGGAGGTGAAGGAGTTAATGAGCAGTTGGATGGACTTGCGCAGGGTGTAGTTGCTGGTGCCGATGGTCCGCGCCCGGTCCTCCATGGGCACGTTCACCACCCGGGAGGAGGCCCGGAACATCAGCCCGGAGACATAGGCATAGGGGTTGTCATAGCGGATGACCTCGTCCCGGATGAACCGGCGCATCACCGCGAAGTTGGAAAAGTGCAGATCCTTGGGCTTGTCCATCAGCCAGGTGGAGCCAACATCATTGAACCAGCTCCCCAGGTTCTTCGGGCCGCTCTGCTGCTTTTTTCCATACTTGGCGAAGGCCACATCCGCCTCCCCCCGCTCCAGAGGGGCCAGCAGGTCCCAGAACCGGTCCAGGGGGCACTGGCAGTCGTCGTCCACGCAGACCACGAATTCCCCCTCCGCCACGTGGTAGCCCGCCATCAGGGCATTGTGACGGCCGCCATTTTTGGCCAGGTCGATGACCTTGACCTTTCGGTCTGCCTGGGCCTCGGCGATCAGCACGTCCAGCACATGGTCGGGGGAGCAGTCGTTCACCGCCACCACCTCATAGTCGTACTCTGAGCGCTGGGCCACCACCTCCCGGATCTCCTGAATGACCAGGGAGACCGATTTCTCGCTGTTGTAGCAGGGGATGACAAAGCTGATCAGTTGAACTTCTTCCATCGTATCACGCTCACTCTCCTCCGGTCGGCTCAGAACAAAATCTCGCCGGAGACGATTTTAATATAGTAGAGGATGCCGGTCAGCAGATGCAGAGCCAGCAACGTCCAGCCCACCACGGCCACCACCGTGTACTTTTTCCCGGTCAGTCGATCGCTGAACATCAGCTCCAGGAAGCTTCTCAGGGCGATGAACCACACAAAGACCGCCGCCAGGCCGTAGCTCCAGCTGAGGTTGCCGTGATAGCGGCGGCTCCCGGTCTCTGCCAGGGTCGCTTTCATCACCACCGCTACCCCCAGATTGGACAGGGAGAGCTGCCCCTCCACGCTGGAAATCAGCTGCTTCCAGTCCACAATGAACACAAACAGGGGGAAGTCAAACAGCAGTAAAAAGGAGAATGGGATATTGTCCGTGCTGTGGGACCACACGTCCAGGAAAGCGATCTCAATGCCGCTGGCGGAGTCTGAGCCGAAATTGGAGATAAAGTTCATCAGCACCAGCAGCGCCGCCGGGATATAGGCACAGGCCGTCTTGAAGCAGAACAGGAACGCCTTTCCCCGGCTGCGGATCAGGTCCACGATCATCAAAATCGCCAGCCCCGGAATGAACGCTTGAACAAAGGAGGGCTTGGCCCACACCGTCAGCATCAGGACGAAGGCATAGGCCACGATCTCTCCCTTGCTCTCAAAGGCCCGGGTGGACCAGCCGTCCCCCTTCCGCAGACGTTTGTAAATGCGCACCGTCATCCAGAAGGCGATCAGGGCGAAGGGCCGGACCATCATCTGAGTGGGGTTGTGCCAGACGTTGGGGCTGCTCTGTCCCCGATAGATGGTCGTTGTATACCAGGGGACGTAGATCGCCGACACCAGGCACAGGGTCAGGGAGGCGAATGGGATCAGCCGCCGGTCCAGCCACCGGAGCATCTCTTTGAACAGAAGGTTGTAGATGACATAGGCCGCCTCGACGGCGCCGGCCGTCACCAGACATCCGGCATAGATAAGCTCCACTCCCAGCCGATTCAGCAACCAGACAAAGGCATGCCACAGCCGATCGCTGCCCGTGAACAGCGCCTGGAGCAGCGTCCACTTGTTAAACTCATCCGCCCAGCCCAAATGGACCGTGAAATCACTGGCATCCACCTCGGCCAGCAGATGGTAGGTGGCGTAAAAAGCCAGGAAAAACAGCAGCGATCCAAGGAGGCAGGAGAGCATGGTCCCTATCCGTCTCTCCCGCTCCTCCGCTGTGATGGACATGCCCACTCTTTCTTCCATCTCTGTCTCCGCCCTCTTACCGCTTCTGACCGAAGAAATCAAAAATGGCGTCGATCACCTGATCCTGCTCCGCCCGGCTCAGGCCGTAGTACATGGGCAGGCGGGTCAGCCGGTCGCTCTCCCGGTCGGTATAGACGTTCTCCCCGTGGAACCGGCCGAACTTCAGCCCGGCAGGGGAGCTGTGCAGAGGCACATAGTGGAAGGAGACGATGATGTCCCGCTCCTTGAGGAAGGCGGTCAGCGCCGTCCGCTCCTCCAGGTCCTTCACCCGGATGGCGAACATATGGGCGTTGTGGGCGCACTCGGCGGGAGGCTCCAGAAAACGGAGCTCCCCCGCGTCCCGCAGAGGGGCCAGCCCCTCCTCATAGTAGTGCCAGGAGGCCAGCCGGTCCCGGTTGATCTCGTCGGCCATCTCCAGCTGGGCCAGCAGGTGGGCGGCGTTGATGTCGCTGGGGAGATAGGAGGAGCCGTACTCCACCCAGGTGTACTTGTCCCCCTGTCCCCGGAGGAAGCGGGAGCGGTTAGTGCCCTTCTCCCGGATGGTCTCCGCCTTTTCAATCAGCTCCGGGTGGTTCACCAGGACGGCTCCCCCCTCTCCCATGGAGTAATTCTTCGTCTCATGGAAGGAGAAGCAACCAAAGTCGCCGATGCTCCCCAGGGCCCGACCCTTATAGCTGGCCATGACCCCCTGGGCGGCGTCCTCCACCACCAACAGGCTGTGGCGGTGGGCGATGTCCATAATGGTATCCATCTCACAGCCGATGCCCGCATAGTGGACGGCGCAGATGACCCGGGTCCGGTCGGTGATAGCCGCCTCGATTTTCGTCTCATCGATGTTCATGGTGTCCGGACGGACATCCACGAACACCGGCACCGCACCCTGGAGCACAAAGGCGTTGGCGGTAGAGCAGAAGGTATAGGAGGGCATGATGACCTCGTCCCCGGGCTTGAGCTCGCACAGCAGGGCGGCCATCTCCAGGGCGTCAGAGCCGGAGGTGGTCAGCAGCACTCTGGGGCTGCCCGTCTGCTGCTCCAGCAGGGCGTGACACCGTTTTGTAAACGGGCCGTCGCCGCACAGCTTGTGGTTGACCATCACTGCCTGGGCCATATAGTCCAGCTCTTTGCCCGTATAGGGCGGACGGTTAAAGGGAATCATTGCGCATTACCTCCATATCTCTCATTCTTTGCAGATTCGACAGCGCAGACCGGCCTCTCTCAGGTTGTGCCGCTCTCCGCCGGGGCTTGCTCCGGTTTGGACGGTCTCCGCCGCCGCTTCACCGCTCCGGTCACCAGGGCCACCGGCAGGATGGCGATCACTGCAACGGCGGAGATCAGGTTTCCTGCAGATGCCCCCGGCTGTTCATACCGCAGCTCGATCTCGTACTCACCCGGCTCCAGCAGGACGCCGCAGTACATGGTGTTGACCTGGAGCAGCTCGGCCTCCTGGCCGTTGACATAGACGCTCCAGCCCTCGGCATAGGGGACGGAGAAGGTCAGCAGGCGGCTGTCCTCCAGGGAGATCGTCCCGGTGATCCGGTCGCCGTCCTCCACCACGTTCTCCAGCACGACCTCCCGGAGGGCGTCCACCTGGCTGTCCATCCCGTCCATGGGGACGCAGACCACATAGATGTCATCATAGACCGCCTCAATGGCCTTCTCAAAGGTCCCGGTGCAGTTGGACAGGCTCTCCTCGCTGTATCCCAGATGGAACACCGCCGCGTCCGTTTCAAAGTAGTAGCTCTGGGCCTGGCCCCGCAGGGTGAGGGTCTCGCTGATTCCCACAGACCGGCAGGAAATATTGCAGGTGCCGGTGGAGGTCTCGCTGGCGTACTTCAGCCCGGTGACAACCAGATAGGTCTCGCACCCCTCCTTTCCCTCAAAGGTCAGGGTAAAGCTGCCGGCTGCGCTGTCTACCGAGATGGTCCCGTCCTCCTGGTTCAGGGTAGCCCCGTTGGTGCCTTTCAGTGCGACCTCTATCCGCTCCTCAGTGTAGCTGCCCCCTTCATGGGCAAGCAGGTCCGTGTCCTCGGAGAGCACCGCGCTCTCCAGCATCCCCTGTTGCCGCTCCAGGGGGGTCATAGCCTCGTATTCCTTCTGGGTGATGTAGCTGGTATAGGTATAACCCAGAGGCAGGGCGTTCCGGTTCTTGTATACCTTCACCGTCTTGTCCCCGCTCTCCACCTCCTCTACCGCCTCGAACCCGTAGGGGATACGGCTTCCATGGGTGGATACATAGTACTTCACCGAGGCCAGGGACATGAGCACCGCCCGCTCGTCCAGATTGCGGATACAGTAGGTGTGGGTCTGGCTGCTCAGGCAGACGCTGGCAAAATAATCGCTGATGCCGGATGGGGTGACGCTGTAATAGGTGTTGGTGCTGTAGAAGTCCAGGGCGCTGGACTGATTGTACACCGGGCTCTCCTGATCGATGCGATAGAAGGAGTCATCCTCCGACAGCGTTTCGGTAGACAGAGCCTCGTCCATCTGGCCGGTCATGGTATCGTATACCTCTCCGGAGGACACGAATTCGGATACGTAGTCTCCGCCCCGGGGCAGCAGGGAGATAGACACATTGAGCATGACGGTATACACCGTGACCAGGGTCAACACGCCCATCCGCTGGCCCCGCTTCAGCTCCGACTCGTCCAGGAGAATCAGCACCAGCATGGTCACCGCCATGGTCACCAGGCCGTAGGCCACCAGCTTGGTGGCGTCCTCCTGGGTGATACAGACCGCGCAATAGGCCACGGTCCCCGCCGTCAGCACCAGCCGGTCCCGGCGGGTCAGGGCCGTCAGCTCCGGCAGCATCTCCACCAGGATATAGGCCACCAGCAGGCAAAAGGCGTAGCCCCAGCGGTTGCAGACATAGGCAAAGCCGTTGGCGGCCAGACCGAAGGCGGGCAGGCAGATGCCCACGAAGCAGACGATCAGCCCCACCTTGAGCGGCCGAAGCTCCTTTCTCTTTCTCCGGAACAGCAGGATACAGGCCAGCCAGGCCAGAGCGGCCATGCTCACGTGGGTCCAGGAGCCGATGGAGCTAAACTCCAGATTCAGGCCGTCCAGCAGACCGGAGTAATAGCTGTTGCTGTAAAAGGGGCTGTATTCGATCCCGCTCCCGCTCCGGGCGGAGTCCAGAAAGCTCAGCACCCCGGGCAGGAGGGCACAGGCCGCCATGGCTGCTCCCCAGGCGTACAGGCCGATGAGCTTTCCGATCTCGGAGAGCACCTTCCCCACCTTTTTCCCGTGGAGGCAAAACAGCCGGACGAGGAGATAAATCGCCAGTATCACGCCGTTGACATAGGCGGTGTAATAGCCGCAGAAGCACTGCAAAAAGACCGCCAGGACGAACACGCCGTATTCCCGCTGCCGGATGAACCGCTCCACCCCGATGAGGGTCAGCACCCCATAGGTCATCAGGACGGTGGTGAAGAAGGGCTGCCGGACAGCGGCAAAGATGGCAAAGCCGGAGCAGACATAGGCCAGCGCCCCCGCCAGAATGGGGAGCTTCTCCCGCTTGCCCAGGGTGGCGCAGAACCAGATGAACGCCAGACCGCAGACATACAGCCGCAGGATCACTGTGATGTCTGCGATGAGCTCCATGGTCTCCTCATTGCCCAGGAGACTGAGCAGCATGAACGGCTCCCGCCGGACCGCATCCAGGGGGGACATGCCGAAGCCCAGGGTGAAGTCCCACTGGGGGAACCGGAGGACGCCCGTCTCCAGCAGGCTGTTGATGCCACTCATGACATACTCTTTGAAGTAGAACATGGCCGAGTACTGCTGGCCCAGCCCGTCAGTCTCCCAGACCAGAGATTTCCCGTTGGAGGTGAAGGGATAGACATAGGCCACCGCCACCACCAGGAAGAGGAGGGTGAACAGGCCGGTCATCTCCAGGCCCCACCGGTGCCGCTGCCAAAACCGTTTCCGCCCCAGCGCACCCGCCGGAGCCTCCTCCCGGCCCAGACGGTCCGCCACATTCAGGCACAGACCGGGGAGCCGGTTCGCCAGTCGACTGGGCGCTATCAGCCCGGCCAGGGCACACAGCACGCCGCTCGCCGCGACCCCTGCCAGGGAAATTTTGTTTCCCATGGGCAGCAGCAGCACATAGACCATGGGAGAGAACCAGAAATAGCCGGACTTCCACCGCTTCCCCTGCTCGGTGAACAGAGGCACCTTCCAGTCCGGGGTCAGCGTCCAGACCGCACAGATCAGCCCTGCCGCCAGCACATAGAAGGCCAGCCGGGCCAGGATGCCCGCCCAGGCCCCGGGAAGCCCCGCCACGCCGTCATACCAGGTATTTCCGTCGATAAGCGCCCGCAGGTTTTTCCAATAGCCCCGGAGCAGGATGCACACCACCGCCCATCCACCGACCAGCAGCAGGGAGGGCAGCTTGCTCCACTTCGACTGGCACCACCGGGCCAGCTTTTCCGTCTCCATGGTGCGGCCCAGCACAAAGAAGGGCAGATACACCGCCAGCCGGGCCAGGCACAGGAAGTTGGTGATGGGCTTGATCAGTCCCGCCGCCAGGCCAATGACCACTGTCAGGGGCAGCAGCCATTTCTTCATCCACTCTTTCTGTGGGACCGCCCCCGCCAAAATCAGGCAGACGCCCCCCACCAGGAACAGCCATGGGGCTCCAGTGGTGGAAAAGGGATAGAACGCCGGGTCCCGTCCCGCCAGCGTCTCGCACCAGAACAGCAACACCTTTTGGGCAAAGCCCAGAAGCACCATCCCGATGCCGGAGGAGACCAGCTCCCGCCGGTCCTTCCCCCGGGACTCCCGTCCCATGAGGAACATCATGCCGGGGAAGACGATGACCGAGGCAAAGGTATACCCCGCCATGGCGATCCGTTTGGTGCGGAAATAGTTCATCCCCCAGAAAACCGCCGACCCCAGATACAGCAGCCAGCCCAGGTTGTGCTGTCTGCACTTCATTCTCTCTCTCGAACCCATCCTGACCTCGCCTTTCCCTTATCGGCCCAGATCCTGCTTGATCTGGGAGGATGAAATCTCCGGCGTACGGGGCAGATAGACCACCTCACACAGGTCGCTGAGGAAGTCAAACTGTCCCTTCCAGTCGTCCCCCATAACGAAGGTATCCACCCGGAATTCCTTTACATCAGAGGCCTTCTGCTCCCAGCAGGTCTCCGGGATGACCAGGTCCACGTACCGCACCGCTTCCAGCAGCTGCTTGCGCTGCTCATAGCTGAAATAGCACTTTTTCTGCTTCTCGTTCCAGTTGAACTCATCGGTGGAGAGGGCCACAATGAGATAGTCCCCCAGAGCTTTCGCCCGCCGGAGGAGATTGATATGTCCATAGTGGAGCAGGTCAAAGGTGCCATAGGTAATTACTTTCTTCATCGCAATATGCCTCCGTGAGTGATATCCATGAAAACACGCATTATCATAACACAGATTTGCCTCTGATGCAATGCTTTCCCGCATTTGTCACGGGGGAACAGCTGCAGCAACGGCGTCTACCGCTGCGCGCTACACTCTTTTCCACAGCGCCTGACGCTGCCGTATAACTGCATGAAGAGATGGCCTCTGCGCTGAGGCAGAGGCCATCTGAGCCTGTCGTGAATCGACAGGCTCTCGAACCAAATGCGAGCATTTGGTTCGAAATGCGGCTCCTCTCCGCACTCGCTTCGCTCGCACAGTCGTCGCCTCCCTGTGTCTTTTTGCCGGTACACGCCCGGCTAAAAAGGCGTATTTCATTTTATTTTGTTGCTAAAGCAACAAAACTCCTGCGGAGGGCTTCCTAAACTTTTTGCTTGGTTTTCTTTTCGTAGACAGGCTTTTTTGACAGACTGAGATGGCCTCTGCGCTGAGGCAGAGGCCATCTTCATAAAAACAGAACTATTTTTCCATTGCCTGCCTGACAGGGAGCACCGCAACGGCCCTGGGACGGCTGGTTTGTGCGGTGGGTTTCAGGAATGTGCTTCTTCCGAGAAGAACGGGTCGTCGCTGACGCTGTCAGAGATCATCTGGAGGCAGGAGCGCAGACGGCGGAGGAATATCTTCGGCGGAGCCGGCTCTCTGTCCAGCAGCCAGCGCTCCAGGGTGGCGATCAGGGCGTCAGAGCAGAAATGAATCTGAAATTCCAGCATCCCAGGGTCGTCGTCGCTGGCGCGGTCGGCGATCAGAGGCTCGATGATGGCGGACAGGAAGGGGAACATCAGCTCCCGGAAATGGTCCTGGAAGGAGTTCTGGCCCTTGATCTGGAGGGCCTTACGGTAGAAGCTGCGGTTGGCATAGAAATAGTCTACCAGGTCGCGAAAGACCTCCCCGTTGTGACGATAGTCCCGCTGACTGGCGGCGGCGATAAATTCCGTGTCGAAGATCCAGTTGCCCAGGTCGTATTTGTCCTGAAAGTGGTAATAGAAGCTCTTCCGGTTGAGCTGGCAGCGCTCACAGATCTCTCCCACGCTGATCTTGGCAAAGGGCTCCTCGTCCATCAGCTGCTTCAGGGCGCCGGCCAGCGCCCGCTTGGTGATGTTGGAATCTGACACGCTGCGCACCCCCCTTCCCCGCATATCGCTCATTTTACAGAAAAGTATATCAGAAACCGCCGTTTTTGCAAGGGGTAAGGGCCGGAATTGAGTGAAATTTCCCGTTTTGACGGGTAGGAACGTTTCCGGGCAGGGCGCTTTGAATTTTCTTGCGCCGGGAGAACAGGGGAAGTATAATGGAAGAGACAAATTGACCTGACAGGAGGCCCTCGCCATGTCCCATCCCCTGAAAAACACAGAACAAATCGTCACCTTTACCGGATGTACCAGTCAGGGGGAAGGCGTCGGGCGTCTGGAGGACGGACTGGCCGTGTTTGTCCGGGGCGCTCTGGCAGGAGAGACCGCCAGAATCTCCCTGATGAAGGTGACGAAGCACTGTGCCTGGGGCCGTCTGCTGGAGGTGCTGAACCCCTCCCCTGCCCGAATCGAACCGGATTGTCCTTACTATCCCCGGTGCGGCGGCTGTCAGCTCCGGCACATGACCTATCAGGAGGAGCTGCGGCTGAAAACGGAGCGGGTGAACGACGCGCTCCGGCGCATCGGCGGGCTGGAGCTGACCGTCTCCTGTATCCACGGCGCCGCCCGGCGGGACGGATATCGGAACAAGGTGCAGTTCCCGGTGAGCGGCGGCAAGGACGGCCGGGTCAGAGTTGGTTTTTACCGCCAGCGGAGCCACGATGTGATCGACGTGGAGCACTGTCTCCTCCAGCCGGAGCTGTCCAATCGGGCAGGCAGGTGCGTTCGGGCCTGGATGGAGCAATACGCCGTCCCTGCCTATGATGAGGGGACGCATACCGGGCTGATACGGCACGTTTTCTGCCGTACCAACCGGGCGGGGGAGCTGCTGCTCTGTCTGGTCGTCAACGGGACTTCGCTGTCTCACGCCGCTGAGCTGCTCCAAACGCTGCGGGAGGCATTTTCCTCTCTGGCAGGAGTGGTGCTCAACTGCAACACCCGGCAGACGAATGTAATTCTGGGGCCGGAGTACCGGGTGCTGTGGGGGCGGGACTATCTGGAGGACGTTCTCTGCGGACTGACCTTCCGGCTGTCGGTGCCCTCCTTCTTTCAGGTGAACCGGGATCAGGCGGAGGTGCTCTATGGGCGCGCGCTGGAGTTCGCCGGGCTGACCGGGCGGGAGACGGTGCTGGATCTCTACTGCGGCACGGGGACCATCAGCCTGGTCATGGCCACCCGGGCGGGCCGGGTGCTGGGGGCAGAGATCGTCCCTCAGGCCATTGAGGACGCAAGGGAAAACGCCCGGAGAAACAGACTGGATAACACGGAGTTTTTCTGCGCCGACGCCGGGGAGGCCGCCAGGCTTCTGGCCCAGCGGGGCCTGCGCCCGGACGTCGTCTCGGTAGACCCGCCGAGGAAGGGTCTCTCCCCCCAGGTCATCGACGCCATCTGCCGTATGTCGCCCCGGCGGGTGGTCTACGTCTCCTGCGACCCGGCAACACTGGCCCGGGATCTGAAGCTGCTGGAGGCGGGAGGATACCGGGCAACAAAGGCCGAGGCGGTGGATATGTTCCCTGGGACGGGGCATGTGGAGACGGTTGTTCAACTTTCCAAGGGAGAAATCAACTCCAAGAAAGTGAGGGTGGAGTTCTCTCTGGAGGATATGGATATGTCCGGATTCCAGAAAGGTGCTACCTACGGACAGATTAAGGAGTATGTGAAAGAACATACCGGATTATCGGTGTCCTCTCTGTACATTGCGCAGATTAAGCAGAAGTATGGGATTATCGAGCGGGAGAATTACAATAAGCCGAAATCCGAGAATGCAAGGCAGCCGCAATGTCCGCCGGAGAAAGAGGCGGCGATTACGGAGGCACTAAAGTATTTTGGGATGATTTAAATCCCCATTGAAACTTAGACATATGAGAATGGATGCCTTTAATCGGTCCAGCCCCTTTTCCCTCAAATTAATATCAAAAAGAGTTCTGGATAGCCAAATATGAAAGGCTATCCAGAATTTCTTATTGAAAATCTTTGTTTTGGGGCTGAACGTCAAGCTTTGAGACAGTATTTTTTATGTTCTAACCATATCGCACTTAATATGAATAGAAAAATCACACCCTGGAATAGAGAAACTATACGAACGCCAAAATTGGCTTGTACTTTGAGCAAATTGAGTATATACTGTAAAATAGATGGTTAAACGTTCGGCATATCATAATTTGGCGCTTTCGCACAATTGGAGGGATAAATATGTCTGTAAGCTACAAAAAACTTTGGAAACTGCTTATTGATCATAATATGAACAAAAGTGATCTGGCTAAAAAGGCAAGAATGAGTCCTAATACAGTTGCAAAGCTCGGGAAAAATGAAACAGTTTCCTTAAATATACTCGTTCGGATTTGTGAAGTCCTCGAATGTGATATCGGTGATATCGTCGAAGTTGTCAATTCAACCGACAGCCCTGTTTCGGCTGAAAAATGACAGGATGCTAGGGTGATATAGATGAACGAAGCGATTTTAGATAAAAAAATTAAAACCTGGGAAGATCAGTTGCTTGACCTAGGCAAGCGGAATAAAATGATTTCTTTCCGCGAAAGCAAGCGAGCAACTCTGAAAATTCTTAAGCCAGGGTTTGAAGAACTGTATCAGCAGATTGTCATCGATGAAAAAGAGTTGACTTTCCAGAAAGCGATAGACAGGGACTCAGATGTACGGGTTTACTCTATCCTGTCGCTCCTGGATAAATTGTCCTGCCCTATGGAAGTCAATATTGGCGATATCAGAGCGGAAGGATCTTTGCCTGAAATCAAAAAAACTTTAAAGCACCTTCGCTCCAAGGCACGCCTTTCTATTGATGAGCAGGGTACTAATATTCTCTATTTGGTCTTCGGCTTTATTGAGTGGTGCGAAAAAGGAAGTCATGGTGACAACTGGATCAAGTCTCCTTTAATCTTGGTTCCTGTAACACTTACACTGCCCTCATTGAATGCTCAATACACGTTAAAGAGGCATGAAGACGAAGTAGTTGTTAATCCAACATTGGCATATCTTTTCGAGCGTGATTATGGAATTACTCTGCCTGAGTTTGATTCTGATAAAGATTCGCTGGATAGTTTTATGCAGAAAATGGAGACGTTGGTCGACGAACGTGGGTGGCGTATTGTAAAAGAAAGCAGTATGGGGTTAGTCTCCTTTCTGAAAATCAGTATGTACAATGACCTGATCAGGAATGAGGAACAATTAAAATCCAACCCAATTATCCGCGCTTTCTCCGGTGAACGAAACGAAATAAACACTATTGATGGCGAAGCTTATCAATTTGACCATGATGCTTGCCGTTCTATCGACTCGTTCCAAGTACTTGATGCCGATTCCAGCCAGCAGGATGCGATTGCGCTGTCTCAAAAGGGTGTTAGCTTTGTCATGCAAGGCCCTCCTGGTACCGGCAAAAGCCAAACGATTACAAATATCATTGCTCAGGCACTTGCTGATGGGAAAAAGATATTGTTCGTATCGGAGAAGATGGCTGCCCTTGATGTTGTTTATCGGCGCTTATCTGAGGTTCATCTTGCGGATTTTTGCCTTTCGCTTCACAGCTACAAGGCAAACAAAAAGGAAATCGTCAAGCAGTTAGGGGCAAATCTGGATCTTCGTCGGATAAAAGTAAAGGATGAAGAAATTGCAAAGTTGACCCGTTTGGATATGCTCCGGGAGCAGCTTAAGACCTATGTGCATGATATTCATCAAACAATCATGCCGTTAGAAATGAGTTTGTACGAGGTCTATGGTGCTATTTTAGAGTTGGGTGAATTACCGGATATTGAGCTTCATTTGGCAGATGTTGATAAGCTGACAAAAGATGATGTGAATCGTCTGGCCCTTCTGGTCATGAACCTGGATAAAGCACAGAACGCTTTGGGACCAAAGTGGTATAAGAACCCCTGGCAAGGTATTACCATCTCTTATCTGGAAGTAAGTCAGAAGCGAAACCTGCAGAATAAACTCCAGGATGCTATAAGAGTTCTTTCTCCCCTGGAAGAAGCCAAACTGGCGGATAAAACACTGGCTGATATTTTGACTTTTAGCACGCTTGATGCATTTTGGACATTGTGTGAGCATGCACGACATTGCAATTTCATT
>JAJQFJ010000036.1:77519-83349 GCA_021201185.1 Clostridiales bacterium
CACGCTTGATGCATTTTGGACATTGTGTGAGCATGCACGACATTGCAATTTCATTCCGAATGATTGGTTCCATAGATCAACAGAGCAAGAAGAACGGCTGGTTTGTAGTCTCCGCGAGCAGAAGCAAACCATTCATGATTTGACTCAGTTGCTAACTGACAAGTACAGTCCTGAATTCTTTGAGCTGCCTGGCCGGGATTTAGTTGTAAAACTTACTTCTGCAATGAAAGACTATCGCGGTACGCTTCAAAGTGAAGAAAGCGAAGATAGGGCATTCGGCCTTATGGAAGCTGATTTGCAGCAGGTATTGCTTCTAAATGAAAATTGCCACCTGTTAATTGATGCGCTCAATGTCTTTTCCGAAGAGTACAAGCTTCAGGTGCCGTGCGAATATGATTCTGTTAAAGCGATTTTGTCTGTCTGCGAAATGCTTCTCGAAAAAAGAAAACTAACAGCCTGGTATTTCAGCGACGAGGACAGCGAAGTGCTGTTGCAATATACCGAAGTTCTGGAGAACAAGCTCTCTACCTTTGCAGAAGAAAAGAAAAGGTTGTACGAACGTTATTCTGACGCAATCCTTGAATGTCAGAATGTTGCTCTGCTTTTGGACAGTATAATCGCAGCCGAAAAAGAACTTAACACGCTCATTTCGGATAACGGCATGAATTACCCCGGGCTGTGCAACATCATCTCTTTCAATCCAGAGCAGCTCCAAGCGGTTGAGGATGCGCTTAATAATGATACGCTTTCTGTCTTGGCTAATACCTATGGTCTGCCTAATCCTGCTACTCTGGCAGAGGTGCATACGCAAATAACCGCAATTGAAAACATAAGGCATAACAAAGTTGTTCCTGCCTGGCAATATTCACCTGCAAGAAATCAGGCAAAGCAACTTCTACAGGAAGTAATCGACAAAGCCAGCAAGCTTGCGGATGATAAAAAGAAACTGACAGAATTCTTCCAGCGAGTTGGCATTGTGATAAATGTCGAGTCCTTGTCGGAAGATGAGGTATCCAAATTCTGCCATGCGGACGAGGCAATTCCGGAGGCTGAAGCAATTGTGTCATCCTGCAATCATGATGGCGCATACAGCATGTTGAAAGCTATTGACGGCAATGAACAGCAATATGCTTTGCTTGCAGAGAAAATCGGGGCTCTCCGTACAGAATACCGCATTAGCGAAACCTTCAGGAATTCTGAGCTTCTAACTGCACTACGGGACTGCCGGGATGCGGTTGTATTAAGTACGCCGCTCGACGCCTGGGCAACTTCCAAATCAGAAGCGCAGTCACTGCTGGTACAGGTTTCAACACTTGCAGGCAAACTGAAAAGCCAGAGGAATCAACTTCTGGAAACCTATGAGGAATCCGTGTTTTCTCTGGACTATATCGGCATGCTGAACCGTTTCAAGGCGGAATATACGGGTTTCTTTAAGATTTTCAAATCTTCATACAAGGAGGATGTCAAACAGGTTCGCCTTGTGTGCAAAGAAGTCCGGAAGAAAATACCCGATACCGAAATTATAACGCTTCTGCAAACCTTGAGACAGTATAACGAGGGTTTGAACCGATACCGTAGTCTTGATGCTCAGGTTGACAAATTGCTGGGCATCCAGGAATACGACATCTGGTTTGATTGGGACGCTGTAAAAAAGAGGCTGGATGCATTTAATGCTGTCGGAAGGCTTTTCCAGAATGACCTGGCTGCATATCAGTTTATTATCGAAGGTCACTGGAATTGTATTTACGATGCACTTTCCAGCTATGATGAGTTGAATGCGTGGTTCATTGGTAACGACGAGGCAAAAAAAGTATTTCGCCAGCCTGTATCTGGGTGCTGAAACGGATACTGCAAAAATACGCAATTTACTTGAGCATGCACGAGCCATGTGTACGCTTTTTGAGTCTCCTGCCCATTATCTTGCATATATACTTTCCGAAAACGATTCCCTGCATATATTGGCAGCAAAGCAATGTGCTACAGATATTATTGCTGCTCGGACTTGGTTTGTCGCAAAGTCTGCTGAGATTGCTGAGTATACAGGCGTAAAATATGTCGAAGGCTTTGGCGAATGGCAGGAAATTCTTGCTCAACTTGAGGTATTTGAAAGCATCACGGTAGCCATGGGTGAATCTGTCGGGTATGCCATGGTGGAACAGTATTGCTCGAACAACGAACTTATTGATGACTATTTAGGCGTTTTAATTCGCATTACCAATATCTCTGAATGTGCCAAAGCGGTGTATTATATTTCTGCTGATAGTCAGGACATGAATACTGTTCAGATACATCATCTGATGGAAGACATTCAATCTATTATTTCCAATGCTGCCTGTTTGCACTCCGCATATATGATGCTTTCTGCTTATTGCCCAGATGGATGTTCTAAACTGAGCATAAGCGAAATTAAGGCTGATTTGAATGCAATCGTCTTTTGTCAGGGCATTCGTGACAATCTACCTGAAATTGAAAAGGATGCCCGAAATAAGCTGGGCGGAGAATATAACGGGCTTGGTACCGATTGGGAGTCCATCCGTTCCAACATTGGATTCTGCCATCATGTTATCCAGGCTCTGTCAGGGATGATATCCCCTGAATTGATAGCAGCATTTGTGGATGGGATTGCATTGTATTCGGAAACGCAGGTGTCCGAATTGCGGCAGTACTGTGCCTCGTCCAGAAGGGTTGAGAATATGTATCCTGCGCTTGCCAAATATACGGATTTGGTTGTCAAAACGGAATTCTTAGCAGAATTGTCTGATTCTATTAAGAATGCGATCAAAATTAAGAATGCTGTTACATCAACTGCCTATTCAGAATGCTGTTATTCTGGTATTGTTGAGGATCTGAAGAAATTGTCCCAACTCCAGGAAGCGCAAAGCGAATTTAACACCGGGCTCATGCACGCAAAAGAACTCCTTCCTACTTTTGCATTGGACAGTAACACCGATTTGGATGATACGGCAGAGGTGTTCAACCATTTAAGGCAGGTTAAGCGAGCAATTAGCACCGATAATATAGATGCAGAAATCATTCAATTTGTGACCAACGGCATCCCCGGCGTTACTATCACATCGTACTACGAGCGAATCGAGAAATTGATACAAAATAAGCATCTTGTGACCGAGATTACAGGCTTGTTCAATAATAAATCAACATTGGAAACTTATAGCCTGGCGAAGTTGACGCGCAGATTCCGGAATTGTAATGAGCAATTCGCCACTATGGACGCTTGGATTGATCTGCGCAACTGCAAAAAAGCCTGTGTGGAGCATGGCCTCGAGGATTTTGTTATAACAGCAGAAGACACTTATTATCCCGCCGGAATGCTCAAAGATGTCTTTTTAAAAAGCTTCTATTATGAGTGGTTTGAGAAAATCTGTGCAGGAATTGAATCTGTAGCCACATTTAGAGTTCGGACACAGGAAAGCCGTGTTGAAGCCTTTCGCGAATTGGATTCCCATCAGCTGCCTGTTGATCAGATGAGGATTCGGGAAAAGCTCATTCGTGAAATGCCCAGTAGACAAGACTTCGGCAGAGCTGCGGACGAAATGTCTATTCTTCTCCATGAGCTTAATAAAAAGCGGAACATTATGCCCCTGAGGAAACTCTTTCGGTCAATCCCGAACCTTCTGCTTAAGCTGAAGCCTTGCCTTATGATGTCACCGCTTTCTGTTTCTTATTTCCTTGAAGCGGAAACCTACCGCTTTGATATGGTAATTTTTGACGAGGCGTCTCAGATTTTTCCGCAGGATGCCATCGGCGCAATTTTTCGTGCTAAACAAGTGATTATTGCAGGTGACAGCAAGCAGCTTCCTCCTACAAACTTCTTTGCTGCCAGCACGAGCAACGATGCCGACTTCGACTTCGACGATGAAGATGAAGATATGGAAGAAATGAACTTCGACTCTATCCTGGAAGAAGCTTCGAGTAACCTGCCGAATCGTTCCCTCCTTTGGCACTATCGTAGCCGCTATGAGGAGTTGATTTCGTTTTCTAACCAGGAGATTTACCAAAACAATCTCATTACATTCCCCAGCAGCACGGTTCAAATTCCAGACACCGGTGTTGAGTATGTCTATGTGGAAAATGGTGTTTATGAGAATCGTTGTAACCGTGCAGAGGCACGGGAGATCGTGCGGATGGTGGCTGATCATATTAAGCAACACCCCAACAGGTCTTTGGGTATCATCGCCTTTAGTGAAAGCCAGCAATCTGTAATTGAAGATGAAATCAACAAATTCAGAATGCAACATCCGTTCAACGAAAGGTTCTTTGATGAAGATAAGGACGAACCTTTCTTTGTCAAAAACCTCGAAAATGTTCAGGGAGATGAGCGAGATACCATATTTTTTTCTATCTGCTACGCCAGAAACGCACAAGGCAGAATGTATATGCGCTTTGGCCCGCTGGGAAATCAAGGCGGTGAACGTCGACTAAATGTCGCAATTACCAGAGCGAAATATAACATTAAGTTTGTCGGCTCGATTCTCCCTGAGGATATCGACCTGTCTAAGACTCGTTCTGAGGGAGTTCGAATGCTTCGAGCTTACATAGCTTTTGCGATGCAAGGCGGTGCTGCCCTTTCCAGGGCCGAGAAAAGAGCAGGCTTGTATGACGTAGATACCTTTAGTGAACAAGTTGGAAAATTTTTGGCCTCTCGTGGTTGTACAGTTCGGATGAACGTTGGCAATTCTGATTACACAATTGATATTGCAGTAGAACATCCGAAAAAGCCTGGCCATTATATTGCCGGTATCGAATGTGACGGGAACTCCTACTATATGGCCAGAACGGTTCGGGATCGTGAGCATCTGAGAACCGCCGTGCTGGAGCAAATGGGATGGAAGATGTACCGGGTATGGTCTACCGAATGGATTCGCAATCCGGAAGCGGAAAAGGAGCGTCTTATGGCTTTCGTCCAGAATGCATTGTTGCATTATGGAGAAAATCTTCAGGAAGCGCAACCAAGCAATGATGCGGCAGCAGAAGAAGGGGTAGAAACTGAAGTAGTGAAAACGAGCGGGGCTGCTAAACCCCGTAACACGACGAATCCTTATAATTTGCCTTTATACAAAGAAGGGAAATGGTGGGATAGCCCTACTCACAGAGGTACGGATAATTTGTCTAATATAGCAGATATGGTTCATGCGGTTGTTAAGGTGGAACAGCCGATGCATATGGAATTGCTGTACAAGCGGGTTGGACAAGGCTTTACTGCGGGAAAAGCGACTCAGGCCGTCCGATATACCATTGATCAAGCAATCAGAGAGCGTATGCAGGGTGAAGTCGTGATCAAAGACCAGTTTATCCAACTTGCAAATTTGACTGCTGTTCCGGTCAGAAGATCTCACTTGGGTTCTCCTGATAGAACGATTGAATATATTTCGATTCCCGAGATCGCCGGTGCAATGGAGAAAATTCTGGTTGGAGCATACGGAATGGAACGTAGCGTTTTATGCGCTGAGGCTGCAAAAGTCTTTGGATTTGAGCGTACCGGAGCAAAAATCAAGCAACGGACAAACGAGGCTGTAGATTATCTCATCAGCGCAAAAAGAGTGTCTGATTATGACAATAAAATCCAGCTTCTGGAGGGCTAACGATGGCAGGGAAAACACAACTTAACAGAAATCTGAATAACGGCAATGCCACTGTATTAAACAGGGGCATTGCCCCTAACCAGAGCCACGCAGGAGGAAGCTCGACTGTACTGAATCCTAATGTGTCTGCAACTGGCGCAATTGTCGAAGGCACGGTGCTATGCGGCAAGTATCGGGTAGTTGAAAAACTGCTGATATCTACTGGAGAAGCGGATCTCTATGTATGTGTC
>JAJQFJ010000036.1:83449-89368 GCA_021201185.1 Clostridiales bacterium
GGTAGTTGAAAAACTGCTGATATCTACTGGAGAAGCGGATCTCTATGTATGTGTCTGCGGCGGCAAAAAATATGTTGCCAAGGTGTATCGCCGCACAGCATCTATTAAGCCAGAGGTTACGGAACAACTTAAAAAAATAAAATCTCCGTATGTAGCAACGGTCTATGAAATTGGAGAGTATCGTGGTTCGGTAGTGGAAATACTACCATTTTATAGTCGAGGGAGCTTAAGCGGGAAAACCTTCAGTTATGACCAGTTAAAAAGCAGCATTATCCCCTGCTTAAATAAAGGGTTGAAAGCACTGCATGATGCTAACATCATCCATAAGGATCTGAAACCATCCAATATTGTGATGGCGGATGATCGACAGTCAGTTGCAATCATTGACTTTGGCATCAGCTCTGTCACGGAGGCGGGAAGCACCGTTATTGTTACTCAGACTGGTATGACCCCTGAGTATTCTGCGCCCGAAACATTCAAAGGCCTGTATTCCAGCCACGCAGACTATTATTCGCTTGGTATTACCCTTTATGAGTTGTTCTGTGGAAAAACACCATATGGAAACATGCCCGCCGAAGATATTGAAAAATATCTTGCGATTCAGCGTATTCCATTTCCTAAGACCATGCCGACTGAATTGCAGGAACTGATTAAGGCACTTACGTATTATGACATTTCTAACCGACGAGACAAAAACAATCCTAACCGCCGGTGGGGATATGATGAAGTAAACAAATGGCTCGCAGGCGTAAAACAAACCATTCCCGGGGAGGGCATCGACAGAAGAAATACAAGGCCATACTTCTTTGTTGGTAAAAACTATACTTCCCGCACGGAGCTGGTGCGGGCGCTCGTCGAGAACTGGGATGAAGGTAAGAAGGAACTCTTTCGGGGGAAATTGTCTGATTATTATAAAATTTATGATTCAGAGGCTTTCCAAATATGCCAGGCATCAGAGCATGAGGCTGCTCGTACCAGTGGTAAAGATGATTTCATTTTCTGGAAGACGATGTATGCACTACAACCCAACACAAAAGATTTTTTCTGGAAGGGAGAGGTATATATTGGTCTGCCTGCTTTGGGAAGGGCTTTACTTGAACAGCTTAGAAGTAACAGTGCCTCAATGAACGAGTATATGGATGGCGTCTTAAAAGAGGGCCTCCTATCAAAATATGTAACAATGAAAGCGTCAGATAACAAGGAAATGCTCGCAGCAGTGCAGGGTCTAGAATCTTCTTACCGTGCATACATAAGCAATCCACGAGAGAAACGGGTCACTCTATATTTGGTAGCTTATATGCTATCCAACCAAAAAGTCCTGTATGTGGCAGGACAGGAATTTCACACACTTGGCGAGCTGACCTCCTATATGCGAGAGCTCCTCGGCGAAAATAACGAGCACCTGGATTCTTTCAAAGAATTCTGTCATGGACTAATGGATCAATATGACAATCTCATCCCTGCACTGGAAAGTTGGCTGATCGCCATTGGAAAACGAGAGGCGCTGGACAGTTGGAAAGAAGCAATGAAGACTTAACTAGTGATCCCGTTGATATAGAAATATAGAATAGGAGGCGCTTTCTGATGAGCGGCCCTAAGACTTCACATTACACGTTGACCGCAGAACAGCGACGCATACTTGAGGAACAACGTAGAGTTAAAATGGAACGTGAGCTGCTTGCAAAGCAGCAGGGTGACATTAGAAGCGTTATTGCGGAAGCAGATCGTATGATTGAACAGATGGAACCGCTATGTGTAGAAGTCTGTGCTGATACCACGGTGCTGATGCTGGCAAAAAAACGACGTGAGTCGGCGGTAAATGCCCTTAGCTTGGCATCATCCGCTAGTGATAAAGACGGATCTGTGCAGTTACGAAAAATGAATCGGGACATTCGAACCGCAGCTCGTGAACTAAGCTTCGCAGCAAAAGCGTTGACAGCAGAATATTCTTCCGCAGACAAAGCATTCCGTGACAGACAGGCAGACCGCATTGATGCCGGATTTGACTTTTCCTTTGATGTGGTTGGCGATACATTCCATGTTGGCAATATCCCTTTCATGAAAAAAATACAGTCTGTACTGAATGAGCTTTCTGAGCTGTCAATATCCGATGAGCAGAAGGTCAGGCTTGCTGCAATACAAGCGAAACTCAAGGAAATTGATGATCCAGATTTCTTGAAAAATTTCTATACGATGACAGTAGTTCCCTTTGAGAAGGAATGTCGTGCATACCATGCTGCCTATACTGATTTTGGAGAGGAATACGAGCATAAGCTCTATATTTACATAGCAAATGCCCAGAAAATCGGTATCGCTCCAGAACACATTCCTTCCTCCACTGACGCCATTGCAATTCTAGATACCAAACTGAAAGAAACAGAAGCAATCATTCGTCAGCAGGAGGAACAGGCTTACATTAGCCAGTGCGTTGATGAGGCCATGGAAGAAATGGGCTATTCAGTTGTTGGGAATAGAGAAGTCGTCAGGCGTAACGGAAAACATTTTCGAAATGAGCTATATCTGTTTGATGAAGGAACAGCGGTCAACGTTACTTATTCCAGTGATGGTCAAATCACGATGGAGCTAGGCGGCATCGGCATGGAGGATCGTTTGCCCGATGAGGCAGAAAGTGCAAGCTTGGCGTCTGATATGCAGGCTTTCTGTGATGATTATTATGAAATAGAGCAGCGTTTGCTCAAAAAAGGTATCGTGACTAGGCGAATATCAATTCTTCCACCGGATGCACAGTATGCTCAAATCATCAACGTATCCGATTACAATTTAAGTGCAGCTCTCTCTGAATATGATGCAACGGGAGCCAGAAAACCGGCCGCAAAGGATAAGTCCCGGAGGATTGGTGAATCATGATAAGAAAATATAAGGTATGCCCGGTTTGCGGGGCGCATAATAACCCTCTGTTTTTGGAGTGTTCCGGTTGCGAAGCCGATTTGCAGAATATACCTGTCGTCGATGAGGAAATGGAGCGTGCGATCTCACAAGGCGGAGCTCGAAATGTCGGTGAGGATTCGGCATCCGTGATGGTGCGTGTATGTGATTGTGGAGCAAAGAATCCCGTACAGGCCCGCCGCTGCTCTAAATGTGGCGAGGATATTTCAATGATTATTCCTACCCCTGACATAGCTGTCGCTCCAGATGATGTCCCCGCCATTCAACATTATGTGCTATCTTCCCTGGACGGATCATTTGCATATGAAATAAAAGAAGGATGCACTGTTATTGGCAGAGAACACGAAATGCAGGAATATCTGTTATCCAAGCCTTATGTCAGTAGGAAACATGCGGAACTCTCCTTAGACACTGCTGCGGCTATTCTGAAAATCCAGAATTGCAGCACAACCAATTATACTTTCGTCAATAACCAAATGCTTTCAGGAGACATGACAGCAGAACTAAAGGACGGGGACGAAATTGGCCTGGGTGGCAATGTGCAGAATGGTTCCCGCCAGCCGGAAGCAGCATATTTTCGGGTGAGGATTGGATCATGTATATAGCAAGGATTCTATATCCGGTCAATGTGCTAGGCCCTGGCAACCGAATTGGTATTTGGTTTAATGGCTGCAGCCACAATTGTCCCGGGTGTAGCAATCCGGAATTATGGGAGCCGATGGAACGCTATAAAACAACCTTAGAAGTGGTATGGAAACTGATTGGTCATATCTGTAAATCTCATCCGGTTGATGGATTTACCCTAACTGGTGGGGACCCTTTCGCTCAGCCGGCAGCCTTGGGTCAATTACTGCCTGTTCTGTCGCAAATAACGAATGATATTTTAGTGTATACAGGTTTTGAGTATGACGAATTGCTTTATCTGTATCCGGAGCTTGTCGCTCAAGTTGGCGTGCTGATTGACGGAAAATATATGCAAGAGCGAAATACAGGAGCAATCCTTCGTGGTTCAGATAATCAGCAGATTATTGTTCTTGACGAGCGGCTTGTAGATAGATATCAGAGTTATCTTGAAACTGCGGAGAATGAAATTCAGAATTTTACTACCATTGACGGCGTGATATCCATCGGCATACACAGGCCGGGATTTGAAACTCAAGTAGATACTCTACTCAGAGGGAAAGGATTGGAAGATATATGAGCGATTATCTGCCCAAATGGCATCGCGAGCTTGATATTTTTAATAAGATTAAGCCTGTAATCATCTTGGAAGGAAACGTCCTTGATAGCTATCAATATCCCATTGACGGAAGCGTCCCAAAGGGAAGTGTTTTAAGATTGGAACAATACCTTCATTACTATTTCAAAGACGCCGGTTATCAGGATATTGTGTTCTATGATGGGATTCGAGGCTTTTATAATACTTGTGAAGATGGATACTTACAATCGTTTGCAAATCTTGTTCATGCAACAGTAACAGATCAGCATATTCACGCCGACTTCAAGGGACGTAACGGCACAGCTGCATCTGTTGTTCGCTCCGCAATTACACAGAATGCGAGGGCGACCGCTGTTGTAATGAATTTTGCATCTCGCTATATTACATCACCCACAAATATGGAGCAGTCTGAAATTGACAGCTATACGGTTTTGTTGCAGGCCTCTATGGACGCCAAGGATGTGCGCACACCAGAAGGGATTCTCAAGAATATTGTGGTAATCGTTGCAAATAAGGTGAATGATATTCCTGCATGGTTCTATCTCGACAATCCCAATGTAAAAAGCATTATGCTCCGCACTCCATCCAAGGAAGAACGCGAGCAACTTGTAAAAAGTGTTCGCTTCCCCAGCTTTTTTGCAAATGATATCTATGTGGCAGAATTTCCGTATTATCAGGAACATCCAGAAGAATTGGAAAAGATTCAGGACAAGTTTGTTGGCATGACCGAAGGATTTAGCTTTACTGAGTTAAATGGGCTACGCCGACTTGCAAAGAACCAGAGGATTCACATTCGTAATCTTTGCGAAGTAGTTGATTTGTATAAATTCGGCATCAAAGAGAATCCGTGGAATACCATTGATCGGGAGAAAATCAAAAATGCTCATGTCGAATTCACTCGCAGAGTTAAGGGCCAAGATGCTGCTATTACAAAAACCTTGGACGTCATTAAGCGAGCAATGACAGGTATGTCTGGACTCCAATCTTCTTCTACATCTCGTCCGAAGGGAGTGCTGTTCTTTGCTGGCCCTACCGGTACCGGTAAAACAGAAACAGCAAAAACCCTCGCAGAAAAATTATTTGGTGACGAACGTAGCTGCATTCGCTTTGACATGAGTGAATATGGACAGTCGCATAGCGATCAAAAGCTACTTGGTGCACCTCCTGGATATGTTGGTTACGAGGCTGGTGGGCAACTGACCAATGCGGTTAAGAACAACCCGTTTTCCATATTACTTTTTGATGAAATTGAGAAAGCTCATCCATCTATTTTAGACAAGTTTCTCCAGATTCTTGAGGATGGTCGTATGACAGACGGTCAAGGCAATACTGTATACTTCTCCGAAACGATTATCATCTTTACAAGTAACCTCGGAATTTACGGAGTCGATGCCAGCGGAGCGCGTATCTTGCGTGTTACTCCTCAAATGTCTTACGAGGAGGTTCAGAAGAATGTACGCAGGGGCATTGAAGAATATTTCAAGCTACAGCTGGGCAGGCCAGAAATACTGAACCGCATCGGTGAAAATATCGTTGTATTCGATTTCATCCGCGAGGATGTAGCTGACCAAATTTTGAAAGCTCAAGTTGATAAAATCATTGCCAGCCTTCAGACAGAAAAGAAGATTTCTCTATCCTTGTCTGATAAGGCAATGGAAGTGCTTCGAATGAAGGCGGTTGCAAATCTCGACAATGGTGGTCGCGGCATCGGCAACATCGTAGAAAGCCTTTTGATTAACCCGCTGTCTCGCTACTTGTTCGATCATGAAATTTTTGAGGATATGACCGTAGTA
>JAJQFJ010000036.1:89468-96020 GCA_021201185.1 Clostridiales bacterium
GAGGATATGACCGTAGTAATTGAAGATATAAATGCGGATGTTCAGCCATATTCTTTGAGTTGCACAATTTCATAATCGCGAGGGAACAATATGAGAGTTTGTTTATGTGTTGAAGTAGGCAATGAAGAAAATGAGTGCGAGGATACTGCATTATTCAATGAAACTTTAATTAGCAATCAAATCGTGTGCATAGATGATGGCGCTTTGCGTTGCGTTGGAGTAGCTGATGGCGTTGGCGGAAATGCTGGAGGGCAAATTGCCAGCAGATATATTGCCCACCAATTCAGTCAGGCAGACTTTTCTCATTTGACAGGGCGCGAAATCCGATGCTTTTTGGAAAAGCTCAATGCAGAGCTAATCGAGTATGCCGCTACGGTTCCTGGAAAGGCAGAGATGGCGACCACATTGACTTGTGTGGTCGCTGCCTATGATGGGTATTATTTGGTTCATGCGGGCAATACCAGACTGTATGTCATGCAGGGGGCTTATCTAAAGAGGCTGACAACCGATCATACTACATACAACTGGCTAATAGAATGTGGCCAGTACGAAGCAGCAGAGCTATGCAATAGAAACGAAATAAATTGCTGTCTTGGCGGCGGTAGTTTGCGGTATGCAAATCGGATTGTTGTTAATAAACTATTCGATGTATGTCCAGACACAATTATATTAACATCCGACGGAATACATGAGTTTGTAGATATTGACTACCTTGAGTCCGCTTTGGCAACATCTGAATCCGATTGCGAGGCGGCACGGTTGATTACAGATAAGGCGATAAAAAATGGGTCTACAGATGATAAAACTATAGTTATTGTGAGAGTGTAGCTATAGGACATGGCTTCAGGTATAAAAAGTGTTAAGAAACGTGATGATAATAGGCTATGTGCCTACCAAAAAAACATCTAATGTAAATAGCAATGCCTGCTGAAACTCTGCATTTGCGATTGATGGATTCACCTCTCTTGTTTTTGGAGATTGTGAAATGTCAAACAGAGCGAAATTTGCATATGCGTAGGTGGGCAAAAACAAAGGCATTTCAAAGGGGACTGTCCCTTTGACTCCGGGTCAT
Source organism: Clostridiales bacterium (assembly GCA_021201185.1). Classification (GTDB taxonomy): domain Bacteria; phylum Bacillota; class Clostridia; order Oscillospirales; family Oscillospiraceae; genus Onthomonas. The sequence goes on from JAJQFJ010000036.1 coordinate 90,541, forward strand.
CCAATAGGGGCGAGTGCATCCCTGTTGGCTGGGGATACAAGGGGACAGCGTCCCCTTGGCGGTGAAGTCCAGAGGAGGCAGAGCCTCCTTTGAAATGTGCAAAAACGACTCTGGAGGTTTGCACATTTGCACGCCTGCTGTGGCGGGCGTGGCTGGGGTCCCATAGGGGCAGAGCCCCTTGGCACACGATTTTCCGGCACGGAAAGTCTAGTGTGTTATACCTTTCTCGAACGGCGGCAAAACTGCGTGGCACATTCGTGTGGTACATTTTTGTCATACGCAGTTTTTCGGCCTCTCAAAAGAGGCTGCTTTCAAAGGTGCTGCGGGGAGCGGCGGCTTTGAAAATTCCGCCGTTTGAGAAAGGTATATCTCCCCCCGTCCCCGTCGCAGCGGATGCCCGCTATCGTTCAAAGGGCAGCGTCAGTTTTTTCGGGAGATCGTCAACAGGCAGCGATAAAATATGTGAGATCACCCGCTTTGCGTAGGCGTTGCTTTTGACCGTGTCCAGCTCTGCCAGCTTCAAAATCTCTGCTATTCCCTGAACAAAATCAAACTGAATCTCGCCCCATTCGCCGTCGTAGTCTGCACGATATTCGTAGACTGCGACGGCAATTTTTTTCGCCTTAGCGTGCAGGAAAGCTGCCAGTGGCAGGTTTCCTGTAGCCCTTTTTCCGTTGAGATTTTCGTTTCAATTCGACCACACAGAGCGCACCATCCTCCACCAGATTGTGGGTCAGCCTGTCCAGCGCACGAGCATATGCCCGTTCTGCTCCGCTGGCGCCGCTGCCCTCGAACAGAATCGCCAGTTCTTCAAAGGTCGATCTTGTTGACAGAGGGCTAACCCGTCCGCAGGTCATGCAGATGGCGTTGCGCTTTTCCAGAAGCATTTGTTCCCGATAATCCAGCTTGGCAAAGGCAGATTGTACTGCTGTCGCCTGCATTCCGTTCCAGAGAATATCCGCATAATTCCAGCTATCGTCACGGGTCACATCCTCGCCGGTTTCCTCTCCATCCTCGTCCTGACTGGTCACATAAAACGGTTGACGGCTGCGAAGCTGTCGGGAGGCTTTCAGGTATTCTTCTGCGAGTGCAATGTCGCACTGCTGCTGATTGGCAAAGCTCTGAAGAGGAGCGTTTGTATTGTGGGACAGCCACGCCATACGACGGATGTTTTTATATGCAGACAACGATGAGATTGACCAGGATTCCTCTTGCATACGGTATTGGAGCCAGGCATCCCGAATAAACGGGTAAATGTAAGTTGCAAACTCCGCTCCCTTTTTGGGGTCGTAATCTGGCAGCTTTTGCAGCATGATTTCCAGACAGGAGAGCTTTATATCGAGGAATCGTTCCGGGTCATAACCGTCCGTCCCGTCCAGACGGAGAAAAGAGCGAATACGCTGGTTGAGCTGACCTTCATAGTGATGGAGGGAAAAGGAGAAATAGTCCAGATTTTTCTTTTGAAGGGCGAGTAAAATATAATCATTCAGGCATTCCGTTGTGGGCGGCTCCGGCTTCAATTGGAAGATATGCTCCGCTTCCCGGCGGGTGATTCCCTCAGAGGATCGGAAGCAGACCTCTTACATGTAGCCGTTCAAGTCCCAGCGATAATCTTCCAGCATAGCGGTATCCCTCCCTTCCCCGATGTTTCGTAGTTTTTATTTCTTAGCAGTCACAGCCGTCAGCAGGGCATCCTGCTCCATTTCCTGTTCATGGCTACTTTTGGCATAATTGACATCGCTGATCGCCCGGAGCATCTTGTCCTTCGCCAGCTTTTTCATTCGTTTGGCAGTTTCAGCGTCCAGTGTTCCCCGTTTGACATAGCGGTTGATGGTGTTGAGCCGCCGCTCGTAAATCTGTTTCAATGGGTGGTCTGCCGCCAGCTCCCGCTGCTCCCGGCCTCTCAGGTTCCCGATCTGGCGACAGGTGCGGTGAAGTCGATCTCCAGGCGCTGGGTCACCGCAGTATTTGGTGTGCCGGGCGTTGGTGGTCGAAAACCATTTCCCGCAGATAGGACATTTCTTCGGCGCATGGCCGACGCAAAGCCCCTCAAACAAATCGGAGCGTAGCATTCCCACAAAGGAAACATAGTGCATCCGTTTGACCAGCATTGGCGTATCACAGTCCGGGCGGATCGTTGACAGGTATTGGACAGTGATATTTGTCAGCGACATCCAGGAAGCCCCTGATGAGAGCGTGAACTCCGGAGGGAAATTCTCCCCGAACAGCTTCGCCAGTCCGTCCAAACTGCGGTCGGCGTTATCTACATCCATTGTCTCTGCAAAGGAGCGCATGGTTTCCTGATAGTCTCTCAACGAATAACTGAGGTTCGCCAGCACCGGCGTGAGCCGTGCAATCAGTATTCCCTCTCTATATTGGTCTGTCTGCTCTGGCGAAAAAGTTCCCATCATCATGGCCAGTATGTATTCCTGCAAATTTTGTAGTCCTTCCGGGGTGAATGCATCCAAAATTCCCGACTTGTAGAACTCGGTATCCAGACGGGAGAAAGGAGGGACATTCTGAAGCAACTCCAAAATCTGCACAGCTGTTTTCCCAGCCTGCTCCAGTTGAGGCGCATCATAGCTGTTGCTACCCATCGCAGCCACAAATTGGGTCAGCGGTTCACACAGCGTATTCAGTTGTTCGATGACGGTATCCGGAATATTCAGGGCTTCACATCCCATCGTTCCCGTGGGCATACTGCTGCCCTCATAAGTCACCGTATCCTGCCAGAAATCCAGCGTCAGCATATTGTGTTCCATTGCGCCGCCCTCCTGTCCTGTTTTTCCATTTTTCTTATTATAGCATATCCAGAAGGGCAAAGATAGGCTTTGTCCTGTTTTTTGAAATCACTTTGTCCTCCGATTAGCCTGTTTTTTGCGAAATCTGACATAACCATAGCAGGAAGAACGAAGCGCCAGTCATCCAGACGGGCGCTTTTCTCTTTCAAAAAATAGAAACGGAGGATTCTTCTATGACGATTTATGAAACCGTCAAGGCGGCTGTCACAGTCAGACAGGCCGCCGAACACTATGGGTTGCAGGTCAGTCGCAACGGCATGACCCGCTGCCCGTTCCATGATGACAGGCACCCAAGCATGAAGCTGAATGAAGATTATTTCTACTGCTTCGGCTGTGGAGCCACCGGGGATGTGATCGATCTGGTAGCCCGGCTCTTTGATCTCAGCGCTTATGAGGCGGCGCTCAAGCTGGCTACTGACTTTAGTCTTGACCCGGACAAGCCGCCATCTACCGCTGCGCTCCAAAAACCGAAACGCCCGATGAGCAGGGCGTTTCGGGAAGATGAGATGTATTGCCAGAGGGTGCTTTGCGACTATCTTCATGTTCTGGAGGATTGGAAGGTGCGTCATGCACCTCCGTCCCCGGAAGCGGAATGGGATGATCGCTTTGTGGAGGCCTACGCAAGGTACGCCCTTCGGGTGTGCCAGATGCTCGACTATGTAGAGTATCTGGCAGATGTCCTAACCTTTGAGGAACTGGAGGTACAGGTAAAAGCGGTAGAGATGTTGATGAAGGATGGCACTGTTGCCGCTCTGGAGGAACGTCTGCACCGGATTAAGGAGGAGAAGCGTGATGAAAAACGGGAAGCAATATGACATGAATCTGCCTCTGTGGTTTGATGGTAAGAGCATCAATGAGGCTTTGTTCTGTGACGATTTTTTGGGAACACACAAAATCATCTTCGCAAATGGGGCTTTCTTTACGCCGGATGGCAGAGTGACGGATACCTTGCCATTACGAGGAGAGATTTTTGAGGAGCTTCGGTGTTGTGCGGTCAACAATATTCCTCGGAAAATCAACAATATTCTGGAGGTTATGAAGCTGGCAGCACAGGTAGAAGATTTTCCTCCAGAGGCGGATCGAATCCATGTATCGAACGGAACCTTGAAACTGGATGGCACATTTACAGAAGGCAGGCCAGACATTGTGAGGAGCCGACTTCCGGTGGCATATCGACAGGATGCACCAGAGCCAAGCCTCTGGCTTCAATTTCTGGCGGGGCTGCTCTACCCAGAGGATATTCCTACCTTACAGGAGTTCATTGGTTATTGTCTGATTCCGAGCAACAAGGGTCAGAGGATGATGGTAATCAAGGGAAATGGTGGCGAGGGTAAGTCTCAGATCGGAACAGTCCTTGGAGCGTTGTTTGGGAATAACATGAAGGATGGGAGTATTGGCAAGATCTCGGAAAACCGCTTTGCAAGAGCTGATCTGGAACACATTCTGCTCTGCGTAGACGATGATATGCGGATGGAGGCACTGCGGCAGACAAACTATGTCAAATCTATTGTGACAGCACAGGGCAAGATGGATCTGGAGCGAAAGGGAAAGCAGAGTTACCAGGGATATATGTTTGCAAGACTGTTGGCATTCAGCAACGGCGATTTACAGGCATTATATGATCGGAGCGACGGATTTTATCGCCGACAGCTTGTATTGACAACAAAAGATCGGCCTGCTGATCGGATAGATGACCCTGATCTTGCTGAAAAGATGAAAGCAGAGGCAGAAGGAATTTTCCTGTGGGCATTCAAGGGCTTGCAACGGCTTGTCTCTAATAACTATAAGTTTACAGAGCGCCAGCGTACAAGGGATAACCGGGAAGCCGTCAAGCGGGATAATAACAATATTTTCGATTTTCTGGAGTCCGAGGGTTATATTCGGCTGAAGGCGGATGCTTCTATCAGCTCCAAAGAGTTGTATGAGGTTTATCGGATGTGGTGTGAGGAAAATTCCCTGACACCGTTAAAGTCACGCAGCTTCAGTGACGGCATGATAGCCAGTCAGGAGAGGTACAACCTGGAGCATTGCAATAAAATTACGAATGCTGCTGGTCGCCGTGTATGGGGTTTTATGGGAATCGAAGCAATAGCCAGACCTGATATGAACGGGTTTTCCAGTATTTCACCATGTACGTACCGGAGGACTGGCGGGATTGAAATTCCCCTTTTCATCTGTGTACGTATGTACGCAGCGATTTACCGCAGATTTCCCTTTTGTGCAGCCAAAAGGCTGCACTACCCTGAAAAACGGGTTGCAAAATCAGGGCAAAGGAAAACAGTGAAATAATTTGCTCTATTCAGAACAGATGTTACGAAAATGCGCTTTACTGAGATGTGAATGAACTTTGCGGATTTGTAGTTGTTTGTGTGAAACCATGCAAAAATGCACAATATCGTAAACACGGAAATATCGCCATATGGACAGGAGTCCATCCGGCAATCAGAAAAACGCAAATAAGAGTCAGTGTAAATCACATCATCCCATGCAACCGATTCACCAAAGAGTATAATTGGTTGTTTTTATGGAAAAATCGGAGGTAATTATTGTGCAGTCAAATATCAGAAATGAAATCAAGGCGCACATTGTGCGTGAAGGTATGACCATGCAGGAAGTCGTTGACCTGCTGGCCGATGAGTATGGTTGGAGTGATTCAGTTTCCAATTTATCCGCAAAATT
>JAJQFJ010000068.1 GCA_021201185.1 Clostridiales bacterium
TTATAGAATTGGGGTCAGGCTCTGAACCTGACCCCAACATTTATTATAGAACCTGAAATGACAGCCTCTCGAACCAGATAGGAACAGGCTCTTATGCCCGGCCTGATTCCAGCTTCCAGGCGTCCTTCACCTGGTCGTGAAGCCAGCTGGGTGGCTGGCGGTGCCGGATGCCGGAGAGGATGCCCATGGCGGCGTAGGCGGTGATGAGAGAGGAGCCGCCATAGCTGACAAAGGGCAGGGTCAGCCCCACCACCGGCAGGACGAACAGGCACATCCCCACGTTGAGCACTACCTGGCACAGCAGCATCCCGGCATAGCCCACGGCGATCAGCCCGTAGAAGGGCGTGCTGGCGTGGAGGGCGATGTGGATACACCGGAGGATGATGGCGGCGAGCAGCAGGAGCAGCACCGCCGCCCCTATTAGCCCCAGCTCCTCACAGCAGGCGGAGAAGATAAAGTCGGTGTGCCGGGCGGGGAGGGCGCTCTGATAGCTGGCCTGGGTCAGATTGCCCTGGAGATAGCCCATGCCGGTGAGCTTGCCCGCGCGGATGGCCAGCAGGGAGCGGGTCTGTTGAAAGCCCCGATAGGTGGGGTCCAGGTCGTGATTGAAGCAGACCAAGATACGCATTTTCCAGTAATTGTCCTCCGGCAGATAGAGCCACAGAGCGGAACCGGCCAGCACCGTCACAGCCGCCCCCAGCAGGAGCCAATACCATTTCAGCCCTCCGGCCCAGATCATGACCAGGAAGATAAACACATATACCAGGGCAGAGCCTGCGTCGTCTGAGACCAGGTAGATCAGACAGACGAAGAACCCCACATGTGCGCAGAGGGAGAACACCGAGATGGGATGGCTCAGCCCCTTCCGGCGCTGGAGAAAGACGATCTGCTTTGCCAGCAGCATGGTGAAGGTCAGCTTCACCAGCTCCGCCGGCTGGACAGAGAACAGGGGAAAGGCGATCCAACTCCGATTGCCTCCCACCTCATGACCCACATTGGGGATGGCGAGGATCGCAATAAAGGCGGCGCTGAACAGAAAGACCCAGTACCAGCGGCGCATCAGGGCGTCGATATCCAGCTGTGAGAGAAGAAAATAGAGCAGGATTCCGATGCCCATGGCGACAGCCTGCTTGGCTGGGTAGGAGTGGAGGTCCGCGTCGTAGCGGGTGGCAGAATAGATGAGGGCGATGCCGAACAGATTGACCGCCACGCACAGAGCCAGCAGCACATGATCCGCCTGAACGACGGCATCGTGAATGAAGTCCTTTACGGCAGACATGGGCGCCCTCCTCTCCTGACCGGCTGGGGTCTGATGGGCCTTATTATATCACAGCGGGGGAGAGGGTGACAAGGGAATCGGCAGGAAAACGGCGATCGCCGGGGCATGCGCCCACAAAACAGGAACCCCCTGCCGGGCATGAGGGGCAGAGGGAACGCTTTCCTGTATCAATCCTTTGGCATCAGCCCGGGCACCAGCGCCGCCAGGCGTTCGGCCAGCTGGGCGTGGCCCCGGCGGGTCAGGTGCATATAGTCGATGTGGTTGAATTCACAGCCCGCGGCGTCCATAAAGTGACAGCCGGTGAGCTGAGCGGTCTGGGCGAAGGCGGCGGCCAGTCCCTCGGACTTTTCGGCGCAGCCGGTGCCCATGGCGGGGTCGTTCATCTGCCGCCCGATGGGGGGCGGGGAGACGATGAGAATGTTCGGCCCGTGACTGCCCCAGCAGTCCACGCTCATGGCCTTGCGCACCAGCCGCTCCATGCCCAGGCCGATGCAGGCGGCGTTGGCGCACAGGCGGTCCTTTGTGTCGTTGGTGCCCAGCATAATGATGAGCAGGTCAACGACCTCGTGGCTCTTGAGCAGGGAATAGAGGACAGAGAGGGCGTCCATGCTCTCATGGAGGGGGTCGGGGAACACGGTGGTGCGGCCGGACAGCCCCTCCTCCGTCACCAGATAATCCCCGCCCAGAGCAGTCTGGAGGCGACAGGGCCAGCGCTCCTCCTCGTTGAAGCGGTCGCCGCCGTCGGCGCAGTCGGAGGGGTCGGCGCAGTAGCCGTGGGTGTTGGAATCTCCCAGGCAGAGAATGTGTTTTTTCATGGTGCTCTCGTCCTTTCTTCCGCCTCGCAGGGCTTTCTTTCCCGTCCAGTCTACCTGCCGGATGGGGGAATGTCAAGCGGAAGTATGGACTGTTTGAATTTTTTTTCAGAACTGAAAAATTCTTTCAAAAAATGGCTTGACATACAGAAAGGATTTATATATAATTTGTTTCAGCGAGGGAGATACCTGTTCCCTCAAGTACGCGGCAGCCATTGTGCTGCGATATCATCATTTTAAAAAAGGAGGACAAAACATGAAGAAGATCCTTGCTCTGGTGCTGGCCATGCTCATGGCTCTGTCTCTGGTAGCATGCGGCGGCAGCTCTGATGACACTGCAACCGATGATACCAGCGATTCCACCACCACTGAGGAAGAGTCCGGAACCGACGAGGAGGAGGCTGAAGCTGAGGCCGATGCCGACGCCGAGGTCGAGGAGACCGGCGACGTCGAGGCTGCCGACTCCATCACCCTCTGGACCTATCCCATCGGCGGCTGGGGCACCGAGGAGACCGTCAACGAGCTGATCGCCGGCTTCACCGAGGCCACCGGCATCTCCGTCACTGTGGAGTATCTGGACTACACCAACGGCGATGAGAAGGTCAACACCGCCCTCGCCGCCGGCGAAGGCCCCGATCTGATCATGGAAGGCCCCGAGCGTCTGGTGGCCGATTGGGGCGCCAGCGGCTACATGGTGGACATCTCCGACCTGCTGGACGACACCGACATCGCTGAGATCAACTCCGCCGCTCTGGACGCCTGCTATGGCGACGACGGCGCTGTCTACGAGTATCCTCTGGTCATGACCGCTCACTGCATGGCCATCAACAAGACCGTCTTTGAGGCTGCCGGCGCGATGCAGTACCTGGACGAGGAGACCCATCTGTGGAACTCCAGCGAGGACTTCTTCGCAGCGGTCCAGGCCGTCTATGAGTACACCGGCTCCACCGTGGGCGCCATCTACTGCGGCGGCCAGGGCGGCGACCAGGGCACCCGCGCTCTCGTCAACAACCTGTACGGCGGCACCTTCGCCAGCGCTGACCACACCTCCTACACCTGGAACTCTGAGGAGAACATCAAGGCCCTTGAGGCTCTGGTTGCCTGCGAAGGCATCGAGTTCGACGCCTCCATCGTCGGCGGCGACGAGATCGCCCAGTTCTATCAGGGCACTCTGAACATGGCCTTCTGCTGGAACATCGCCCAGCAGCTGGACCCCAACACCGCTGGCACCGGCTCCGGCCTGACCCTGAGCGGCGATGAGATCCTGTTCATGGCATTCCCCACCGAGGACGGCTCTGATCCCGAGCTGTGCGGCGGCATCTGGGGCTTCGGCATCTTCGACAACGGCGACGACGCCAAGATCGCTGCTGCCAAGCTGTTCATCCAGTACATGTGCGACTCCGAGGCCACTGCTGACGCCGTGACCGCTGCCAACTACTTCGCCGTCCGTGACACCGTGGTCGATGGCACCGTGGATATCTCCGACATCTGGGCCGACAACGAGATCATGAACGAGTACAACATTCTGATGCAGTACCTGGGCGACTACTATCAGGTCACCACAAACTGGACTGCCGCCCGCTATCAGTGGTGGAACATGCTCCAGGTCATCGGCGCCGGCGGCGACGTGGCCGAGGCCGTGGAGACCTATGCTACCAATGCAGACAACGGTGTCTCCGAGTAATCTGCGCCTGTGAGCAAAGCGAAACCGTCTATAACTGTCTGATGGGTCGCGCACCCCATCCCCGCAATGCGCGGGGGTGGGGTGTTTTTACACAGGCGGGGGAATACAGGGCCGGTTTGAGCCTCCGTTTTCCCTGAAATCGTTTCTTTAAGAGAGGGGCGTTTTTCTTGGCAAGAAACAAAAACAAGCCGGCCACGAGTCGGGCACTGGTGCGCAGGGAGACGATCTCCGGCTATCTCTTTATGCTGCCCAGCCTGATCTTCTTTGTCGGCTTCGTGATCGTTCCCATGATCCTGTGCATCTACACCTCCTTCTTTGATGCCAACCTGACCGCTAACGGAGAGGACGTCTTTATCGGCTTCGCCAACTATGTGGAGCTGTTCAACGACGAGATCTTCCGTAAGGCCCTGCTGAACACCTTTATCATTGTGGTGGTCAGCGTACCGGTGACCTGCGTGTTCTCCCTGTGGGTCTCCTCGGTGATTTACAAGCTGAGAGGTCCCCTGCTGTCCTTCTTCCGCTGTGTGTTCTATCTGCCGGTGGTCACCGGCTCCGTGGCCGTCACCGTGGTGTGGAAGTGGATCTACAACTACCGGACCGGCGTGCTCAACGACGTGCTGACCAATCTGGGCATCATTGACAGCAACGTGAACTGGCTGGGCGACTCCAGCACCGCTTTGGCCTGTATCATCGTCATCCTGCTGACCACCTCTGTGGGCCAGCCCATCGTCCTCTATGTGTCCGCTCTGGGCAACGTGGACGTCTCCCTGACCGAGGCCGCCCAGGTGGACGGCGCCACCGACCTCCAGGTGTTCTGGAAGATCAAGTGGCCCCAGATGATGCCCACCACTCTTTACATCCTGGTCATCACCACCATCAACAGCTTCCAGTGCTTTGCCCTGATCCAGCTGCTGACCTCCGGCGGCCCCACCAACTCCACGAACACAGTCATGTACTACATCTACTACACTGCGTTCAAGCTCTACCGTCTGGGCTACGGCAACGCCATGGGCGTGGTCCTGGCCATCTTTATCGCTCTGCTGTCTGCCCTGCAGTTCAAGCTGACCGAGGAAAAGTGAGGGGGTGTCGGTATGAATTCAAGTGTGAAAAGTAAGCATCCCAGCGTATACAGGATTGTCTCCCTGATCGTGCTGATTATCTTTGCGATACTGTTTCTGTTCCCCCTGTACTGGATCATCACGGGCGCATTCAAGCCTACCACCGACATCTACGCCGCCGACACGGTCTGGTGGCCCACCGAATGGGTGACGACCAACTTTGAAAAGCTGTTCTCCTCCCGGACGGCGTCCCTGTTTACCATCGGCGACATTGAGGGGCCGACGGTTCCCGCCGCCATCCGCTGGCTGGTCAACAGCGTGTTCATGTCGGTCATGGCCATGCTCCTGACCTGTGTGACCGCATCTATGGCGGGTTACGCCCTCGCCAAAAAGCGGTTCATTGGACGGGGAGCCGTGTTCACCCTAATTGTCTGCGCCATGGCCCTGCCCAAGCAGGTCATCCTCATCCCCCTCATCCGTGAGATCTCCGCCATGGGGCTGTACAACAGCCTGTGGGCCGTCATCCTGCCCACCGTGGGCTGGCCCTTCGGTGTGTTCCTGATGAAGCAGTTCTGCGAGGGCGTGCCCGGCGAGATGCTGGAGGCCGCCCGCATCGACGGGGCAGGGGAGGCACAGACCTTTGTGCAGATCGTGATGCCCCTCATCAAGCCGGGTATCGGCGCGCTGGCCATCTTCACCTTCATCAACAGCTGGAACGACTACTTCACTCAGCTGATCATGCTGACCAGCAGCGCCAACTACACCATCTCCGTCGGCATCGCCACCCTCCAGGGTGAGAGCTCCACCGACTTCGGCATCCTCATGGCCGGTGCCGCCCTGGCTGCCGTGCCCATCATCACCGTGTTCCTGATTTTCCAGAAGTACTTCACCCAGGGCATCACCATGGGAGCCGTCAAGGGCTGATAGCGCGACGCTCCCGCCGTGGGCCCTCCCGTAACAACAATGCCAGAGGGGGAGGTGCTGTGCCGCGCCTCCCCCCATCGGCCTGTCCCATTCAACGACCAGAACAGGAAAAGGAGACTGAACATGAAGGACATCACCAGATACCAGGGAATCATTCCCGCTTTCTATGCCTGCTATGACAAAAACGGGGACATCTCTCCCGCTGCGGTCCAGACGCTGACCCGCCACCTGACGGCAAAGGGAGTCAAGGGCGTCTATGTGGGCGGTTCCTCCGGGGAGTGTATCTATCAATCTGTGGCAGATCGCAAGCTGGTGCTGGAAAACGTCGTGGAGGCCGCCGAGGGCAAGCTGACGGTGATCGCCCACGTCGCCTGCAACAACACCCGGGACTCCGTAGAGCTGGCCCGTCACGCCGAGAGCCTGGGTGTGGACGCCATCGCCGCCATCCCCCCCATCTATTTCCACCTGCCTGACTACGCCATCGCAAAATACTGGAACGACATGAGCGAGGCCGCCCCCAACACCGACTTCGTCATCTATAATATCCCCCAGCTGGCGGGCGTATCCCTGACTATGCCCCTGTTCCGGGAGATGCTGAAGAACCCCAATGTGGTCGCTGTCAAGAATTCCTCCATGCCCGTACAGGACATTCAGATGTTCAAGGACGAGGGCACCCGGGGGGGCCGCCCCTTTGTGGTGTTCAACGGCCCGGATGAGCAGCTGGTCTCCGGCCTGGCCATGGGGGCCGACGGCGGCATCGGCGGCACCTACGGCTATATGCCGGAGCTGTACCTGAAGCTCTTCGATCTGGTGAAGGCCGGGGACCTGGCCAGCGCCAGAGCCCTGCAGTACGACGTGGACAATATCATCTATGCCACCTGTGCCACGAAGGGCAATATGTACGCCGTCATCAAGGAGATCATGCGCCGCCGGGAGGGCATCGACCTGGGCGGCGTGCGGGAGCCGCTGTATAACCGGGTCCCTGAGGATATGCCCCAGGTGGAGACCTGCGTGAGCATGGTGGACGCCGCCATGAAAAAGTGGGTCGGCTGATCGATCCGCCCAACGCCCGAAAAGGGCAGAGCAAGAGAAAACCGCCCGGAGCCGCTGGGACAGACGGCTCCGGGCAGTTCTTTCCTCTTTTTACGGAAGCGGGGGGACAGAAAGTGCCTCTCTGGGAAGCCACCCAGAGAGGCGCGTCGATGTTTTTGAAAGGAATTCCCTCACCGCACCCGTGCGATGGCGGAGGCAGTGGTGCCGTCCGGACCGGTGGCGGTGACGGTGGCGGAGCCAGAGGAGACTGCGGTGACGACGCCGTTGTCGTTGACGGTGGCTACCGAGGTGTTAGAGGAGGTCCAGGTGACCTGATCGGCGTTCTCGCTCATCACCTGATAGCTCTCGCCTACGTTCAGGGTGAAGTCCTCCTTGTTCAGAACGATGTCGATGTGTTCGGCCTCGGCGGTATCATCCTCGGTGGCGTCCAAGTCCTCCTCTGCGTCCGCTTCCGTCTCGTCGGTGACGTCCAGGTCGTCGCTTTCGGTGCTGGCAGCCTCGCAGGTGATCTGGCAGGTGACCACCACATCTCCCACTACGGCGGAGACGGCGCCACGACCCTCGCCTACATAGGTGATCTCAGCCGTGGTGGCGCTGAGGGAGGTGACGGTGAAGATGGCCTCCTCCTGGTCGGAGGTGCCCCAGGTGATGGAGCCCTCCCAGCCGTCCACATCCGGCGTGGCGGTGATGACGATAGACTCGCCCTCTGTGAGGATGAGCGCCTCATAGTCCAGGGTGAGGGCGGTGGGCACAACGGTCTCCGTCTCCTCTGCGGTGCTGTCCGTGCTCTCAGTGAGCTGGGTGGAATCCTCCTCATCGCCGGGCAGCATATCGACCAGAGTGGAGATCACAGGCAGCTGGGTCAGGTCAGGGAGGTCCAGCCCCATGGACGGGCCGATGACATAGAGCATCCGCACGCCAAGAACGATGGCCACAATAACCAGGACGACCACGATAAAGGTGAGGACCTTACCCAGAACGGTTTTCTTGCGAACGGGCTTCTCCTCTACCAGCGTGGGGATGCGGTCGGTGTCCCGGTGAGTGGGCCGGGCGGGCTGGAAGGACTGGGTCTGGGCGGGGTCCCGCATGGTGTAGTAGGCAGGGTCGATGCCCTGGATACCGTCAGTCGTGCCGGACGGAGCCGCCTCGCCGCTCTGGTGCCGGGCCGCCGCCTGGTATTCGTTCTCGCCGGAGGCCTTCTGGTCAGAGGCAGTCTGAGTGAAACGGGTGGTGGAAGAGAGATCCAGCTTGGTCTGGCTGGACGTGGGACGGGAGGCAGTCCGGGCGGCGTCCGGAACAGGGGTATCGCTCATCTCAGAGATGGAGCGCAGAATTTCATCAACCACAGAGTCGTCCACCGGGGCGGACTTGCCGGAGGAACCGGCGAAGGAAAGATCGATCGTATCATCCAGGGAGATACTCGGACGCTTTGCAGAGGCGGACTGGCCGAGGTCGATCGGATTGCCGTTTTTGGAGTCGTTAGCCATGAGAGTAGATTCCTTTCTTTGTGGAGTTATGGAAGAACCGGCGGACGGGCCGGGTGGGTTTATAGAGATTTGAGCAGGGGCGTTTGGCCTCGCAACATTCGCGCTTATCCATTATCATACCCTGCTTTTCCCGCTTCGTCAACACCTGAGAGCAAATTCAGAATGATTTTCGCTGGGCCTCAGCAGACAAAAAACCGGTACTTGCAGCGCCTCATTCCGGGAAACGGGTGACAGACAGGGAAATGCGTGGTAGAATATTCCTGACGAAAAAGACGTTTTAATTCCCTTTAAGGTATCCGGGATATACTGAAATACAATGATAAAAATGGGAGGGGAGCGGTATGCGCCTGCTGCTGGCGGAGGACGAGCGGTCTCTCTCCAGAGCCATCGTCGCCATCCTGGAGAAGAACCACTATTCGGTGGATGCGGTCTACGACGGGGCGGAGGCCCTGGCCTGGCTGGAAAACGGGGACTATGACGGGGTCATCCTGGATCTGATGATGCCGAAGATGGACGGCATCACTGTGCTCCGGCGCACCCGGGAGGCGGGAAACCAGGTGCCCGTTCTCATCCTCACGGCAAAATCGGAGATCGACGACAAGGTGCTGGGGCTGGACAGCGGGGCCAACGACTACCTGACCAAGCCCTTCAACTCCCGGGAGCTGCTGGCCCGCATCCGGGCCATGACCCGGACCCAGACGGCCCAGCCGGACTCCCGCCTCCAGGTGGGGAACATCACCCTGGACCGGGCCACCTTTGAGCTGTCCTCTCCCACGGGGAGCTTCCGGCTGGCCAACCGGGAGTTCCAGATGCTGGAGATGCTCATGTCCAACCCGAAGCGGCTCATCCCCACCGAACGGTTCCTGGAGAAGATCTGGGGCTACGACAGCGAGGCGGAGATCAACGTGGTGTGGGTGTACATCTCCTACCTGCGGAAAAAGCTGACCGCCCTCCACGCCAATATCCAGATCAAGGCCACCCGGAACGCCGGGTACTCTCTGGAGGAGCTGCCATGATACGCAAGCTCCGGGTCAAGTTTATCGCCATGTCCATGCTCTCCCTGCTGGTGGTGCTGCTGGCCATCATGGGGAGCGTGAACCTGGTAAACTATCAGGGTATCGTGGAGGACGCCGACCAGGTGCTGGACATTCTGGTGGACAACAACGGCTCGTTTCCCCGGCAGGAGAGTCAGAACCAGAAGCAGGGAGACGGAAGCGCGCCGCCGTCGGACGGCGGACTGGGCGGCCTGCGGGAGCTGTCTCCGGAGCTGCCCTATGAGTCCCGGTATTTCTCCGTGCTGCTCAACAGTGAGGGAGAGGTGGAGACGGTGGACACAGGGAAAATTGCCGCTGTGGACACCTCCGCCGCCATCGAGTACGCCCAGGAGGCGGTGAGCCGGGGCAACGAACGGGGATTCCTCTCTGACTACCGCTATGCCATCACCAGCGACGAGAGCGGCACCCGGGTCATCTTTCTGGACTGCGGGCGGAACCTCTCCACCTTTTACTCCTTTTTAAAGGCCAGCTGCGGCATCTCCGCCGTGGGACTGGCGGCGGTACTGCTGCTGATGGTGCTGTTCTCCGGGCGCATTATCCGCCCGGTGGCGGAGAGCTATGACAAGCAACGCCGGTTCATCACCGACGCAGGCCATGAGCTGAAGACCCCCCTGACCATCATCGACGCCGACGCTGAGGTGCTGGAGATGGACATCGGCGAAAACGAGTGGCTCCAGGACATCCGGCGGCAGACGGACCGCCTGGCAAAGCTGACCGGCGCGTTGATCGCTCTGTCCCGGATGGAGGAGGGGGAGGAGCAGTTCCAGATGATCGACTTCCCCATCTCCGACGTGGTGGGGGAGACGGCCCAGTCCTTCCAGGCCCTGGCAAAGACCCAGAACAAGCGGTTTGAAAGCCGCATCCAGCCCATGCTCACCCTCCACGGAGACGAAAACGCCATCCGCCAGCTCACGGGTATCCTGCTGGACAATGCGCTGAAATATTCCCCGGAGGGGGGAGAGATCGGCCTGACGCTGGAGCAGTCGGGCCGTAACCTCCGGCTGCTGGTGCGCAACACGGCGGAGGGAGTGACCCAGGAGAGCCTGGAGCACATCTTCGACCGCTTCTACCGGGGCGACCCCTCCCGCAGCTCCGCCAGGGTGGAGGGTCACGGCATCGGCCTCTCCATCGCCCAGATGATCGTAAACGCCCACAAGGGCAGGATCGCCGCCTCCCTCCAGAACGGAGACACCCTGCTGATGACGGTGACGCTGCCCCTGTAATGCAACGAACCCCCTGCCGGACGGAAAGCCCGGCAGGGGGATTTTGCCTGTTTCTGTTCAGATCACTTGGTGGCCCATTCGCCGGTGGCCTCGCAGGTCAGGTAGGCGTTGATGAAGCCGTCCAGGTCGCCGTCCATGACGGCGTTGACGTTGCTGGTCTCGTAGGCGGTGCGGGTATCCTTGACCAGGGTATAGGGCATAAAGACGTAGGAGCGGATCTGGCTGCCCCACTCGATCTTCATCTGCACTCCCTTCAGGTCGGAGACCTTTTCCGCGTGCTGCTGCATCTTCATCTCCACCAGCTTGGCCCGGAGCATCCGCATGCAGTTCTCCCGGTTCTGGAGCTGGCTCCGCTCCGTCTGGCAGGAGACCACCACCCCGGTGGGCTTGTGGGTCAGCCGGACAGCGGAGGAGGTCTTGTTGATGTGCTGGCCGCCGGCACCGGAGGAGCGGAACACCTGCATCTCGATGTCCTCCTGGCGGATCTCTACGTCCATGTCGTCGTCCAGCTCCGGCATGACCTCGATGGCGGCAAAGGAGGTCTGCCGCCGGGCGTTGGCGTCAAAGGGGGACACCCGCACCAGCCGGTGGACGCCGTGCTCCGAGCGGAGATAGCCGTAGGCGTTCTCCCCCTCGATGGAGAGACAGGCGGATTTGATGCCCGCCTCGTCGCCGTCCTGATAGTCCATGGTCTTGACGGTGAAGCCGTGGCGCTCCCCCCAGCGGACGTACATCCGGAAGAGCATCTGTGCCCAGTCCTGGGCCTCGGTGCCACCGGCCCCGGCGTGGAAGGTGATGATGGCGTTGGAGCTGTCATACTCCCCGGTGAACAGGGTCTGCATCCGGGCGGACTCCAGGTTTTGCTCCAGCTGGGCAAAGCCTTCCTCCAGCTCCTCCATCATGGAGTCGTCGTCCTCCTCCTGGCCCATCTCGCACAGAACCAGCAGGTCCTCCAGCTGGCTCTGGCGGCGGCGCTGGTCCTCCAGCTTGTCCTGGAGGACTTTAATGCGGGCGCTGACCTTCTGGGCCTTGGCCATATCGTCCCAGAAGCCGTCGGAGGTGGCCTGGGCCTGGAGCATCTCCAGCTCCTCTGCGGCGGATTCCAGATTCAGACTCTTGCCCAGCTTGTCCAGCACGGGCTGGAGGTTATTTAATTTCACCTTGTATTCATCAAACTTGATGGACGCCATAGCAATTCCTCTCGCTTTCCTTGCATTTCAACGTACATTATACTGAAACTTGGGGCGGCTGTAAAGAGCGGGACGGCGGAAATTTCCCCGTTCGGCCTTTCGCCGTTTTTCTCCTTTTGAGGGTTTTTCTTTCCTCCCTGTTGTGTTATACTGGTTCTATTCCGAAAAAAGGAAGTGTAATGCCATGAATTATGGTTCTCTCAACCGGGGCGTATTGAAGTCCCAGTCCAAGCTCCTCATACGTCAGGCACCCCCCGCCGCCTGGCTGGTGGCCCTGGTCTACTCCCTGGCCACCGACTGGCTGTCCACCGTCATCAACGCGGTGGGCCCGTGGACGGCGGAGTTCTCCGAGCTGTACGCCGATTTTTACGCCGCCAGCTACGGGGAGGATTTGAACGCCATCTATCAAACCTCCGCCGCCATCCTCACCTGGCTCCGGAGCACCTACGGGTATATCTTTATTTTCGTCACCATCATTCTGATGCTGTACACCGCGGTGATGAGCTATGGCTACACCGGCTACGCCCTTGGGGTCGTCCGGGGAGAGCAGCCGGGCTATGGGGAGCTGTTCTCCCGGTTCTATATGGCGGGGAAGATCATCCTGGCTACCGTGCTGGAGTTCTGCTTCATCTTCCTGTGGACGCTACTGCTGGTGGTTCCCGGTATCATCGCCGCCTACCGCTATCGTATGGTGCCCTATTACCTGCTGGACGACCCGGATATCTCCGTGCTGGAGGCCTTCCGCCGGAGCAAGGCCACCATGCGCGGCCGGAAGTGGGAGCTGTTCAATCTGGACCTCTCCTTCTTCCTGTGGGTGATGGGGGCCAATCTGGTGGTAGAGCTGGTGGGGACCGTGTTCCTCAACAGCAGCGACATCGTCTATACCGTCGTCACCACCGCCGCCACCACCCTGTGCAATCTGTTCCTCCTGCCCTATCAGGAGTTTACCTACGCCCAGTGGTATGTGGCCGTCCGCCCTGCGGAGCAGGCCGGGCAGAACGAACAGCAGCCTCCCCAGTGGTAAGGCGTTTTTGGACAAAACTTTTCCAGATATTTGCAGTTTCCGGTTGAAATCAGGCGCGTTATCATGTAGAATAACATTTAATAATGCGGTTATGTTTCTTTCCGGGAGACGGACCGGCTTATTGCGCAGTGACAACGGATGTTTCAATCTATTGCAAAGGAGGTCAGAGCAGGGGAGAGGCCCCAGGGGGCGGATTTGACGTAAATTTTGCCTCCCGCTTACTAAAGCGTGGTGGCGTATTCCCTGGGAATGTGGTAGCGTAAACCCATACTGTGCGGGCCTCTGAAAAAGAGAGAAGACCCGCAGTTCAGGAGGAACAAAGCTTATGACAACTGGAAAACGCCGGGCCTCCCGGCTCCTGTCCCTCATCCTGGCACTGGCCATGTGCCTGTCCGTCCTGCCGGTGACGGCTGCGGCGGAGGATGATGAGACGACGACCACCACCTATACCCAGGTGACCAGCGCAAGCGACATCACTGACGGCGACTATGTACTGGTCGCTGCGAGTGATGGCGTGTATTATGCCCTGGGGACCACTATCGGCAGCAAAATTGAGCCTGTCTCCGTCTCTGTGTCCAACGGTACAGTGACGGCCGATACAGATACAGATGATTTGCCTGTCTGGACGTTGGCAAAAACAGATGATAGCGTGACCCTGTCCAACGGCAGCAGCTATCTGGCTGCTACCTCCAGCAGCAGCACCAACTTCAAAAGCAGCTCCGACGCGGACTACTGGACTGTAAACACTGGGACTACGAGTGGAACCTTTTACTTTACCAATGCTACTTCCACAACCAGAGGCATCGCTTATGGTACTGCTTCGAACCAGTTGAAGTTTGGTGCATATTCTACCACCAACTATGGCAGCAGCAGCTATGTCTTTGACCTGCTGGTATTCAAGGCTGATACAGGCTCCTCCGGCGGCAGCACCACCGACCCCACCGAAACCGTGGAGACCCCCAGCCTGACCTATTCCGAGACGGACAAGACGGTGACGTTCAAATGCGCCACCTCCGGCGTCACCTATTACTACAGCTACTCTGAGAGCGGCGACTACACCGCCCTGGACGGCGACAGCCTGGACGTCTCCGACCACATTGGGGAGACCCTGTACGCCTACGCCGAGCTGGACGGCTCCAAGAGCGAAACCACCTCCGTGGAGCTGACCGAGAGCAGCTCCGGCGGCGATGAGGGCGATGAGACCGACGAAAACGTCTCCACCATCGCAGAGGTCAAGGCCGAGGCCGACACCTCCGTCACCTACACCGTGGACGGCACCGTCACCTACATCAGCAACAAGTCCGTCTATGTGCAGGACGAGACTGGCGGCATCTGCCTGTTCTTTTCCACCGCTCCCTCCGACATCAGCCTGGGGGACGACGTGCGGGCCAGCGGTACCTATTATGTATATAAGGACCTCGTTGAGTTGACCGGCGTGACGGACTACACCGTCATCGGCTCTACCTCTGAACTGCCCTCCCAGACCGTGACCATCGCCGAGCTGAGCAGCGACTACAGCGACAGCAAGGCTCTCCAGAGCACCCGGGTCTATCTCACCGGATTGACCGAGGGTACCGTCGGCACCAGCACCACCCTGACCGATGCCGACGGTAACTCCATCGTTGCCTATGGCGCGTCCTCTGTGCTGACTGAGGCGGGAGCCACGGAAGGCTCAGTCATCAGCTTGTACGCCGTGGTCAGCGACTACAGCGGCTATCAGCTCTACGTGGCCCAGGCCAGCGACATCACCGTCACCTCCACCGGCGGCGGCGACGAGGAAGAGACTGGCACCCTGACCTCCGGTTCCTACGTCATTTGGGCGCCTGCGTACAACATGGCCCTCTCCAGCACCATGACTGGCAGCTACTACGCAGGTGTGACGGTAACTGAGAGTGAGAGCGGCAAGATGTCCGGCTATGGCGACACCGAGCTTTGGACGGTCACCGTCAATAGTGATGGCACCCTGACTCTGAAACAGGGGGACTCCTATCTGGGCGTGGTGGCCAGCGGTTCCTATTACAACCTGTCTGTTGGTGGGACGAGCAGCCTGTACAGCTACACCTGGACGGTGGTGGACGCCGGGGATGGACTGTACTATCTGAAGGATACCACGTCTGGTGTTTATGTGGAGTGGTATTCTAAATTCAGCGACTGGAGCACCTACTCCAGTGTTATCAGCGGCAGCGAAGGGATGTTTGCCCTGAAGTTCTCCCCGGTCAGCGCGGACGACTACACGGTGGACACCTCCATCGTGGAGGCCATCGCCTCCTGGGGCGGCGGCGGGCCGTACACGGATGACAACGCCAGTGCGATCAATGGCGACAAGTATAACGTAGGCGATATGCTGGATACCGGTGCCGTGTTTACCGTGGTCGCCAAGGGCGTGGCTGCACAGCCCTACCAGACCACAACTAGCGGCACGGGCGGCACCAACTACTATATGGGTGGCACTAGCATCGGCGCTTCTGAGGGCGACTATATGCAGTTTGCTGTCTCTACCGCCGGTTGGGGCGACATGGAGCTGAGCTTCCGTATGCGGGCTACCGATGCGGCTCCCGGTTCCTTCCAGCTCCAGTATTCCACCGATGGCGGTGAAACCTTCGAGAACTTCACCACCGGAACCTATTCCTATGCTTATACCGGTTATAGCAGTGGTGAAAGCTATACTGTTTCCGGTTCTGGCAGTATTACCGATGGCGTGGCGAAAACCAGCCTTGCCGCCAAAAATTATGTCACCTTTACCTTTGACGTGCCGGAAGGCGCAGAGAACGCAGACAACCTGCTGATCCGCCTGGTGGCCGGGACAAGTCGGGCAGACGGAGGCTCGGGCAGCATCAGCGGCAACATCCGCATCGACTCCGTGGTCCTCTCCGGCAGCCCCATCGTGGCGGACAGCATCACCGGCTACGTCTCCGTCACCCCGGACAACACCGAGGACCAGGCCGTGGGCACCGAGCTGACCCTGACCTCCTCCACCGAGGGCGCAACCATCTACTATCGTTTTGTGGACACCGCCACCGGCGAGGGCACGTGGCTGACCTATAACGAGAGCAGCAAGCCCACCCTGGACAGCCTCCCCTCCACCCTGGAGGTCTACGCCACCAGCGAGGGCCGGACGGACAGCGTCACCCGCATCCTGTGACCTATGCGGCGGGCACCGTCTCCTCCGTGAAGTTCAGCCCCAACGGCGGCGGCGTGTATATTGAGGACGAGTCCGTGGAGGTCACCCTGACCACTGCCACCGAGGGTGCGACCATCTACTACGCCATCAGCTACACCACCGATGATGACGGCAGCTATGTCTTTGAAACCGACGACAACGGCATTGTCTATACCGAGTACGTTCTGACCGAGGACGGCAGCTCCCCCATCTCCCTGGCCAAGGGCTTCGGCGGGGCCAGCATCATGGCCTATGCCGTGAAGGATGGCTACACCACCAGCGCCGTCACCACCCGCACCTTCACCGAGCGGAGCCAGGAGACCTATAACATCTACTTCGGCCAGCTCCACTCCCACACCAACTACTCCGATGGCGCGGGCAGCATCACCGACGCCTATGAGCACGCCACCGAGGTCCACGAGACCACCGACACCCTGGACTTCCTGGCCGTCACCGACCACTCCAACTCCTTCGACAGCGCCTCCAGCGACTCCGTCACCATCACCGACGGCTCTCTCAGCGAGGAGTGGACCGAGGGCAAGGCTTACGCCGAGCAGTACACCACCGATGAGTTCGTGGCCCTGTTTGGTTATGAGATGACCTGGTCTAACGGCCTGGGCCACATCAACACCTACAACACCGACGGCTTCCAGAGCCGGACCCAGAGCGCCTACACCACCTATTCCACCGCCCTCCAGAACTACTATGACACCCTGAAGACGGTGACCGACTCCATCAGCCAGTTCAACCATCCCGGCACCACCTTCGGCGACTTCCAGGACTTCTCCTACTTCGATGAGGAGATCGACGACCTGATTACCCTGATCGAGGTGGGCAACGGCGAGGGGACCATCGGCTCCTCCAGCTACTTCCCCTCCTATGAGTACTACACCCGCGCTCTGGACAAGGGCTGGCACGTGGCTCCCACCAATAACCAGGACAACCACAAGGGCCTGTGGGGCGACGCCAACACCGCCCGCACCGTGGTCCTGGCGGACAACCTGACCGAGGACGACATCTATGACGCCATGCGGAACTACCGGGTGTACGCCACCGAGGACAACGACCTGTCCATCTACTACACCCTGGACGGCAACATCATGGGCAGCATCCTCTCCGAGAGCGACGTGGATGACACTGTGACCCTGTCCGTCAAGATCAGCGATCCCACCGACAGCTCCATCGGCACCGTCTCCGTCATCGTCAACGGCGGCTATGTCCTGGCCTCCCAGACCGTCAGCGGCAACGAGGACACTGTGACCTTCACTGTCAGCTCTGACTACTCCTACTACTATATCAAGGTAGTGGAGGCCGACGGCGACATCGCCGTCACCGCCCCCGTCTGGGTGGGCGAGGTCGAGGCTCTGGGTATCTCCACCTTCGAGTCTGACGACGCCCTGGCCGTGCAGGACGAGGCCCTGAACATGACCCTGAGCCTGTACAACAACGAGAGCAGCGACTTCGACATCGAGAGCATCACCTTCACCGTCACCGACCTGGACGGCAACGTCACCGACATCACCGACCAGATCGTGGCTACCACCGAGGTTCCCACCGTGGTGGGGAGCATGGACACCGCGGACTACAGCTTCTACTATGTCTACGACGGACTGGGCACCACCATCTACACTGCCACCGTCACCGGCACCCTGAACGGAGTCACCAAGGTCTATTCCGAGCCGCTGACCGTCAGCTATGTCTCCTCTGACATGGTGACCAACGTGGTGGTGGACGGCAGCCACTACAA
>JAJQFJ010000081.1 GCA_021201185.1 Clostridiales bacterium
CCCGGCTGTATATCCGGGAGGTGGGGGGGACCTTCAGCGCCCTATCCTCCTTCCTCTCCGGGCGGGAGGGGATGGAGGCGGGGAGCTACGCCCGCTCCGCCTCGGATTACGACGAGGACGGCAACCCGGTGGACGAGCCCAGCTACAACGAGTACGGGGACTATATCCTCTATCGCCCCAACGCCGACTCCGACGAGCCGGTCTACGGCCTGGCGGTGGACTACACCGTGAGGTCCTTCCCGGTGGCCCAGTTCATTCAGCCCTTAAACGAGATGTATCAGCGCTTTCTGGACAAGGGCGTCCGGGTGTATTTCACCTACGCCCCCCGGAACAGCCTGGCCCTCTCGGAGGACAGCACGGAGGAGGCCCGGGCGGAGCTGGACGCCTGGTTCCGGGAGAACCTGATCGTCCCGGTGCTCTCCGACATCGAGAAATCCCTGTGGCCCGGACGGTATCTCTACGGAACGGACAACCACCTCTCCACCGAGGGGGTGGCCATTCGCACGGAGCAGATCATCTCGGAGCTGAAGGAGCAGCTGGCAAAGGAGGAAGCGGAGTGAGCCTGTTACTGTCCCAGCCGGTGCTGCTGGCCCTGCTGGCGGGGGGCGTGGTGTGCGCTGTCCTCAGCGGCTTTCGTGTCCGCCCCCAATGGCTGTGGGCGCTGCTTGCCGCCCTCTGTGGCGTAGCGATGCTGCTGACCGGTCTGGTGCTGGGGGGTACACTGGAGGAGCTGCTGCTCCCCCTGCTGGCCCTCGCCGCACTGAGCCTGCTGCCGCTGACGGGAGGGGGAGGCCGGGATGAACTTTAATTCGCTGGAATTTCTGGTATTCTTCCCGGTGGTGCTGGCCCTCTACTGGCTGCTGCCCCACCGGTTCCGGCGGTGGCTGCTGCTGGTAGCCAGCTACCTGTTCTACCTCTGGTGGAACCCCTGGACGGGCTTTCTGCTCCTGGGGACGACCCTCGTCTCCTGGCTGGCTGCCCAGGCAATTGAACGTTCCCAAAGTCCCCGAGGCCGAAAGCTGTGGCTGGCGCTGGCCCTGGTGTGCTGCCTGGGCTGCCTGGGGGTGTTCAAATACGCCGGGTTCCTGACGGACACGGCGGGGAGCGTTGCCCGGCTGCTGGGGGGCGAGGGATTTGACGTGACGGTGGACCTGGTGCTGCCGGTGGGCATCTCCTTTTATACCTTCCAGACCCTGTCCTATGTGCTGGACGTGTACCGGGGGGAGATCAAAACGGAGCCGGACCTGGGCTACTACGCCCTCTTTGTCTCCTTCTTCCCACAGCTGGTGGCGGGGCCCATCGAGCGGCCCGACCATCTGCTCCCCCAGCTCAAGGCGCGGCACACCTTTCAGGCATCTGACCT
Organism: Clostridiales bacterium; assembly: GCA_021201185.1. Taxonomy (GTDB): domain Bacteria; phylum Bacillota; class Clostridia; order Oscillospirales; family Oscillospiraceae; genus Onthomonas. The sequence continues at coordinate 1,364 of JAJQFJ010000081.1, forward strand.
GTACTGGGGCCTCTGCCTGCTGTGCCGGGGGTACTTCAAAAAGCTGGTGGTGGCGGACGGGCTTTCCGCCCTGGTGGACAGCGTGTACGCCGTCCCCGGGGAGGCCTCCGGCCCGGCTATCGCTCTGGCCACTGTGGCCTTTGCGGTGCAGATCTACTGCGACTTCTCCGGCTACTCCGACATCGCCCAGGGGGCGGCCCGGATGCTGGGCATCCGGCTGATGGACAACTTCCGTCGCCCCTATGGGGCGAAATCCGTCCGGGAGTTCTGGCGGCGGTGGCACATCAGCCTGACCAGCTGGTTCACCGACTACCTCTATAAGCCTCTGGGGGGCAGCCGGAAGGGCCTGGCCCAGCAGTGCGTCAATATTCTGATCGTCTTTCTGGTCAGCGGCCTGTGGCACGGGGCGGACTGGACCTTTGTGGTCTGGGGCGGCTTTCTGGGCCTGTGCCAGGTGGCGGGGCTGCTGTGGCAGCGGGCGGGAGGGCCAGCCCTTCCGGACAACCGGCTCACCGGCCTGCTCCAGCAGGGCCGTACCTTCCTGCTGGTGACCTTTGCCTGGCTCTTTTTCCGGGCCGGGTCCCTGGAGGAGGCGGGGCTGCTGCTCCGGGGCCTGACCTCCGGCTGGGACAGCGTGGGGTGGCAGAGAGCCCTCTCCCTGATGGAGCTGACGGCGGATACCGCCCTCCGGGCGGCGCTGTCCGTCCTCTGTCTGCTCCTGCTGGAGCGGGCGGACTGGAGCCGGGGGACGGATGACACAGAGGGAGCCGTCACCGCCGCCCAGGGGATATTCTTCCTGGTGAGTACCGTCGCCGTGGCGTGGCTGGCGCTGCTGGCCGCCAACGGCGAAAATGCCTTTATCTACTTTCAGCTTTGACCATGAGACAGAGAAAAACCGTGAGAAACATCGTGGCGGTCACGATCATACTGCTGCTCCTGGCCCCCCTCTCCCTGTTGGCCTGGGGCTTCGGCCTGCCCTGCTGCTATGAGGAGACCTTTCTGGGGGAGCTGAAGGACAAGTGCGCCCTTTTGGAGGAGGAGACGGAGCAGCCCCGCATCATCCTGGTGGGGGGCAGTGCCGTGGCCTTCGGGGTGGACAGCGCCCTGATGGAGGAGCAGCTTCCGGGCTACACCGTGGTCAACTTCGGCATGTACGCCGCCCTGGGCACCACCGTCATGCTGGACCTGTCCCAGGAGAGCCTGCGGGAGGGGGACATCGTCATCCTCATCCCGGAGCAGCAGGAGCAGACCCTCTCCGACTACTTTGACGCCGCCATCCTGTGGCAGGGGCTGGACGGGGCCTTTGACCTGCTGGCCCGGCTGGACTCTGACCGCTGGGGGCAGCTGGCGGGGACGTTCCCCGCCTTCGCCGCCCAAAAGCTGGCCTGGACGGTGACAGGGACCGGCCCGGAGCCGGAGGGGGTGTACACCCACGCCTCCTTCAACGGGTACGGGGACGTGGCCTCCGACCTGTGTACCCAGAACGTCATGTCCGGCCTGTACGACGAGAACACCCCCATCTGCTTTGACAGCGACGCCCCCACGGAGGAGTTTATAGAGGCGGTGAACGACTACGCCGCCGCTGCGGAGGAGCGGGGGGCGACGGTGTGGTATCACTTCTGCCCCATGAACGCCCTTGCCGTGGAGGAGGGGGCGGACGTGGACGGCTGGACGGAGGCGCTGCAAGCCCGGCTGAACATCCCGTTGGCGGGCGACCCCAACGACTGTATCCTGGAGGCGGAGTGGTTCTACGACACCAACTTCCACCTGAACGCCAGCGGTAAGACCGTGTACACCCGGCAGCTCATCCGGGACATCAAGGCCATGCTGGGGGACAGCAGCCCCACGGACATCGACCTTCCCGAGCAGCCCCAGGCGGCGGCTGCCGCCCTGACAGAGGGGGACGACAGCGACGCGGACTGCTTCCTCTACGAGAGCGACGGGGAGACGGTCACGGTCACCGGCCTCTCGGAGACGGGACGGAGCCGCGCCAGCCTGACCGTCCCCACCCAATGGGAGGGGCTGCCGGTGACGGCCATCGTCGCCTCCGCCTTTGCCGGGGAGACAGGGCTGGTGGAGCTGACTGTTCAGGAGAACATCACCGCCATCGGCGACCTGGCCTTTGACGGCTGTACTGCCCTGGAGCGCATCGTGGTGGAAAACGACGACCCCTCCGTCTGCCGGGTGGGGCAGCAGCTGCTGGACGGCACGGACGCCAACGTCTACGTCAGCGCCGATGCCCTGTCCGACTACCGCACGAACTATTTCTGGTCGGTGTACGGCGTCAGGATTCAGGGGGAATAAGAGAACAAAAGACGGGGCAAACCGCCATCCCTGGCAGCTTGCCCCGTCCTTTTTGCGTATTATTCCGCCTCTCCCAGCAGCTCCTCCACGATGGCCATGCACTCATAGCACATCCCGTCGCAGTGGGGCTTGCGGTTGCCGCCGCCCTGGGCGGCCCAGCGGGCCAGCAGGGTCTTGCAGTCCAGACTGCCCTGGTGGTTGGCCCTGACCCGGTTTAGCAGCTCTGTGGCGGCCTTGCTGTCCGCCCCGGCCAGCCCCAGCGCCATCAGCGCCCCGGTGACCGCGCCGCAGACCTCCCCCTGGAGCATCCCGGCCCGGAAATGGCTGCTGAGCCGAAAGGCAGTCTCGCTGTCCATCCCCAGGCCTCGGCCACGGGGAGAAAAACGGCTTGAGAGCAGCCGTAATGTCGGGTGGTATCCTCCCGAAGCTGCTGACAGCGCTCCATGTATTTGCCCATAAGTGTGTCTCCTTTTCTGTCGTTCCGTCCCATCAGTTGAAGGTGTCCCGGCTGGCCTCGAACAGCTCCTCCGTCCGCCGCCGGATGCCCTGATACTCCGGACGGGCCAGCTCCGGGTCGTCCTGTAGCAGGGCCTGGGCGGCGTCCCGGGCCTCGTAGAGGAGCTGTACGTCGGTGGCCAGATCCGCCACCCGGAGGGGAGGCAAGCCGTGCTGCCGGGAGCCGAAGAAGTCGCCGGGGCCCCGGAGCTTTAAATCCTCCTCGGCGATCTGAAAGCCGTCGTTGGTGGCGCAGAGGGCCTTGAGCCGCTGCCTGGTCTCCTGTCCCTGGGCGGAGGAGACCAGGATGCAGTAGGACTGGCTGTCCCCCCGGCCCACCCGGCCCCGGAGCTGGTGGAGCTGGGAGAGGCCGAAGCGCTCGGCGTTCTCGATGACCATCAGGGTGGCGTTGGGCACGTCCACCCCCACCTCGATGACGGTGGTGGCCACCAGCAGGTCCAGCTCCCCGGCGGAGAAGGCGGACATGACCGCCTCCTTCTCCTTCCCTTTCAGCTTGCCGTGGATGAGCCCCACCCGCAGATCGGGAAAGACCTTCTCCTGCAGCTCCCGGGCGTAGGCGGTGACCGCCTTTAAGTCCATGGCCCCGGGGGCAGGCTCCTCCGACTCCTCCACGGCGGGACAGACCAGATAGACCTGGTGCCCCTCCTGCACCTGCTTGCGGACGAAGCCGTACATCTGGGGCCGCTTGTTCTCCCCGATCAGAATCGTCTGGATGTCCTGACGGCCGGGGGGCCGCTGGTCGATGACGGAGATCTCCAGGTCGCCGTAGACGATGAGGGCCAGGGTCCGGGGAATGGGGGTGGCGGACATGACCAGCACGTGGGGCCGCCGGGCCTCCTGGCTCTTGGCGACCAGGGCCGCCCGCTGGCCCACGCCGAAGCGGTGCTGCTCGTCGGTGATGACCAGCCCCAGCCGGTGAAAGCTCACCCCCTCGGAGAGCAGAGCGTGGGTTCCCACGATGAGGTCGATGGCCCCGGAGGCCAGGTCGGAGAGCACCTGGCGCCGCTCCTTGGCCCGCATGGAGCCGGTGAGCAGGCCCACCCGCTGACCGCTCTTTGCCAGGAGCGGGGTCAGGGTCTGGACGTGCTGCTCCGCCAGAATTTCCGTGGGGACCATCAGGGCGGTCTGGTGGCCGTTTTTCGCCATGAGCCAGGCGCAGGCGGCGGCTACCACCGTTTTGCCGCTGCCCACGTCCCCCTGAATGAGCCGGTTCATGGCGGAGCCGGAGGTCAGGTCACGGAAGGCCTCCTCCATGGCCCGCTGCTGTGCTCCGGTGAGGGCGAAGGGGAGGGTGGCGCAGTACTCCGCCGGGTCATAGTACCGGCAGGGGACGCCCTGCTGCTTTTGACCGCTGCCCTTGAGCCGGGCCAGCCCCACCGAGAGGAAGAACAGCTCCTCAAAGATGAGCCGCCGCCGGGCCACCTCCAGCTCCTCCCAGGAGGGGGGAAAGTGGACGGTCTGGATGGCGTAGCCCGCCTGGGCCAGCTGATGCTCCCGGAGCAGGGAGGGGGGAAGGGGGTCCTCGATCTGCTGGATGCAGTCCTCCATAATACGCCGCACCGCCCCCACCAAAAGCTGGTTGGAGATGCCCGCCGTCAGGGGGTAGATGGGGAGGATGCAGCGGGTGAACCGCTGGTTCTCCTCCGGCTCGAAGGCGGGATTGGTCATGAGGAACCGGCTGCCCTTCCGCTCTACCGTCCCGAAGAACAGGCAGACCTTCCCCTGCACCAGGGCGGTGCGGAGATAGCTCTGGTTGAAAAAGGTCAGCTCCATGGCGTCCTGGTCGTCCACCACGTTGACCTTGACCAGGTCGAGGCCCTTCCGGATGTGGGCGGCCCGGGCGGGGGTGGCTACCATGGCCCGGACGCAGACCGGGCGGTCCTGGGGGGCCTCCCGGATGGGGGCCACCTCCCGGCGATCCTCATAGCTCCGGGGATACCAGAGCAGCAGATCCTGTGCCGTGACGATGCCCAGCTTTTCCAGCCGTGAGGCCCGGACGGGGCCGATGCCGGGCAGAGACTGCACCGGATCGGTGAGATGATAGGTCATAGAGCGCACCTCCTTTCGCTGTCTGCCGGCGGAATGATTTTCTTTCCTAAGTGTACCACATTTCCGGGAAAAAGGAAACCCGAAAACCGACAACCCCAACAGAACCGGAGCATTTTCCCGGAGAGAATTTTCACAAACTGCCCATCAACATTTCGTGGACACCGGGGAAAAATCATGCTATAATGCACACGCCGGAGATGAAAATGTCTCTTCCTGTCGGAAAGAACCGGGCATTTTGCGGGGAAATGTTTCGAGTTCGCAGGAAAGAAACGATTACCCGGGAAGGAAATCGTCAAAATAGACATTTACAAAAGGAAAAGAAAAGCCGTTTTGCGCATATTGCACATTTTTTGGAAAAGTGCGTAAAATTTTCATTTTAGGCTTGATTTTTCCTGCCGGTATGATAAAATGAAAATGAAGTTGAATCACTTTTCCAAAAGTTCGGTAAAAGGAGTAAAGAGTTATGGCAACCCACAACACTGCCGAGCTGCGGCGGCAGAACCGCAATCGTGTGTTCCGGTATATCTATTCCGCCGGACACCCCGTTACCAAGCAGGATATTGCCCAGGCCCTGTCTCTGAGCCTGCCCACTGTGGGCCAAAACCTGAAGGAGCTTCAGGAGGCCGGTCTGCTGGAGTTCCAGGGCACCTTTGATTCCACCGGGGGCCGGAAGCCCCGGGCCATTGGCGTCTCCAACAATGTCCGCCTGGCCATCGGCGTGTATATCGGCCATCAGCGGATTCATCTGGCCTGTATCAACATCCGCGCCCAGCTGCTGTGCAGCCAGCGGGTGACCAAGCCTCTGGCCAACGACGACGACTACGCCGACTTCCTGGCCCAGGCCATCGAGGACTTTATCCGCACCAACAGCATCGACACCAACCGTCTCCTGGGCGTGGGCATCGCCGTCTGCGGTATTCCGGACATGGAGAAGGGGGTCGCCGGTATGTCCCCCATGCAGCCGGTGAGCGAGCTGGATCTGAACCGGATCGCCAGCCGCATCCCCTATCCTGTGCAGTTTGAGAACGACGCTAACGCCGGGGGCCTGGCTACCTGGTGGGCCAACCCGGAGAAGAAGAACATGGTCTATCTGTTCCTCCACCGGGGCATTGGCGGGGCCATGCTCCTGGGCGGAGAGACCTATCACGGCAACACCCTCCACAGCGGCGAGTTTGGTCACATGACCATCGTCCCCGGCGGCCGTCAGTGCGGCTGCGGCCAGAAGGGCTGCCTGGAGGCATACTGCTCCACCAACCGTATCTCCGAGGACCTGGGTATCTCCCTGGAGACCTTCTTCGAGGGGCTCCAGAACGGCAACGAGGAGTACCAGAAGCTGTGGAAGGACTATCTGGACCATCTGGGCATCGGCATCAACAACATCCACATGGCGCTGGACTGCCAGACGGTGCTGGGCGGCCTGCTGGGCGGCTATATCGGCCCCTATCTGTACGACCTGCGCCAGCGGCTCCAGAAGCTCTCCTGCTTTGAGACGGACGGCAGCTATTGCACCGTCTCCAGCTACGGCTACTGGTCCACCTGCGTGGGCGCGGCCCTGTGCTTTGTCAACCAGTTCATCTCCCAGATCTGAGCGCAGGCGGACAATGTTGTCCTCGCCCGATGCAGATTTTGCGATTTCTCCGATTCCCCCGGTGTGCCCCCTTGCACCTGGGGAATTCCTTGTGTATAATGTGACCAGTATTCCCGAAAATGACGGGGTATTGTGACAAAAACTGACAAATGATTCCGATCAAGGAGAGTGAAAGAATGACCTCAGAGGAAAAGAAACAGCTTGCTGCTGCTGCCTGCAGGGTACGGATGGGCGTGATCGAGTCCACCCACGGCGCAAAGGCGGGCCATCCCGGCGGGAGCCTGTCTGCGGCGGATGTGTTTACCTATCTCTATTTTAAGGAGATGAATATCGACCCGGCGGACCCGAAAGCGGACGGCCGGGACCGGTTCGTTCTCTCCAAGGGTCACACCGCCCCCGGGCTGTATGCGGCCCTGGCCAACCGGGGCTTTTTCCCGGTGGAGGACCTGCCCACCCTGCGGCACATCGACAGCTATCTCCAGGGCCACCCCAATATGCACACCGTCCCCGGCGTGGACATGTCCACCGGCTCTCTGGGCCAGGGCGTCTCTGTGGCTATGGGCATGGCCAAGGGCGCCAAGCTCCAGGGCAAGGACTACCGGGTGTATACCCTGCTGGGTGACGGCGAAATTCAGGAGGGCCAGGTCTGGGAGGCGCTGATGTTCGGCGCCCACTACAAGCTGGACAACCTGTGCATCATCATAGACAACAACAACCTCCAGATCGACGGCAAGGTCTCCGACGTCATGAGTCCCTATCCCATCGTGGAAAAGCTCCAGGCCTTCGGCTATCAGGTGCAGGAGGTGGACGGCCACGACTTCGACCAGTTGGAGGCCGCCTTCAACGCTGCCAGAGAGACGAAGGGCAAGCCCTCCGCTATCGTCATGAAGACTGTCAAGGGCAAGGGGGTCAGCTACATGGAGAATCAGGTGGGCTGGCATGGCAAGGCCCCCAACGACGAGGAGTACCGCATCGCAATGGACGAGCTGAACGCTCAGCTGGCAGAAGTGGAGGCAAACTGAGATGGCAGACGTGAAAAAGATCGCCACCCGGGAGAGCTACGGCAACGCCCTGAAGGAGCTGGGTGCCGAGCACGAGGACCTGGTGGTGCTGGACGCCGACCTGGCGGGGGCCACCAAGACCGGTGTGTTCAAAAAAGCGTTCCCCGACCGGCATATCGACTGCGGCATCGCAGAGGCCAATATGATCTGCGTGGCGGCGGGCCTTGCCACCACGGGACTGGTGCCCTTCGCCTCCTCCTTCGCCATGTTCGCCGCCGGGCGGGCATTTGAGCAGGTGCGCAACAGCATCGGATACCCCCACCTGAACGTGAAGATCGGCGCCACCCACGGCGGCATCTCCGTGGGAGAGGACGGGGCCTCCCACCAGTGCTGCGAGGACTTCGCCCTGATGCGCACCATCCCCGGCATGGTGGTCATGAGCCCCGCCGACGACGTGGAGGCCCGGGCCTGCGTGAAGGCCGCCTATGAGCACAAGGGACCGGTGTATATGCGCTTTGGCCGGGCAGCCTGCCCGGGGTTCCACGACGAGGACTTCCACTTTGAGATCGGCAAGGGGGAGCAGCTCACCGAGGGCAGCGACGTGGCCATCATCGCCACCGGCATCCTGGTGGCCGAGGCCCTGGAGGCGGCGAAGGTTCTGGCCGAGAGCGGTATCTCCGCCCGGGTCATCAACATCTGCACCATCAAGCCCCTGGACGAGGAGACTGTCCTGAAGGCGGCCAGAGAGTGCGGCAGAATCATCACCTGCGAGGAGCACTCCGTCATCGGCGGCCTGGGAGAGGCGGTGTGCAGCCTGCTCAGCGAGCAGTGCCCCACTCCGGTCAGACGCATCGGCGTCAACGACGAGTTCGGGCACTCCGGCCCCGCCGCCGCCCTGCTCAAGCAGTTTGGCCTCTCCGCCGAGCACATCGTCGAGGTGGCAAAGGCGTTCGTAAATAAGTAAGATTCCGGCTGGGAAGCCCCGGCGCTTTTCCCAACAGACAGGAGGTCTGCATCATGTCAATTACAAAGGCGTTTTTTGGCTACACCCGGGACGGACAGAAGGTGTACCGCTATCAGATGACCAACGGCAACGGGATGGAGGTGTCCGTCCTCTCCTACGCCGCCGCCATTCAGGCCATCCGCGTCCCTGACCGGACGGGGAAGCTGGTGGACGTGGCTCTGGGCTATGACACCGTGCCGGAGTATGAGGCGGACGGCTGCTTCTTCGGCAACTTGGTGGGCCGGTTCGCTAACCGGCTCCGGGACGCCCGGTTTGTCTTGGACGGGGAGACTTATCAGCTCCAGGCCAACGAGGGCCCCAACCACCTCCATGGCAGCTACTGCTTCCGGGTGTTCGACGGGGAGATGGAGGGCAACACCCTGACCTTCTCCTTCCTCAGCCCCGACGGGGAGGAGGGCTATCCCGGCAACCTCTCTGTCCGCTACCGCTACACCCTGACGGAGGACAATCGCCTCCTGCTGGACTATCAGGCGACCACCGACCGGGCCACCATCGTCAACCTGACCAACCACGTCTATTTCAACCTGGCGGGCCACGATACCGGGGACATCCTGGACACGGTGCTGCAGATGAACGCCTCCCGCTATACCGCCTGCGACAGCGCCAGCCTGCTCACCGGTGAGATCCTGCCGGTGGAGGGCACCCCCTTCGACTTCCGCACCCCCAAGGCCATCGGCCGGGACATCGGCGGAGACCATCCCATGCTGGCCTACGGCTCCGGCTACGACCTGAACATGGTGCTGGACGAGCCCTCCATGGAGCGGCCCGTCGCCACCGCCTGGAGCGACAAAACCGGCATCCGCATGACTTACTACACCACCCAGCCCGGTACTCAGCTCTATTCCGGCAACTACATCTCCCCCGACGGCCCCCGGCCCGGCAAGGGTGGGGCGACCTACGGCAACCGCCAGGGCTTCTGCCTGGAGAGCCAGTGCTTCCCCTGCGCTCCAGACTTTGCCCACTTCCCCTCCGCCGTCCTCCGGCCCGGAGAGACCTACCATCAGCAGGCGGCATACCAGTTCGACGTGGCGGAGTGCTGAGAGAAAAAGAAATCCGCCGCTTTACCGTCTCTTTTCCCGGATAGCCTCTTGCCAAGCGGCAGAAAATAGGCTAAAATAGGAAGGTAAAATACCGTACCGGCAGGCGACACGTCTGTTGGGCGTGAGAACCTGATTTGGAGGCTGAGAAAATGATTACAGCAGGCGATTTCAGAAATGGCGTCACCTTTGAGTATGAGGGTAAGGTCATGCAGGTGGTGGAGTTCCAGCACGTCAAGCCCGGCAAGGGCGCGGCGTTCGTCCGGACGAAGATGAAGAACGTCATCACCGGCGCTGTCACCGAGACTTCCTTCAACCCCACGGCCAAGTTCGAGTCCGCTTATATCGAGCGGAAGGTGATGGAGTACAGCTACAACGACGGCGATCTGTACTACTTCATGGATGTGGAGACCTTTGATATGGTCCCTCTGAACCGGGACCAGCTGGGCGATTCCTTCCGCTTCGTGAAGGAGAATACCGAGTGCAAGGTGCTGTCCTACAAGGGTAACGTGTTCGGCATCGAGGCCCCCAACTTCATGGACCTGGAGGTTGTGGAGACGGAGCCGGGCCTCCGGGGCGACACCGCCACCAACGTCACCAAGCCCGCCAAGCTGGAGACCGGCGCGGAGATCCGGGTGCCCCTGTTTATCAATGTGGGCGACCGCATCCAGGTGGATACCCGCACCGGCGAGTATCTCTCCCGCAGCAAGTGAACGTGAACCTGTCCCATTATGCCCCTGCATAATGGGACTTTTTCTCAAAAAGGAGCTGATAAGATGTCTTTGACAGAAAAAACGGCCTACCTCCGGGGTCTGGCTGACGGGATGGGAATGAGCGCGGACAAGTCCGATGAGCAGCGTCTGCTGCTGGCTATCGTGGACGCCCTGGACGACATCGCCGCCAATGTGGAGGCCAATACGGACGCCGTCTCCGCCCTGGCGGACGAGCTGGACGAGCTGGACGACGCCGTGGCCGACCTGGAGGACGCCGTGGGCGAGCTGGCCGAGGTGTTTGACGACGACGAGGACGACGAGGAAGATGACGAGGATGACGACGCCGGGGATATGGTAGACGGCGTGGAGTACGAGCTGGAGTGCCCCAACTGCGGCGGCCCGGTGTACCTGGATGAGGAGACCGTAGCCCAGGGAGAGACGGTCTGCCCCAACTGCGGACAGAAGCTGGAGATCGACGTGGGCTTCGATGACGGCGAGGAGACAGAAGGGGACGAGTAAGTCTGATCGACCTCTCGAAATAAACAGAAAAAAACGGGGCTGCGGCGTGCAGCCCCGTTTTTGAGATTGTCAAAAAAACGCTTGAGACTTCCGCGATAGAGCAGCGGGGGTGCGGAGGAGGGGGCAAAAAGCCCCCTTCGCGTGCAAAAAAACGATTTTTAGAACTTTTTCAAAGTTCAAAAATCGTACTCAGCGTGGCAAAAAGGATTTTTGACACGCTGAAAAACGGGGCTGCGGCGTGCAGCCCCGTTTTTATCGGAAAATACAAAATGGAAGGGCAGACCGGCGTTTCGGTCTCCTCTGGGTCCTCCCGGGAGGCTTCCTTTTTGCCTGCTTTGTTCTGGACGGCGGGGAGAAGGTACTTTCGGGTGGCAAAGAGGACGGCCAGGGCCACCACGCCATAGATGTTGTCGATGGCGTTGGTGTGGTCGATGACGATCTGCCGGGCGATGGCGAAGGTGAGCACCTCAAAGACCACCTCTGTGGAGTGCTCGCACATCATGCGGATGATCTCCACGCCGATGACCAGGGTGAAGGCCATATCCAGGATGTCCTTGAACTCGTCGTGAACGGGGAACCCCTCCACGTGGAAGGTGGTGCCCAACAGCTGGAAGGTGAAGAACAGCACGTTGAGACACAGCACACCGCCGATGATGAATTCCAGCACGGTGGCAAAGCGGTGAAGGTAGTATTGGGCGCGTGCTCTCACGGGACAGACCTCCTTTGTCGAACCGGCAGAGAGGGGAAACGGACTTGTATACCGCTATTATAGCGCTCTGTTTCCTAAAAGTAAAGACAGAAACACAGAGAAATCAGCGCCGTTCTCCTTTCGGGAGACAGCTACCCGCCCTGCTGCCCGATGGCCCGGCGAATTTCATCCTTCACCATGTCCATCTCCTCCCGGAAGGCCCGGGCGGAGATGCGGAGACAGCCGTGGCCCAGGACGATGATCTGCTCCAGTCCGTCGGAGGTGGCCACCCGGACCCGGTAGCGTTTGCCCAGCTTGTAGGAGGCCTGTTCGATATACTGGTCTGCCGTCTCTGCCTCCTGGGTGTAGACCACATGGATGTTGTGATACTGCTCCACGTGGCGGACGCCGCCCTTGACCCGGTAGGCGTCAAAGACCAGAATGACCCTGCACTGGCGGACGGCCTGATAGCTGCACAGATCGTCCATCAGAGATTGCCTGGCCCGGTCCATGCTGTTTTTGGACAGCCGGTTCAGGTCGTCCCAGGAGAAAATGATGTTGTATCCGTCCACCAGCAGATATTCCTCTATCGGCTCCCAGTCCCGGATGGTTACCGACTGGAGGGGGCGGTAGGGCTTGGAGGGGGAGTCAAAGGCGTGCTTCCGCCGCACCGGGCCATAGGTCTGCTCAAAGATGGCCTGTAGCTCCTTATCCTGAGCGGCGGCGGCCGCATAGGCTCCCGGCCGGTGGACAGGGGGAGGGGGCGGCTCCGGCTCCGGAGGCGGGGCTTCCCACTCCGGGGTATCCAGGTGCTGATATTGGGACACCTGGTCCCACTTGACGACAAAGCCCGACCCGTGGGCGCAAAAGACGGAGTCCGCCGTGTTCTCCACGTCGCTGTCCGGGTCGTAGCCGATGGCGGCGATCACCTCGTCGGCGTTGTGGCAGGGGCGGTAGCCCCCCGGCAGAAGGGAGAGCTGTCCCCGGCCTCTGGTGTAGGCTACCACCTCGTTGGCGTAGTCAGCCATCTCCGAGGCGGGGGCAGTCCCCCGGAGGATGACCCGGTCCCCCGTCTGCTCCGGGGGCGCGAAATCGCCGGAGCGCTGTTGTAAGTCGCTCATGGCCCGGCCCAGACACTCCGCCGGGAGGTCCAGAGTCACCTGGTACCACGGCTCCAGCAGGACGGATTCCGCCTTGCGCAAGCCCTGGCGCACCGCCCGATAGGACGCCTCCCGGAAATCGCCCCCCTCGGTGTGCTTCAGGTGGGCCCTGCCCGCCAGGAGGGTGATGACCAGGTCGGTGACGGGGGAGCCGGTGAGCACCCCCAGATGCTCCCGTTCTGCTAGGTGGGTGAGGATGAGCCGCTGCCAGTTCAGTTCCAGCTTGTCCTGGTCGCAGACGGAGCGGAGCTGTATCCCGCTGCCTGGCTCCCCCGGCTCCAGCAGGAGGTGCACCTCGGCATAGTGCCGGAGGGGCTCAAAATGGCCCACCCCGGTGACCGGGGCGGCGATGGTCTCCCGGTACAAAATGCGCCCGGGGCCGAAGGAGACCTCCAGCCCGTACCGCTCCCGCAGTCTGCGCTGTAAGATCTCCACTTGCACCGGCCCCATGAGCTGAACGAAGATCTCTCCCAGGTGACGGTTCCAGACGGCGTGGAGCTGGGGGTCCTCCTCCTCCAGTTCCCGGAGCTTTGCCAGAACGGTGTGGGCGTCTGCCCCATCCGGGAGCATCACCTGGCAGGTCATTACCGGGGCGAGGACCGGCTCGGCCCCGTCCGGGTCGACGCCCAGGCCCTGTCCAGGCCGGGTGTGGGTCAGTCCGGTGACGGCGCAGACCATCCCCGCCTCCGCCTGGTTCACGGCCTGGAATTTTGCCCCGGAGTACAGCCGGAGCTGGTCCGCCTTCTCGCTCCAGGGGACGCCGTTGGCCTCTCCGGAGAGGGGCTCCTTCACCCGGAGGGAGCCGCCGGTGAGCTTCATCCAGGTCAGCCGGTTCCCCTGGGGGTCCCGGCTGATTTTGAACACTCTGGCCCCGAAGTCCGGCCCGTAGTCCGGGACGGGGCCAAACCGCTCCAGCCCGTGGAGCAGCCCGTCCACCCCCTCCAGCCGGAGGGCGGAGCCGAACCAGCAGGGGAACAGCTTGCGTTCGCTGATTGCCCGGCCCAGAGCGTCGTCGGACAGCTCTCCCCGCTCCAGATACTGCTCCAGCAGCTCCTCGGAGCAGACGGCGGCCTCCTCCCCCAGCGGGCGGTCAAAGGGGACGCAGCCCTCTCCAAAGTGCTGCCGGAGCTGGGCCAGGACGGCCTCCCGGTCGGTCCCCGCCAGGTCGGTCTTGTTGACAAAGAGAAAGACGGGCACCTGATAGGTCTCCAGCAGCTTCCACAGGGTCTCGGTGTGGCCCTGGACGCCGTCGGTGCCGCTGATGACCAGCACGGCGCAGTCCAGCACCGGCAGCACCCGCTCCGCCTCGGCGGAGAAGTCCACGTGGCCGGGGGTGTCCAGCAGGGTGACGGTGACTCCCTCCAGAGGCAGGATGGCCTGCTTGGAGAAGATGGTGATGCCCCGCTCCCGCTCCAGAGAATCGGTGTCCAGAAAGGCGTCCTGATGGTCCACCCGGCCCAGCCGTTTCAGACAGCCCGCCCGGTACAGCAGAGCCTCGGAGAGAGTGGTCTTTCCGGCATCCACATGGGCCAGCATGCCCACGGAGAGATACCGTGTTTTGTCTGCGCTCACGTCTGACCCTCCCTTCCTGCCGCTGCCACACGGAGATAAAAATGCTCATAGGAAAGCGGGGGAAATGCGGATTTCCCCCGCTTTTGACGGATTCTGCAATAAAACGATGTCACTGAGCCAGAAAGCCCAGAATGTCTGAAAGGAATTGCTCCAGCACGTCGTTGCCGCTGCGGTAAATTTCGTGCTTGGCGGTGTGATAGACGATCTTCCGCCCCCGGGGCAGGAGGACCGCCAGATCGTCCTGGGGCGGCAGGAGGACCACAGTGTCCAGTCCCGCCTGACACAGGAGGACGGGGACCTGTACCGTCCTGGCCCTTGCCAGAATGGGGGCCTGCACGCCGATGGCCTCTCTGGCCCAGGAATAGGTGGCGGCGGTGTTCTGGCGGCACTTGTCCTCCCGCTTGCGCTCCAGATACCAGAGATACCGGGCCCGGGAGGTGACGCAGCTGGTCTCGAAGCGGTCCACTCCGTCAAAGGGGTGCTGGGTCAGTAGGGGCTTTTCCCCCTGACCGGCGGCGCACATAAACCGGACGAGGGCCCGGCCCAGAGGGTTGGGAAAGCCTCCCGCCGCAGGCATGACCATGGGGGCGCAGAGCACACACCGGTCAAAATTCCCGGGGTACTGCTCCAGGTACAGGATGACGATGGCCCCGCCCATGGAGTGGCCGAACAGATAGCGCCGCTTTCCCCGGCTCCGGGGCAAGGCCTCCTGCGTCACCAAGTGGCGGAGGTCCTGCACATAGTCGTCAAAGCAGACGGCGTGGTGCAGCCAGGTCTCCTCCAGCAGCCGATAGGACTTTCCGTGCCCCATGTGGTCGCAGAGAAAGACCCCATACCCCGCCTGAAGGAAGTACCAGGTCAGCTCGGCGTACTCCAGCGTGGACTCGGTGAAGCCGTGGCTGATAAAGACGACCCGGTCGCTGCCGCCCTCCGGCTCGTACTGCTCCCAGTAGATGCCCTGACCGGGGAGACGCTCGTCCATGCCGGAGGCGGCTTTACGCTGTGCCAGCCGGGCGAGCACCTGCTCCATGGCGTCGTTATAGCCCTCCTCCGGCAGGAGGGAAAAAGGGAGGGCCGTCACGACTCCCGGCTCCCCTTGGACTTGACAGCAACGAAGGCGGCGATGGTGTCCGCCGTCTCCTCCGGGGTCAGCTGATCGGTGCAGACGCACAGGTCATAGGCGGCCATATCTCCCCAGGCATGCTGGGAGAAGAAGTTGTGGTAGGCGCTGCGGCCCTTGTCGATCTGGCGGATAAAGAGCTGTGCCATGGGACGGCTGAGCCCCTTTTTCCGGATGACGTTCTGGATGCGCCGCTCCTCGGAGGCATAGATGTAAACGCTCACCAGGTTGCAGGTGCCCTTCAACACGCTGTCGCCGCAGCGGCCGACGATGACCGCAGGCCCCTCCTGGGCCAGCTCCCGGATGATTTGAGCCTGGGCCTGGAAGAGCTTGACGTTGATGGGGGTGTCGGTGGCGGGAAGCCCCTTCTCCAGCCGGTCCAGAGAGGCGGCGGCGGAGTGCTCTGCCTGCTCGAACAGCTCCGGGGACAGACCGCTCTCCTTGGCGGCCCGGTCCAGAATCTCATAGTCGTAATAGGGGATGTTCAGCTTTTGGGCCAGCAGCCTCCCGGCCTCCCGGCCCTGACTGCCGGACTGGCGGCTGATGGTGATAACGGGCAGCGATTGATTTGCCATGGGATGCACTTCCTTTCCGTCGAACGTGTGCCGGAGGCGGAACAGGCCCGCCCTCCGGCGGAATTTTCTGTTGCTACCATTATAGCGCAAAACGGGGAAAATTCAACGGACGATTTGTAAAAGTTGTGAGAATAATACTCAGCGTGTCAAAAATCCTTTTTGCCACGCTGAGTACGATTTTTGAACTTTG
>JAJQFJ010000009.1 GCA_021201185.1 Clostridiales bacterium
CCTGTATGCCTGATGCTGTTTTTTCTCTACCCCAACTCTTGACAGAGAACCTTTTGTCATCCTGCGGCTTCCAGCATATCCTCGATCAAAATTCCGTACCCTCTGGTGGGGTCGTTCACCAGAACGTGGGTCACAGCGCCCACCAGCTTTCCGTTCTGGAGGATGGGGGAGCCGCTCATCCCCTGGACGATGCCCCCGGTGGCATCCAGCAGGCGCTGATCCGTCACCTGGAGCAGCAGGCTCCGATGCTGGTCGCCGCCGGAGGGATAGACCCGGAGGATCTCCACCGCGTATTCCTCTACCGTGTCTCCCTCTACGTTGGCCAGGATGGACGCTGCCCCGGTCCGGACCTCCCGGGCAGAGGCCACCTCTACTGCCTCTCCGTCGAAGCATCCCTCTCCGGCGACGCCAAAGACCCCCCAGTCTGTGTTGGCAGTGAGCTGCCCCAGGTCCTGCGTCAGGTCAAAGCTGCCGTGAAGCTCCCCCGGTATCCCCTGCTCCCCCCGGATCAGGCCGGAGACCACAGAGGGCATCACAGCGCCGGACTGGAGAGGCATGAGCAGTCCGGTGTCCACGTCGTTGATGCCGTGGCCCAGGGCGGCAAAGACGCCGGTCTCCGGGTCATAAAAGGTCACTGTGCCGATGCCCGCCATGGAGTCCCGCACCCAGGCCCCCAGCCGGTAGCTGCCGTCGGCCAGGCAGGCCGCCGCCTGAGCGGTCAGGCTCAGCTCCCTGCCGCTGCGGCTGGCCTGAATGTCCAGCGAGCCCCCGCTGTCCTGAACGGCGGACTGCACCTCCTCAATGGAGTTCACCTGCTGGCCATTGATAGAGGTGATAATATCCCCCGTTTTCAGGCCGCAGTCCCGGGCGGGGGAGCTGCTCCCCTCCCGGGTGGTCACATCAGAGAGGGCCACCACCATGACGCCTCTGGAAAACAGCTTGATGCCCACCGTATGCCCCACCGGCACCAGATACCGGCTCTCTCCGGCGCTCAGGCAGGCGACGGCCTCTCCGCCCGGCCCGTTTCCCGGCAAAACAGCCAGTGCCAGGACGGTCAGCAGGGCAGCCGCCGCCAGCGCCGCCCAGCACCAGGGCCGTTTTCCCTTTTTTCTCTTCAAATTCCACTCCCCCGTTTTTCCTCCGATTGCGCATCCCCTGCGCCCGGTTACTATGTCCCGGCCTCCGGCGATTCACCCGCCCCAAAAACGCCAATGGGAACCACCTTTGGGCAGGCAGGCTTTGACATCCCGGCCCTGAAACGGTTTTCAAAAAATGGCAGGGAGAGGTTTCCAATTTTTGTTCAACGCATGTATCCTCCGTCGCATCCTCCCGTCTTTACTCTGTCCCGCTGAAGCGGATTCATTCCTGAACACGTTTGGATATCCGACAAAAACACCGCCGGACTGAAGCTCAGTCCGGCGGCGAATCGGTTTGCCTGGAAATACGTTTAATC
This sequence comes from Clostridiales bacterium, assembly GCA_021201185.1. Classification (GTDB taxonomy): domain Bacteria; phylum Bacillota; class Clostridia; order Oscillospirales; family Oscillospiraceae; genus Onthomonas. The sequence goes on from JAJQFJ010000009.1 coordinate 1,454, forward strand.
GTCCTTGACGTTTTTCAAAACATAATAGCTGGTGATGGAGGCGACCCCCTCCAGCATGGCGATGCGGTGGTGCAGATCCTGCAAATGCTCATGGGACTGGGCGGTGACCCGGAGAAGATAGTCCATATTGCCGGTGAGGTACTCGCACTCCACCACGTCCGGCTCCTCCAGAATTTTCCGTTCAAAGCTGTCGTAGTACTGGGGACTTTCCATGGAGATCCCCATCACCATGGTCAGGGGACGGCCCAGCTTGGCCTGATCCACCACGGCGGTATACCGCAAAATGACGCCCTGCTCCTCCATCCGGTGGATACGCTCCAGCACAGAGGAGACGGAGAGGTTCACCTTCCGGCTGATCTTCGAGGCAGAGAGCCGGGCATTCTCCCGGAGACAGTTCAAAATTTCCATATCCATCTGATCCATGGCCGTTCTCCTCTTTCCATCCATTCTCATTGTACGGCCCTATTCTACCCGATTTCATAGCCGTTGTCAAAGCCCTGCCGCCTGTTTTTCCGGACTTTGCAGTATTTTTTTCGTTTTGTGCGCTTCCCTGCCCCGTTTTTTTCTGTGTGGATATGCTTTCCCCGCAATTTTTCACATCTCAGCCATGCGATTCAGTCCTGGAACCAGATATTGCGGTCCACCTGTTCAGCGATGCCGTCCACCGTTCCCGTGTTGGAATACTGCCACATTTCCACCTGATAGGCATAGCTGGGATAGTCGCCGTACTCGGCATACCAGACGCCCACCCCTTCCAGCTCGGTCAGGTCGTAGCTGAGATAGCCCAGCATGCCGTTGCAGTAAATCATGGGGGTGTAGCCCGCCTCCCGGATGACCTGGCAGAAGGCCCTGGCACAGGCGGTCACCGTCTCCCCGTCCAGGCCGTTTGTCCGGGCGGTGTCGCTGTCCTCGATCTCCTCCCAGTCGAACACCACCGGGCCTGCGATCTCCAGCCCCTCCAGCCAGGAGAGCACCTGTTGGGCCTCCTCCTCCGCCTCCTCGACGCTCACCGCCTGGGAGAAGAAGTAGACCCCCACCGTCAGTCCGTTGGCAGTGGCTCCCTCGTAGTTTGTCAGGAACTGGCTGTCCTGGTTCAACGTGCCCTCGGAGTAGCCCCGGTAACCGATACGGAGGATGGCGAACTCCACGCCGTCCGCCGCCACAGCCGCCCAGTCGATCTCCCCCTGATGGGCGGAGACGTCGATGCCGTAGAGGGCCTGGCCAGAGTAGGTCACAGTCCCGTCCTCATTGGTGGTGAAGTGCTCCGCCTCCAGGTCGCTCTGGGGCAGTTCCTCGTCGATCTCCACCTCCTGGCCGCCCACGGTAACGGGCTCTCCGGTGTCCTCAGATTCCTGGACAACGGTGTTGACGGCCTGCTGCCGGGCATAGCCCACCGCCAGCACTGCCGCCAGCAGTCCCGCCGCCAGCAGCGCCAGAAAGACCAGCAGCACGGTCAGCGGGTTGCGGTCCTTCACCGCTCCCCTTCGTTCTCTCCGTCCCGGCATGGGATATCACCTCGTCTCGGCAAATTCTGTCCGGCTTCGACAGCCGGGGCAACGTGGTATACGGAAAAAGGCCGCCAGATACCTGGCGGCCTCTGTGATTTCCTGCGTTCGATTATCTGCGCTTGTTGAAGATGGCGAAGATGTCGTCAAAGGGGTCCTCCTCCCGGGGGGCGGAGGGCTGGCTGGCGGCAGGAGCGGCCTCGTCCTCAGGGGCGGGGGCGGC
>JAJQFJ010000003.1 GCA_021201185.1 Clostridiales bacterium
AGGTGATGGTTGTACGGTTGAGACGCCATTGAATGCAAACTGGGGATGTAAACATGTTCATCTCGGAAGAAGTGTCTATCTTAATTCTAATGTGACGTTCGTTGACGATGAGCATATTTTTATTGGGGATAACTGTCTGATTGCTCCGAATGTCGTATTCAGCACATCAGGACACCCAATACTGCCCATTTTAAGGGAACATCACTATGTTTATAATCTGCCGATTCATGTGGGGAAGAATGTGTGGATTGGTTCCGGGGCTCAAATTATGCCTGGAATTACAATAGGTGATAATTCTGTAATCGGAGCCGGTAGTGTAGTTACGAACGATATACCTGCGAATGTGGTAGCCTATGGTGTCCCATGTAAAGTGATTCGTGAGATTGGTGATAAAGACATGGAATTTTATTATAAGAACAGAAAGCTGGATGTGTGGGAGTAGTTTAACTTCCTGTTTATGCTTCTCAACCTACCTGCCGCCGGAAGCCCGGAAAAGACCACAGCCGTACCGCCCCAACCAGGGCAATACGGCTGTGGTTCGTTTTATGTTGTCTTGTCTGTCCCGTGCTCCTCCTGCTCCAGCTCTGCCAGGAGCTTTTTGTCCTGTTTGGAGGAGAGATCCAGCTTCTCATAGAGGTCGGGTCTCCGCTCCCGGGTGCGGAGGATGGACTGCTTGCGCCGCCACCTGGCGATGTTGGCGTGGTGGCCGCTGAGCAGGATGGGGGGGACGGCCTTCCCGTGCCACACCTCCGGCCGGGAGTACTGGGGGAACTCCAGCATCCCCGCCCAGTGGCTCTCGTTCTCGTAGCACTCCGGGTCGGGGAGTACGCCGGGCACCAGGCGGCAGACGGCGTCCGCCACCGCCATGGCGGGAATCTCGCCGCCAGTGAGGACGAAGTCTCCCACAGATAGCTCCTCGTCCACGCACTCCTCGATGAACCGCTCGTCGATGCCCTCATAGTGGCCGCAGACCAGGATGAACCGGTCATACTCTGTGCTCAGCCGCCGGGCATCCGCCTGGCAGAAGGTCTTGCCACAGGGGGAGAGGAAGATGGTGTGCAGCCGCTTTCCCGCCTCCTGACAGATGTGTTCCCAGCAGCGGTAAAGGGGGTCTGCCTGCATGACGGCGCCCCGGCCGCCGCCGTAGGGGTAGTCGTCCACCTGGTTCTGTTTGTTCACTGTGTAGTCCCGGATCTGCCAGCAGTTGATGCGGATATAGTTCCGCTCCTGGGCCCGGCCCAGCACCGACTCACACAGCATGTCCCCCACGCTTTCGGGGAACAGGGTCATAATGTCGATCTGAAACATCACAGCTCCATCCCTTCCAGAGGGGCAAAGAGGATATAGCCCTCCTCTTCGAAGATGCCCCGGACGAAGTCGGGCACGTCCGGGATGAGGTAGCGCTTTTCTCCCTGCACCACATAGATGTCCTGGGCGGGGTACTCCAGAATGTCTACCACCTTGCCCAGCGTCTCCCCCGTCTCTGCGTGCCGGGCCTCCAGACCGATGAGGTCCACCACAAAGTGGACGCCCTCGGCCAGCTCGAACTGTGCCCGCTCCGCCTGGACGACCTTGCCCTTCAGGGGCAGAGCGGTGTCGATGGAGTCCACCCCCTCCAGGGTAAGCAGCACAAAGGCACCGTGGAAACGGCTTTGGAGGACACGGAAGGGCCTGCCGCCCACAAAAAGCTGCTCCAGCTGGCACAGGTCCTCCGGCTCATCGCACCAGGATTCCACCTTCACCTCGCCCCGGACGCCGTGGGTGTTGACAATCTTCCCGACCTCCAGATAGGAGTCCTTCATATGAATATCTCCTCTCTACATAACGACAAAACGCAGAGTGCGTGAAAACACCCTGCGTCCTTGCCAACTGAGGCGGTTTGCCTCACTCAGTCGTCCATGATCTCCACAGAGACTCTGGTGCCCCTCCGCTGGGCCAGGGAGCGCACGATGGTGCGCAGCTCCTTGGCGATCCGGCCCTGACGGCCGATGACCTTGCCCATATCCTCCGGAGCGACCCGCAGTTCCAGGACCACCTCGCCGTCGCAGCTGACCTCGTTGACCTGGACGGCGTCCGGGTTGTCCACAAGGTTTTTGGCGACGTAAGCCAAGAGTTCTTTCATGAATGTTGCTTCTCTCAGGGGATCACAGCACGCCGGCGTTCTTGAACAGACGCTTGACGGTGTCAGTGGGCTGAGCACCGGTCTTGATCCAAGCCTGAGCGCGCTCTACATCCACCTTGACCTCGGCGGGCTCCTTCAGGGGGTCATAGGTGCCCAGCTGCTCGACGAAGCGGCCGTCACGGGGATAGCGGGAATCCGCCACCACGATACGATAGAAGGGAGCCTTCTTTGCGCCCATGCGGCGCAGTCTGATTTTAACCATTTATCATTCACCTCCAAATGAATTCATCTTGATTTATGAATAACGCCGTAGGGCGTGATTCAGCGCTTTTTCTTCTTCCGCTTGTTGCTTTTCCGCTGCCGCTTGGGGCCTGCGGTGCGCATCTGGCTGATGGCCTGCATGGTCTCCGGGTCGTCCATTCCGGGCATCCCCTTCATCTGCTGGAGCAGTCTGCGCATCCCCTTGGGCACCTTGCCCCCGGACATCTGCTTGGTGAGCTTCTGCATCATCTCATACTGCTGGATGAGCTTGTTCACGTCGGAGACCTGTACGCCTGCACCGGCGGCGATTCGCTTCCGGCGGCTGGCGTTGAGGATGGAGGGGGTCTCCCGCTCCTTGGGGGTCATGGAGAGGATGATGGCCTGGAGCCGGTCCAGCTCCCGCTCGTCCAGCTTGGACTCGTCGATCTGGGCGGCGTTGACACCGGGCATCATGCCCAGAATGTCCTTCATGGAGCCCATCTTCCGGACCTCCAGCAGCTGATCGTAGTAGTCCTGGAGGGTGAACCGGTTCTTCCGGATACGCTCCTCCATCTCCTGGGCCTTTTTCTCGTCCAGGTTGTTCTGGGCCTTTTCGATGAGGGAGAGGACGTCGCCCATGCCCAGGATACGGCTGGCCATCCGGTCGGGGTAGAACACCTCCACCGCGTCCAGCTTCTCGCCCACGCCCACAAACTTGATGGGCTTGCCGGTGGTGGCCTTGATGGAGAGGGCAGCGCCGCCCCGGGCGTCGCCGTCCAGCTTGGTGAGCATGACGCCGGTGAGGTCCAGCGCCTGGTCGAAGGCCACGGCGGCGTTCACCGCGTCCTGGCCGATCATGGCGTCCACCACCAGCATGATCTCGTCCGGCTGTACGGCGGCCTTGATGTTTTGCAGCTCCGCCATCAGCTTTTCGTCTACATGGAGCCGACCGGCGGTATCCAGAAAGACGATGTCGTTGGAGTGCTCTCTGGCGTGGTCGATGGCGGCTTTGGCAATGTCCACCGGGTCGATCTGGCCCATCTGGAACACGGGGACGCCCACCTGCTCGCCGACGACCTCCAGCTGCTTGATTGCGGCGGGACGGTACACGTCGCAGGCCACCAGGAGGGGCCGACGTCCCTTCCGCTTGAGCATCCCCGCCAGCTTGGCGGCGTTGGTGGTCTTACCTGCGCCCTGGAGGCCCACCATCATGACCACGGTGGGACCGTCCTTGGAGAAGTTCAGGCCGACCGCCTCGCCTCCCATCAGGGAGACCAGCTCCTCGTTGACGATCTTGACCACCATCTGGCCGGGGGTAAGGGATTCCATCACGTCGGCGCCGATGGCCCGCTCCGTGCAGGTCTTGACGAAGTCCTTGACCACCTTGTAGCTGACGTCGGCCTCCAGCAGCGCCAGACGGATCTCCCGCATGGCCTCCCGGACGTCGGCCTCGGTCAGACTGCCCTTGCCACGGAGGCGGTTAAATACACTGTTCAGCTTTTCTGTCAAGCCTTCAAACGCCATATTACTCCTCCAGACCGGACAGCCGCTCCCGGATCGCCCCCGTCAGCGCTGACACCTTCGGGTCCTTGTACCGGGTCCGATTCCACTCATCCAGCTGATCGGTCAGCTGGCCGATCTCCTCCAGAGCCGAGCGGACCTCCAGAAAACGGGCCACAATGCCGGTCTTTTCCTCAAACTCGTTCATGGTTGCCTCCGCCCGGACGATCACGTCCCGGACGCCCTGGCGGGTGATGCCGTAATTCTCCGCGATCTCCGCCAGAGACAGATCCTCGTTGTAGTAGAGGTCGTAAAACTCCCTCTGCCGCTCCGTCAGGAGGTCGCCGTAGAAATCGTACAGCATCGTCATGTGAAATGCCTGATCTTTCATGGTCGCCTCCCGGATCTGCTTGTAAAGGAACAACGCTTTACAAGCGGATACTATACACTATTTCCGTCTCCCTGTCAAGAGCCGGTTAAAAAATTTCTGAGGTATTTCCGTTCTGTTTCCGGGCAAACTGAGGGCAGGAATGGAAAAATGCCGTCAATCCACGGCGTTTTACAGGAGGGACACTATGAACGACAACGAACTGCGCCGGGCCGGAAGGGAGGAGGCGTCCTCCTGGATGACCCGGGGGACCCTTTCCGGGTGTCGCTTAGCCCGTCAAATCAGGGACGACCTGGCGGCGCTGGAGGCCGTCTGCCGCCGCCTGGAGACGGCGGAGGGAGGAGAGCCTGCCCGGGCCTGGCTGCTGGACAACCGCTATCTGGCCCGGCAGACCGCAGAGCTGCGGCGGACGGTGGGCCGTAAAAGCCTCCCCGCCCTCCAACGGGAGGAGCGGCAGCTTCGCCTGCTCCGGGTGGGGGAGGCGCTGGCCGGATTGACGCCTTTGACTCAGGAGAGACTGACCGCCTTTCTCTCCGGCATCCAGGAGGTGGAGCCGCTGACCGAGAGCGAGCTTGCCCTGCTGCCCCAGGCGCTGGGGGCGGGCCTGCTCCACAGTCTTCGCAGCTGCGCAGAGCAGCTGGAGGAGCTGATGCGTCAGAGAGAACCCACGGACGCGCTGGAGCGCCCCCTCCGGGACCTGGTCGTCTCCCTCCGGGCGCTGCATCAGGGGGAGCTGCTGCCGGAGCTAGAGCCGCTGAGCGTGGTGGACGGCATCTTTCTTCCGGTGTTTATCCCAACATGACGGCGGACAGCCGCCAGGACTACCGGGCCGCCCTCTGCCGTCTGGCGAAGCAGCGGGGCATGAGCGAGACGGCCTGCGCCCAGCAGCTGCTGGACCTGGCCCGCCAGGGGACGGAACGGGGCGACCACATCGGCGCTTATCTGTTTCCTCAGGAGGGGCAGCAGCGGCGGGAGCGGGTCAGGGCAGGCTGGTATATCGGCGGGGTGCTGGGGACGACAACCGCCCTGGCCCTCTGGCTGAGTATGCTCCTGGGGACGTGGTGGTCTGCTCTGCTGCTCTGGCTGCCCCTCTCCGAGCTGGTGAAAAACGGTGTGGATTTCCTGCTCCTGCGCCTGGTGCCGCCCAGACCGGTGTTCCGGATGGAGCTGCGCCACGGCGTCCCCAGAGAGGGCCGCACCCTCTGCGTCATTGCCGCTCTGCTCACGGGAGAGACGGCGGTGGATGAGCTGCTCCAAAAGCTGGAGCGCTACGCTCTGGCCAACCGCACTGCCGGAGAACAGGTGACCTACGGCCTGCTGGCAGACCTCCCGGACAGGGACCGTCCTGTGGACGACAGTGACAGGGCGTTGACCGCCCGGGCGACGGCAGGCATTGAAGCGCTCAACTGCCGGTATCAGGGACAGTTCTGCCTCCTGTTCCGGGAGCCGGTGCTGGAGAAGCGGGAAAACCGCTACCGGGGCCGGGAGCGCAAGCGGGGGGCGGTGCTGGATGCGGTCCAATTCCTCCGGGGGCGGCGGTGTGAGCTGGAGCTGCTGGCCGGAGGGCGGGAACGGCTCACAGGGGTCCAATACCTGTTGGTGCTGGACAGTGACACAGTGCTGACCATGGAGGCGGTGAATGAGCTGGTGGGCGCCGCGCTCCACCCTCTGAACGTTCCCCGCATCGACCGGGAACGACGGGTGGTGACGGCGGGCTATGGTATTTTGCAGCCCCGGGTGGAGACGGAGCTTTCACCCCGCCCCGCCAGCGTCTTTGCACGGCTGTTCGGCGGTCTGGCCGGGCTGGACCCCTACGGCGGGGCAGTCAGCGACCTGTACCACGACCTCTTTGACCAGGCCAGCTTTCTGGGCAAGGGCCTGCTCCATGTGGAGGCATTTGGTATCTGCATGGACGGTCGGTTTCCCAGAGGGCAAATCCTCTCTCATGATCTGCTGGAGGGAAGCTATCTCCGCACCGGATGGGCCAGCCGCACAGAGCTCATGGACTCCTTCCCGGAGCGCGTCAGCTCCTGGCTGGAGCGGAGCCACCGCTGGATACGGGGGGACTGGCAGCTTTTGAGCCGGCTGGGCCGCCGGGTGAAAAATGAGACGGGAGAGTGGGAGGAGAACCCCATCTCCCCCGTGGCAAAATGGAAGCTGGTGGACAACCTTCGCCGCTCTCTTGTGCCTCCGGCCACCCTGTTGTCTCTGCTGCTGGGGCTGTTTTTCGGCGGACGGCTGTTCCTCTGGGCAGCGGCGGTCGCTCTGCTCTCCCTTGCCACACGTCCCCTGACGGCTGTGGCCGATCTGCTCTGGCGGCGGGGGAGAGGCAGCTTTCGCCGGTACCATTCCGGCGTCTACTCCGGCGTCTCCGGGGAGCTGCTCCGCACCCTTGCTCAGCTGCTGCTCCTGCCGGTGCAGAGCTGGACGGCACTCTCCGCCGTCATCCTGGCCCTCTGGCGCTCCTATGTCAGCCGCCGCCACCTGCTGGACTGGGTGACCAGCGATCAGAGCGGCAGTCGGAACGGCGGCCCCGTCCGCTGGCTTATCCGGTTCTGGCCTGCGGAGGCAGCCGGACTGGCGGCGCTGCTCTCAGGCGGGTTATCCGGCTTGATTTTGGGAGCTGCCTGGCTGGTCTCGCCTCTCCTGTTTGCCCGGTGGAGCAGACGCCCCGAACATGCAAAACCGCTCTCCGAACCGGACAGGGCCTTTCTGCTCCACGAGGGGGCGCTCATCTGGCGGTATTTTGACCGCTGGCTCCGGCCGGAGTATCACTGGCTCATCCCGGACAACGTCCAGGCCCTGCCGGATACCGGGGCGGCCCTGCGCACGTCCCCCACCAATCTGGGGCTTGCCCTGCTCTCCTGTCTGGCTGCCGTCGATTTGGGGCTGACCTCACCCCGGCGGGCGCTGGAGCTGATCGAGCGTCAGATGAACGCCCTGGAACGTCTGGAGCGCTGGCATGGCCATTTCTACAACTGGTACGACATCGAGACGGCAGCGCCCCTCTCGCCCCGGTATGTCTCCACCGTGGACAGCGGCAACCTCTGTGCCGATCTCATCGCCCTGGAGGCGGGACTGGGGGAGCTGGGCCGACCGGACCTGGCCGACCGGGCGGCGGCACTGGCAGGGGAGATGGATTTCTCTCTGCTGTTTGACGCCAGATGCCATTTATTCTTCATCGGCTACAGCGAGGAGAGCAGGGCCTATGACCGGGGGCACTACGACCTGATGGCCAGCGAGGCACGTCTCACCAGCTATCTGGCGGTGGCCCGGGGAGATGTGCCGCCCCGGCACTGGCGGCGGCTGTCCCGGGCGGTGGCCCGGGCGAACGGCTATACCGGCATGGTCTCCTGGTCGGGGACTATGTTTGAATATCTCATGCCCCAGCTCCTGCTGCCCTGCTGTCAGGACTCCCTGCTGTCGGAGACGCTGACCTTCTGCGTGGATCAGCAGCGACGCTTTGCCCGGCGGCACGGTATCCCCTGGGGGGTCTCGGAGTCTGCCTTTTACGCTCTGGACGGGGCGCAGGTCTACCAGTACAAGGCCCACGGCGTCCCGGTGCTGGGTCTGTGCCGCAGCCGACCGGGGGAGCTGGTGGCGGCCCCCTACGCCGCATTTCTGGCCCTGATGGTGGAGCCACGGCAGGCGACTGCCGACCTCCGCCGCTTCCGGTCGCTGGGGGCGGAGGGGCAGTACGGACTCTACGAGGCCCTGGATTACACCGCCTCCAGAGGGGGCACGAGGAACAGTCCTCTCATGGTGCAGAGCTGGATGGCCCACCACCTGGGAATGAGCCTGCTGGCCCTGGACAACGCTCTGGAGGGTCAGCCCATGGTGCGGCGTTTTTTCCGGGACGCCCGCATGTCCGCCGCCCGGGAGCTGCTCCAGGAGCGCATCCCGGTGGGGGCGGAGCCGGTGCGCCGCCCCGTCTGGGAGGAGCACACCTCCCATATCCAGCGGACGCCCCGTCCCTGGAGCCGCAGAGGGAGCGGTCTGGAGCAGAGCGACCCGGTCTGGGGCCTGCTGTCCAACGGAGGATATACCGTCCTGCTGTCGGCAGGGGGACAGGGAGCCAGCCGTTCCGGCGAGAGCGCCCTTCTGCATCCGGAAGGGATTCGGGTGCAGGTGGAGACGGAAAAGGGCGTTCTGACCGCCTTTCCCCGGACCTCCGGGGACGGGGGCCTGGCCTGGAGCTTCCGGGCGGGGTCGGCAGAGCTGCATTTGCAGACTGACCGCTTCACCGTGTCCCAGACGGTGGTGGTTGCCCGTCTACGCAACGGAGAGGGCCGCACCTTCACTCTGACTGCCCGGCAGAGCATTGCGGGGACGCTGAAGATTTTCCTCCGCCCGGTACTGGACCGCTGGGACAGCTACGCCGCCCACCCCGCCTTCTCTCGGATGTGCGTGGAGAGCGAGTATATCGGCTCCGGCGTCCGCTTCACCCGAAGGGAGGGCCGGGACACGCCCCAGCCGGTGCTTACCGTCTTGTGGGACAGGCCGGAGACGGGCTGGACGACCAACTGGGAGCGATATCTCACCTCGGGAACGCTGTCTCACACCGGTCGGGAGGGAACCGTTCTGGACCCGTGCCTCGCCCTGGAGCTGCCCTTTGACCTCCGGGCAGAGGAGATGGTATCCCTCCGGCTGGCGGTGGCGGCGGGGGACCGGGAGGACAGTCTGCTCACCGCCCAGGGCATCCTCGCCCTCCGTCGGCCTACCCTGTCGCCTCTGCTGGACCGCCTGAGCCAGGAGATGGAGCGGGAGGCGGTCACAGCCGCCTTTGTCCTTCTCGCCCGGCTCCAGTCTCCCGGTCCTCTGGGCCGGGAGGGACGGGTGGAGGGGCAGCAGTCCCTCTGGCCCTTCGGGATTTCCGGGGATCTCCCCATCGTCACCTGTCTGGTGCAGGAGAACGCCCTGGAGCCGGGCCTGACCCTGATCGCCCAGCACCGGCTGCTCTCCCGGCTGGGGTATGCCTTCGATCTGGCGCTGTTGCTGTCGGAGTCGGGAGATTATCAGAAGCCGCTGAAAAGCCTGGTCAGCCGCCGCCTGGAGGAAACCGGAGGCCGTCTGGGGCAGAAGGGCGGGATACACCTGATCTCCGGCCCGGAGGAGCGATGGGAGCCTATCCTGGGCATGGCCCATCTCAACCTCCGCCCGGGAGATAAACTGGCCCAGCCGGAGCGTTTTTCGGGCCGACCTCCCTGCCGGGAGCGGCCCGTTGTCCCAGCGCAGGCCCCCCACTGGCACTGGGAGGAGCACGCCTTTGTCCTGGAGACCGGCGGCGGACTGCCGCCCCTGCGGTGGAGCCATCCTCTGGTCAGCGACCGGTTCGGCTGGCGTGGCGACGAGGCGGGGACCGGCCATCTCTGGTATCAAAACGCCCAGATGGGCCAGCTCACCCCATGGCAAAACGACCCCATCGCCACTACAGGTCCGGAGGACATCTGCCTCTCCTGGTCGGGAGGTCTGGACTCCCTCTTTGCCCGGCGGGACGGACGGAAAACCGCCGTCACCTATGGCCCCGGCTATGCCGTCTGGCGGAAGGAACTGGAGGGACGCACCACGACTATCACCGCCTTCGTCCCCCCGGAGACGGCCCAGAGGCTCTTTCTGGTGGAGACAGAGGGGGCCAGTCCGGAAGACCGGCTGATCTGGCGCTTCACGCCCAAGCTGTCTCACCGGGACAGCCAGATGCCCTGGGTGCAGGTGTCCGAGGGGGAGGGCTGTCTCCGGCTGACCAACCCCGCAGGAACCATGCCGGGGCAGACCCTCCTGCTCTCCGCTCAACCCGGCTTTACCGGCTGGCGCTGGTCAGAGGGCGTGCTGGAGATGACCCTTCCCGCAGACCAGGTCGTTGTGCTGTCTGCGGGGATGGAGGGGGACAGGATGCTGCCCTCCCTGTCACCTGACGCCGTCCGGGAGGTGCTGGAGCGGACGATAGCCTGGTGGCTGCAAAAAACCGCCGCCCTGACAGTGCGCACCCCGGAACCGGCTTTGAACCACTATCTGTCCTTCTGGGGCCCCTACCAGGTGTTGGCGGGGCGTCTCTACGGGAGAAACGGCCTCTACCAGTGCGGCGGGGCCTACGGCTTCCGGGATCAGCTCCAGGACGCCCTGGCGTTTCTCCCCTTTGCCCCGGAGCTGGTCAGAGAGCAGCTGCGCCGGGCGGCGGGATGTCAGTTCCGGGAGGGAGACGTGCTCCACTGGTGGCACGCCTCGGCTGACGGCAGCGCCCGGGGGGTGCGCACACGCATCTCCGACGACCTGCTGTGGCTTCCCTATGCCCTGGGGCGGTTCACAGCGGAGACAGGAGAACGGACCATGATGAATGTCCAGGTCCCGTATCTGGACGGACAGCCCCTGAACGCCGATGAGAAAGAGCGGTACGACCTGTACCGGCCCTCGGATAGCACAGACAGCCTGTATGGACACGGTGTCCAGGCTGTGGAATGTGTTCTCAACCGGGGCCTGGGCAGTCATGGCCTGTGCCTGATGGGGACGGGCGACTGGAACGACGGCATGAACCGGATGGGGGCCGGGGGCAGAGGGGAGAGCGTCTGGCTCACCTGGTTTTTGGCGCTGACCCTGCGGACCTTTGCCCCGCTGTGCCGTCTGAACGGCGACGCCCAGCGGGGGGAGCGTTACGAACGGCTGGCCGACGCGCTGTGCCAGTCGGCGGACAGAGCCTGGGACGGGGAATGGTATCTCCGGGGCTACGACGACGAGGGCAGACTGGTGGGGAGCCACGAAAACCGGGAGTGCGCGATAGACTCCCTCTCCCAATCCTTCTCCGTCCTGGCTGGAGGTCCCGACCCGGACCGTTCCCACCGGGCAGTGCTGGCGTCGGACGACCGGCTCCACGACCGGACGCACCGCCTGATCAAGCTGCTGGACCCGCCCTTCCGGGGGGAGACCGACCCGGGGTATATCCGCTCCTACCCGCCCGGCCTGCGGGAGAACGGCGGGCAGTATACCCACGCCGCCTGTTGGCTGGCCATGGCCCTCCTGCGCGCCGGCGAGCGGGAGCGGGGGACGGAGCTGCTGTTGGACCTCCTTCCCGAGGGGCACCCCCATGAGGTCTATCTGGGGGAGCCGTATGTCCTGGCGGGGGACGTGTACACCGCCCCGGGACAGGAGGGCCGCTGCGGCTGGAGCTGGTACACCGGAGCCGCCGGGTGGTACTGCCAGGGGGCTGTAGGCGACCTGCTGGGCCTCCGGCTCCGGAAGGGGCTGCTCTATCTGGAGCCAAACCTGCCGGAGCACTGGCCGGGATACGAGGCGACCTGGCGGGGAGAGGGCTTTACCCTGGATATCCGGGTGGTGCAGGGCGGCGTTTCCGCCGGCCTGACCCTGGACGGGACGCCTGTGGAGGGAGGAATCTCCCTGAAAACCCTCCGGGGCAGTCACGAAATTTACCTTGCTCTGGCTCAACCGTCAAAAAACAGTGGTGAAAAACGGGAAACGGATGTATAATGGTTTCATTGAATGAGCGCAGACCCCGGCCTGCCCAGAGAGGAGCGTCCTCACATGAATACCCCCATCCGCACCGAACTGATGCCCGGCGTCTGGCTGACCGCTGTGCAGACCCGCAAATTTAAGACCAGCTGCTGGTCGCTCCAAATGCTGGCTCCCCTCCGCCGGGAGACCGCCGCTCTGAACGCCCTGCTCCCCCGGGTGCTGTGCCAGGGGACTGCTCACTGCCCCGACCAGGAGCTGCTGGGAGCCGCCCTGGACCGGCTCTACGGCGGCGCAGTCGGCCCCACAGTCACCAGAAGGGGAGAGATCCACTGTATTGGACTTCAGGGGGCGTTTCTGGACGACGCTCTGACCCCGGACGGTGTGCCCATCTTTCCTCAGGCGACAGAGCTGATGGGCGATCTGCTCCTCCGGCCTGCCACCCGGAACGGACGGCTCCGTGCAGAGTATGTGGACGGGGAACGGGAAAATCTTCTGGGAGAGATGAGAAGCGTCCAAAACAACCGGAGACAGTATGCCGCCCTCCGGCTGGAGCAGGAGATGTGCCGGGAGGAGCCCTTCGGCGCAGGCCGCCTGGGCAGCCCTGAGACGGCGGCGAAGATCAGGGTAAAGCACCTGGACCGGCACTATCGAAACCTGCTGGCGGAGAGCCGCATGGAGCTGTACTACTGTGGCTCCGCCTCGCCGGAGGAGGTGCGGCAGGCCTGGACAGAGGCGCTGATGGGCCTGCCCCGGCGGGGCAGACCGGCTCTGCCGGAGACAGTGGTCAACGTTGCCCCGGAGACCGTCCGGGAGGTCACGGAGACCGCTCCCGTCCGGCAGACCCGGCTGGCCCTGGGCTTTCGCACCGGCAGCGGCATCGACAGCCGCCGTTATCCCGCTCTGCGGGTAACCAACGCCCTGCTGGGCGTCGGCCCCTCCTCCCGTCTGTATACCCGTCTGCGGGAGGAGCAGTCCCTGTGCTACGCCGTCACCTCCTCTCTGGAGGCGCACAAGGGATTGATCATCGTGCAGTGTGGCGTATCCGGGGAGCAGGCGGACGCCGCCCGGGATGAGATCCTCCGCCAGGTGGAGGCCCTGAAAATGGGGCAGTTTACCGCCGCCGAGCTGGACGCTGCCCGCCGAGGCGTCGCCCATCGCCTCCGCACCGTCCCGGACAGCCAGGCTGCCATGGCCCGTTTCTGGCTGGATCAGGCCATAGCGGAGACTCCCTGTACCCCGGAGGAGCTGGCCCAGCTGGTGAGCGAGGTGACGGCAGAGCAGGTGACAGAGTGCGCCGGACAGATCGCGCTGGATACGGTCTACAGGCTGACCGGGGAGGCAGAACAGGAGGGATAACATGGAATTGAAAACCTTCCCCCGCCTGGGGGAGAGCTGTTATTTCGAGCAGCTGGAAAACGGGATGGCCGTCTTTGTGGTACCCAGGCCCGGTTATAGAAAGACATTTGCCTGTGTTGCCGTCAACTGCGGCGGCATGGACAGCCGCCTGGACGGGGGAGGGAGCGCCCCCGCCGGAACGGCCCATTTTCTGGAGCACAAGCTGTTTGACATGAAGGACGGCAATGCTCACCAGACCATGACCGCAGCCGGGGCATCCGTCAACGCACTTACCTCCAGCGATATCACCGCCTACTATTTCAGCTGCACCGACCGCTTTCCGGAGCACCTTCGCACGCTGCTTCGCTGTGTAGCTACCCCTTATTTCACGCCGGAGGGTGTGAAAAAGGAGACGGGCGTCATCCTCCAGGAGCTGGCCATGATGTCCGACCGCCCCGGCTGGCAGCGGGGCCGGAAGCTGCTCCAGGGGCTTTACATCCACCACCCCATCCGCACCCCGGCCATTGGCGACCGCAGCTCCATTCAGAAGATCACCGCCGATGTGCTGTACGACTATTACAGCACCTATTATTACCCCGGAAATATGGCTCTCTGCGTGGCAGGGGACGTAGACCCTCATCAGGTGGTCTCCACCGCCCGCATGATTTTGCCCCGGGAGCGCCGGGAGCCGGTGGCTCGAACGACGGAAAAGGAGCCGCTCACCGCTGTACAGCAGAAGACGATCACCGGGATGGAGGTCCCTGCCCCGGAATTTTCCCTGGGCCTGAAGCTGGAGCCGTTTCCCGATGGCGAGGCGGGGCTCCGCTGCTCCCTGCTGGGAGAGCTGGCGGCGGAGCTGGTCTGCGGACGGAGCAGTCCTCTGTACAACCGGCTGTATCGGGAGGGACTGCTGACCCGGAGATTCTCCCTGGGCTGCAACAGTGTTCCCGGGGCAGCCTGGCTCACCTTTGGAGGCGAAAGCCCCGACCCTTTCCGGGCGCGGGACGCCATCCTGGAGGAGGCAGGGCAGCTGGCCCTGGGCCTGGGACACGAGCGGTTCCAACAGGCACTCCGGGCGGAGTACGGCGCCAGCGTGCAGGGACTGGATCAGTTTGACGGCCTCTGCCTTGATCTTGCTCAGGACTGGTTCTCCGGCTGTCAATGTCTGGATTTCGGAACGCTGTACCCGACTCTGACGGTCGGGGACGTGCGGGACTTCCTGGGCAGAGCCTTCCGGCCGGAGAGAAGCACCCTTTCGGTCACAGCAGCGCCGGGGCAGATCAAAACGCCCGCCTAAATCAGAAACAGAAAAAGGAGTAAACTGCCATGACGCCGATCGTGTTCCCCGGTCTGGGGTTCGAGGTGACCATTGACCCGGTCGCCTTTACGCTGTTTGGCAAAAACATCTACTGGTACGGAATCATCATCGCCGTGGGCTTCCTGCTGGCCCTGCTGTTCTGCTATCGACAGGCGCCCCGCCTGGGCCTGTCGGGGGACAGCCTGACCGACATGATCCTCTATGCCCTCCCCATCGGCATCATTGGGGCGAGAGCCTACTATGTCATTTTCTACATGGATCTCTATCTGAACGCCGACGGCTCCTTCAACTGGGGCAAGGCGGTGGCCATCTGGGACGGAGGATTGGCCATCTACGGGGGCATCATAGCGGCGGTGATTACCGCCGCCGTGTTCTGCCGGGTGAAGAAAATTCCCTTTTTCCCCATGGCGGATGCCGCCTCCTATGGTCTGCTCATCGGCCAGCTCATCGGCCGGTGGGGCAACTTCGTCAATCAGGAGGCCTACGGCGGCCCCTGTACCGCCCTCTGGCGGATGGGGCTGACGGTGAACGGAGTATACACCGAGGTACACCCCACCTTCCTGTATGAGTCCCTGTGGAACCTGGCAGGGCTGTGCATTCTCTATTTTATCGTCCGGCCCCGGAGAAAATTTGACGGGCAGCTCTTTTGGAGCTATATTCTTTGGTATGGTCTGGGCCGGACCTGGATCGAGGGAATGCGGACGGACAGTCTGTACCTCTTCGGCACCGGCATCCGGGTCTCCCAGGCGCTGGCTCTGGTCTCCGCTCTGGCGGCGTTGGTAGTCATTCTCATCAGCCTACACCGGCAAAAGGTTCACCCCAGGCCCCTGTACGCAGACCGGCCAGCAGAGGCCGAGTCGTCCCAGGCAGTTGATGAGACGGCGGAAGAATCAAACGAGAGAGAAAACAAGGAGGAGTGATCAACCATGGCAGCGACGATCATGGACGGAAAGGCCCTGGCGGCCAAGTGGAAGGAAAACATCAAGACTCAGGTGGCGGCCCTCAGCCAGCGGCCCGGCCTGGCGGTCATTTTGGTGGGCAACGACCCCGCCTCCCGGGTGTATGTCACCAACAAGGAGAAGGACTGCGCCCAGTGCGGCATTTACAGCGAGGAGTTCGCCCTTCCGGCGGAGATCGGCCAGAAGGCGCTGCTGGAGCTGATCGACGAGCTGAACCGGAGACCGGAGATCGACGGCATCCTCTGCCAGCTCCCCCTGCCCAGGGGCTATGACTACGACGAGGAGCAGGTGCTCCAGGCCATCGACCCCCGGAAGGACGTGGACGCATTCCACCCCTACAATGTGGGGCGCATTATGATCGGGGACTATACCTTCCTGCCCTGCACCCCGGCGGGGGTGATGGCCCTGCTGGACGAGTACGGCATCGACCCGGCGGGCAAGCGCTGCGTGGTGGTGGGCCGCTCCAACATTGTGGGCAAGCCCCAGGCCATGCTCCTGCTCCACCGCCATGGCACCGTGACCATCTGCCATTCCAGAACACCTGATTTGGGGAGCATCACCCGGGAGGCGGACATTCTCGTCTCTGTCGTGGGAAAGCGAAATCTGATCACTGCCGACATGGTCAAGGAGGGGGCCGCCGTCATCGACGTGGCCATGAACCGGGACGAGAACGGAAAGCTCTGTGGCGACGTGGATTTCGCTCCGGTGGTGGAGAAGGCGGCGTATATCACCCCGGTCCCCGGAGGCTGCGGTCCCATGACCCGGGTCATGTTGCTGCAGAACACACTGGCGGCGGCAAGGGTCCACGGAAAGGAATGACATACAACAGAAAACAACGGTTCTATAATAAATGTTGGGGTCAGGTTCAGAGCCTGCCCCCAATTCTACAAAA
>JAJQFJ010000022.1 GCA_021201185.1 Clostridiales bacterium
CCCAGCCGCGAGCGCAGGCCCCGGGCGGCCAGGGGGAGAATCCCCCGGCAGCGGGCGGCCCGGCCCCCCCGGTCGGCGGGGACGAAGGGGGGGGGGGCCACATACCGGGTGAGGGCGGTCTCTGACAGCTCCAGGGTGAAATATTCCGGATAGATGTCCGGGGCGGCGGCGGGGAAGGTGCTCATCCGCTGCCGCTCATGCACCAGCTTTTCCAGGTCGATCTCCGAGACGGTCAGCCCCGTCTCAAAACGGCGCTGGGCCAGGACAGAGCCGTTTTCTGCAATCAGGTCGTGCCCGCCGTAAATCAGGTCGGTGGAGGACTCCCCCCGTCCGGCGTCGGCGTACACATAGCCGCAGACCAGCCGCCCGGAGGTGCAGGCCACCAGATTTTGCCGGTAGCTGTCCTTGCAGACGATCTCGTCGCTGGCAGAGAGGTTCAAAATCAGGGTCGCCCCTCCGGCGGCCAGCCGGGTGGAGGGAGTGTCCGCCACCCACAGGTCCTCGCAAATTTCCACCCCGATGACCAGTTCGGGCATGCTTTCGCACCGGAACACCAGTCCGGTGGAGAACTCCGGCTGCTGGCCGCACAGGGAGACGGAGAAATCCGCCTCCCCCAGCTCCCGGCCGGAGGTGAACCAGCGGGCCTCGTAGAACTCGGTGTAGTTGGGAACGTTGATTTTGGGCACCAGACCCAGGATGCGCCCCTTATGGAGCAGGGCGGCGCAGTTGTACAGCTTGCCCTGGTGCCGGTAGGGCAGGCCAACGGCGGTCACCATGTCCAGCTCCGCCGTCTCCTCCAAAATGCGGCCCAGAGCGTCCTCCGATCCCCGGAGGAGGGTGGTCTGCAAAAACAGGTCGCCGCAGGTGTAGCCGGTGACGCACAGCTCCGGCAGACACAGCACCCTGACCCCACGTCCGGCGGCCTCCCGCATCAGGGCGATAATCTGCCCGGCGTTATAGTCGCAGTCCGCCACCCGTATCTCCGGCGTGCCGGCGGCCACGGTGAGAAATCCATCCTTCATCAGCCCACTTCCTTTGCTTGGGATTGTGATTCGCGCCTTCATTTTAACCCAGAACGGCAGAAGTGGCAAGGAGAAAAGACCGCCGTCCGGAAAAAAGCAGTTTGTGTCCAATTGTTTACAAATGTCCGTTGAATCCTGCCCTCGGAATATGGTATCATTATTGTGATTCAATGTGTCTGTTTTACTTCGTTCAAGGAGGGGCAATATGTCATACATCGAACTGAACCACGTCTCCAAGCGATACCAGATGGGTGAGGTGGAGATTTTGGCGGTGGCGGACATCTCCTTTACGGTGGAAAAGGGAGAGTTCGTAGTCATCGTCGGCCCCTCCGGGGCGGGCAAGACCACGGTGCTCAACCTGCTGGGGGGGATGGACAGCTGCTCCGGCGGAGAGATCATCGTGGACGGCCAGACCGTCAGCGGCAGCACCGCCCGGCAGCTCACCGAGTACCGCCGCCACGACATCGGCTTTGTCTTTCAGTTTTACAACCTGGTGCAGAACCTGACCGCTCTGGAGAATGTGGAGCTGGCCGCCCAGATCTGCCGGGCCCCCCTCCCGGCGGAGGACGTGCTGCGCCGTGTGGGGCTGGAGGACCGGATGGGGAACTTCCCCGCCCAGCTCTCCGGCGGCGAGCAGCAGCGGGTGGCCATCGCCCGGGCGCTGGCGAAAAACCCCAAGCTGCTCCTCTGCGACGAGCCCACCGGTGCCCTGGACTATGTCACCGGCAAGCAGATCCTGCAGCTGCTTCAGGACACCTGCCGGAAGCAGGGCATGACGGTGGTGGTCATCACCCACAACTCCGCCCTGACCCCCATGGCGGACCGGGTCATCCGCATCCGCAGCGGCAAGGTGGCCTCCATTGTCACCAATGACCATCCCACTCCGGTGGAGCAGATCGAGTGGTGATCCTATGTCGAAAAAAGCGCTGAACACCGATCTCTTCCGGGAGATCAAAAATACCAAAAGCCGGTTTTTCTCCATCCTGATCCTGGTGGTCATCGCCGTCTGCTTCCTGTTCGGTCTGCGGATGGCCGCCCCGGACATGAAGGCCTCCATGGACGCCTATTTGGATGCCCAGGAGCTGATGGATGTACATATTATGTCAACTCTCGGGCTGACCCAGGAGGACGTGGACGCCGTGGCCGAGACGGAGGGGACGCTGCTGGCGGAGGGAGCCTACGCAGTGGACGCCCTGGCCAGCGGCGGCGTGGAGACCATGACGGTCAAGGTGCTGAGTCTGAGCGAAAACGGCGTCAATGAGCCCTATGTCACCGAGGGTCGTCTCCCCCAGGCGGCGGACGAGTGCCTGGTGGAGGAGAATGTCCTCTCCACCATGGGGCTGGAGATCGGGGACACCATCTCGCTGGACACGGGCACCGGCTCCTATGAGGACACCCTGGGGGTCACCAGCTTTACCATCGTGGGGACGGGGACCAGTCCCCTGTATGTCTCCATGTCCCGGGGCACCTCCACCCTGGGTAACGGCAGCGTCTCCGCCATCATCGAGCTGACGGAGGACGCCTTCGACATGGACTACTTCACCGACATCTACATCCGCACCCAGGGAACGGCGGAGCTGAACACCTATGAGGACGAGTATGAGGCGCTGGTGGAGGAGTACACCCAGCGGCTGGAGCTGATCCGGTCCGACCGGGAGCAGGCCCGGACCGACGAGGTGAAGGGCGAGGCCCAGGAGGAGATCGACGACGCCTGGGCGGAATATTATGACGCCGAGGAAGAGGCCCAACAGGAGCTGGACGACGCTGCCGCAGAGCTGGACGACGCAGCTCAGGAGCTGGCGGACGGCTGGCAGGAGTATGAGGACGGACTGGCCGACCTGGCCGACGCCAGACAGGAGATCGCCGACGGAAAGGCCGAGCTGGCGGACGCCTATACCACTCTGAAAGAAGGGGAGGCGGACTACGCCGACGGTCTGGCGGAATACCGGGACGGAGAGGACGCCTACGCCGAGGGCCTTGCGGAGTACCAGGACGGAGAGGACGCCTATGCCGACGGCCTGGAGCAGTATCAGGCGGGCAAGGCCACCTATGAGGAGAGCCTGGCGGAGTATGAGGCGGGAGAGGCCGCCTATGCCGAGGGCCTGGCGGAGTATGAGGCGGGGGAGACGGCTTACGCCGACGGCCTCGCCCAGTATGAGGCGGGAGAAGCGGCCTACGCCGACGGCCTTGCCCAGTATGAGGCGGGAGAGACGGCCTATGCCGACGGCCTTGCCCAATATGAGGCGGGGGAGACGGCCTACACCGACGGCCTTGCCCAGTATGAGGCGGGGGAGACGGCCTACGCCGACGGCCTTGCCCAATATGAGGCGGGCCTGGCGGAGTATGAGGCGGGCCTGGAGCAGTACCAGGCAGGCGTGGCCCAGTATGAGGCGGCGGCAGCCGCCCTGGAGCAGCAGCGGCAGAGCCTGATCGACAGCGGACTCTCCGACGAGGAGGCGGACGCCCTGCTGGCGGAGGCCCAGGCGGAGCTGGAGAGCACCTGGGCTGTTCTGGAGAGCACCCGGGCCACCCTGGAGGAGAGCAAGGCCGCTCTGGACGAGACGAAGGCCACATTAGAGGCCAGCCGGACTCAGCTGGACGAGACGAAGGCCACGTTAGAGGCCAGCCGGACTCAGCTGGATGAGACGAAGGCGACGCTGGAGGCCAGCCGTACCCAGTTGGACGAGACGAAGGCGACCCTGGAGGCCAGCCGCGCCCAGCTGGACGAGACGAAGACGACGCTGGAGGCCAGCCGTACTCAGCTGGACGAGGCAAAGGCCACTCTGGAGGCGACCCGCAGTCAGCTGGACGACGCCAAGAGCCAGCTGGACGCCGCTGCCCGGGAGCTGGCGGACAGCTGGGCCATTCTGGAGAGCAGCCGGGCGGAGCTGGATGCCGCCAAGGCCACCTTAAAGAGCAGTCGTTCCCAGTTGGACGAGGCTAAGAGCGAGCTTGCCGACGCCCGGCAGGAGCTGGACGAGGGCTGGGCGGAGTACTATGACGGCCTGGACGAAATCGCGGATGCAGAGCAGGAGGTGTCGGACGGCGAGAGCGAGCTGGCCGACGCCTATGTGGAGCTGACCGACGGCGAGAGCGAGTACGCCGACGGGTTGCAGGAATATGAGGACGCCAAAGCGGAGGCGGATCAGGAGCTGGCTGACGCCCGGCAAGAGATCGAGGATGCCCAGGCCGAGGGGGACGACATCGACACCGCGGAGTGGTACATCCTGGACCGAACGGACAACACCGGCTTTGCCAGCTATGAGCAGGACGCCGAGCGGATGGGCAAGCTGGCCACCCTGTTCCCCACCGTGTTCTTCCTGGTGGCGGCCCTGGTGTGCCTGACCACCATGACCCGGATGGTGGACGAGCAGCGGGTACAGATCGGCGGACTGAAGGCTCTGGGCTACTCCAATGGGGACATTGCCCGAAAGTATGTGGGCTACGGACTCATCGCCTCTCTGGCGGGGAGCGCCATCGGGCTGATCCTGGGCGGCATCGGCATCCCGTGGGTCATCGTCAGCTGCTGGAAGATTATGTATGACTATCCCGGCGTGGTGCTCACCTTCTCCTGGCCCACTGCCCTGGGCTGTGCAGGGGCGGCGGTAGGGTGTTGCACCCTGGCGGTGCTGGCCTCTGCCCTGACCGCCCTCCGGGCGACCCCTGCCTCCCTGATGCGGCCCAAGGCCCCCCAGGCGGGAAAACGGGTCTGGCTGGAGCACATCCCCTTTATCTGGAAGCGGCTGAGCTTCAGCTACAAGGTCACGGTGCGCAACCTGTTCCGGTACAAAAAGCGGCTGTGCATGACGGTCATCGGCATCGCCGGATGCACCGGTCTGATCATCACCGGCTTTGGCCTCCGGGACTCTATTATGGACATTCTGAGCCTGCAGTATGACAATGTCAGCCCCTATTCCGCCATCCTCTATCTGGGGAGCGACCTGACGGAGGACGAGGAGCAGGAGCTGGCGGACACGCTGGCAGGAGAGGAGGAGCTGGAGGGCTACACCTACGTCTACCTGAACACAGCGACGCTGGAGAGTGACACCTATTCCCTCTCCGGCAATATCCTGGCGGTGGAGGACCCGGCAGATCTGGAGGGCTTCTGGGACTTCCACGACCGGCTCACCCAGGAGCCGGTGGAGATGCAGTCCGACGGCGCGCTGGTCTCGGAAAAGACCGCCGACCTGCTGGGGCTGGAGGTGGGCGACGCCATCACCGTCGTCAACGGAGACGACCGGGGGACGGTGACCATCACCGGCATTGTGGAAAACTACGTCCAGCACTACGTCTACCTGACCAAGGACGCCTATGAGGTGGCCTTCGGCCAGCGGCTGGAGGATGCGGAGGTGCTGCTCACCTACGGCGACGAGGCCGATTGGGAGGGGATGGGCAGCCGTCTGCTGGAGTTGGACAGCGTGGCCGGCATCTACTACATGTCCGACGCCCGGGAGACGGTGGCAAACCAGCTCAACGGCGTCTATCCGGCGGTCATTATCATCATCTGCGGCGCCGCCGTGCTGGCCTTTGTGGTGCTGTACAACCTGTCCAGCATCAACATCACCGAGCGGCAGCGGGAGCTGGCCACCCTCCGGGTGCTGGGCTTCCGGGATAAGGAGATGCGGGACTATGTGTTCCGGGAGAACATCATCCTGACCCTCATCGGCATTGCCTTTGGCCTGGTGTTGGGCAAGGCGTTCCACAGCTACCTCATCACCACGGTGGAGGTGGAGATGGTCATGTTCGGCCGGACGGCCCAGCCCATGAGCTATGTCCTCTCCGTCGCCATGACCCTGCTGTTTGCCCTGCTGGTGAACTGGGTGGCCGGACGGAGACTGGCCAAGATCGACATGGTGGAGTCCCTCAAGACGGTGGAGTGAACGCCGTACCCGATAGATTGTGAGAGAGAGAAAAAAGAGAAGAGACTGGAGGCGGTCAGGTTGTGCAAAGCGCTTGACGAACAGAGACGGGAGAGGTATGTCCGGAGGACGCTGTGGGCGATCCTGCTCCTCTCGCCCCTGATTGCAGTGTGGATCATGGGAGCGGTCACGGGGACCAGCGTAACCCGATTGGATGCATACAACACCACGTGGAACGACGAGATCGGCTACCTCCGGGCAGTCAGGACCATGAGGACCCAAGGACTGCCCACCGGTGTACAGAGCTACAACGAGGTGGCGTCCGACATCCCTGCCTATGGGGCGTATATCTTCCTGACTTATCTGCCCTATGCGGCCATGTCCTTTCTGACGGGGCTGACCTCCCACAACTTCATGTATTACTGCAACGTGCTCCTGGTCGTCCTGGCTAACGCCGTGTTTCTCCGTCTGGTAAAGCCGGACATCAAAAAGACGATCTGGCTGATCGCGCTGTCCACCCTGTCTCTGGTCTATGAGCGATACGTCTGGTCCGGAATGAGCGAGGCCTCCTACTGTGCCTTTCTCATCGTTGCCCTGGCCTGCTTCCTCTGGCTGCTGGACGGGAGAGAGCATCCCCGCTGGAAGGAAAACGTGATTCTGGTGGGCGTGACCCTGCTGATCCTCTTCCTGGGGATGCTCCGGGCATTTCACTATGCCTGGGTCCTGATTCCCGGCTATTACATCCTCGTCAGCGACCGGAGCCGCCGGGTCAAAACAGTATCGTTTCTGGGCGGAATGGCCGCCGTCATCCTCTGCTTCTGCTGCTCTCAGTATCTGTCAGCCCATTGGGCTGCGGTGTTCTTCTCTGATACCGGCAAGAGCACGGAGACGTTGGTGGGATATTTGCAGATGCTGTCGTCTGGCCTGGGGGGACTCCGGCAGTTCCTCTCCCAGGTGCTTCAGATCAACATCAGCGCTGTAAGCTCTGTGATCGAATCCGTGAAGGGCGGGAAATTTGCCGGGGTCGTCCTTGTCACCGTCTTTGTCCAGGAACTGCTCCTTCTGGCGGAGACGATTCGCGACGTCGTGAGAAAGGACTGGCGGACGGCGTGGCTCATGGGATTGACCTTTGCTATCGGCGGTATGATCTACGAGGCGAACATCGTCCTCTATTCCGTTGACCAGTGCCCAAGAATGATGCTGTCCTTTGTGGTTTTTGCAGGCTACCTGATCTGCATGAAGGCCTACCCTGTCTCCAGGGGCGTGCGGCAGGGAGCGGAGACCGCCCTCGTGGTGGCAGCGCTCTGTCTCAATACCTCCTCCTTTTCCCTTCCACAGACGGACAATGGGGTGGATATCGACGATCTCACATCCACTCTGGCGGAGGCGCTGGAGCTGGATGAGGACGATGCCTGGGGAAATACCATTGCCAAGCCTGTGGAGTCCAGCCACCTGCAAACGACGATCTGTCTCCCTGTCTATATGAACACCAGCACCTGTACCAAGAGTTATCTGAGCGCGGCCATCGCCAACGATACGCTCAAGAGCAAATACCTCATGCTGCCGGACGGGAATTCCCTCAATACGACCTGCGAGGAAAAATATGCGATCGTCTGGCAGGGAGACGGGCATACCATCTATCAGGTGTGGGAGGACGGAGACCGGGACTGACCGTAACGGGGCAGAAAACAGGTGTACCAACCTATTAAAAACAGATACAAAACAGACAAAACCGGCGATCCTGTGATCGCCGGTTTTATCAAAAGAAAGGAGGATGAAATGAAAAGAAGCTGCTATCACTTGCTGAATATAAGATAGCACCGGGATATTACAAAAGTAAGCGAGAAAACGCTACAAAAGTGTTAACCGTCTACTTTTTTTGGACATCGCAGGTTTTGAAAAAAGTCCCGGAGCAGGGCGGCGCAGGCCTCCTCCTCCACCCCGCCCACGATCTCCGGCTCCGGGGTCAGGCCCTCCAGGCCGAAGTGGAGCAGGGAGCCGCAGCACCCCGCCCGGGGGTCCGCCGCTCCAAAGACCACCCGGCCCATCCGGGCGTTCCACACCGCCCCGGCGCACATGGGGCAGGGCTCCAGGGTGACGTACAGGGTGCAGTCCTCCAGGTGCCAGCGCCCCAGGGCCTGAGAGGCCATGCGAATGGCCTCCATCTCGGCGTGGGCGGTGGCGTCGTGGGTCTCCTCCCGGCGGTTTTGGCCCCGGCCCACGATCTCGTCCCCCCGGACGACGACGCAGCCTACCGGCACGTCTCCCGCCGCCCCGGCGGCCCGGGCCAGCTCCAGCGCCTCATCCATCCATTTCCTGTCGTCCATAGCCAACCCTCCCGGTTTATTTCTGCCTCCGTCCGCATAGGATTTCACACCATATCTGTGAGGTGATGCCTGTGCTTTCTGTCCTGTTTCTGGCCCTGAGCCTGGCCATCGACGCCTTTGCCGCCGCCGTCTGCTGTGGAGCCAACGGGGGCAGGCACGGCCTCCGATGGCGGGACAGCCTGGCGGTAGGGCTGTGGTTCGGGGGCTTCCAGATGGGGATGACCCTCATCGGCGGGGCCTTCGGCCACCGGCTCAGCCAATATCTGTGGCGGGCGGGACAGCTGGCCGCCTTTGGCCTGCTGGCCTTTCTGGGCCTGGGGATGGTCTGGGAGGCTCTCTTCCCGGAGAAGGAGGCCCCCTCCCGCCGCTACGAGCTGCGGCCCCTCTCCCTTGCCACCCTGGCCCTGGCCACCAGCCTGGACGCCCTGGCCGCCGGGGTCTCCCTGGCCTATCTGGGGCAGGAGCTGCTCTCCACCGCCCTGGTCATCGGGGCGGTGGCCTTCGTCCTCTCCGCCGTTGGAGGACTGCTGGGCCAGAGCGTGGGCAGCCGCCTCCACCGGTGGGCTGACCTGGCGGGCGGGATGGTGCTCATCGGCCTGGGGATCAGGGTTTTATTGAAATAATAATAAATTATGACAACTTCGCCAGGAAGGAGATCCATCCGCCGGACTCCCGCCGCTCCAGGATGGCGAAGCCGTGTTCTTTCAGCGCCGTTGCCACGTCCTCCTCCCGGTGGTCGATGATGCCGGAGGTGAGAAACACCCCGTCCTCCGCCAGATAATCCGGAACGTGGGGGATCAGAGGGATGATGACGTCGGCGATGATGTTCGCCATGACCAGCCGATACCGGCCGGAGAGGCGCTGCCGCAGGCCCTCGTCCCGGGTCAGGTCGCCGGTCTCCACCCGGAAGGACTGCTCCACCCCGTTGCAGGCGGCGTTTTCCAGGGCTACCCGGGCGGCCTTGGGGTCGATGTCGCAGCCCACCGCCTCCGACGCTCCCAGCCGGAGAGCGGCGATGGAGAGGATGCCGCTTCCTGTGCCCAGGTCCAGCACCCGGTCGCCGGGTCGGACCTGCCGCTCCACCGCCTCCAGACAGAGCCGGGTGGTGTCGTGGGAGCCGGTGCCGAAGATCAGGCCGGGGTTCAGATACAGGGGCACCCGGCCCTGGGGCACCTCCTCCTGGCGCATCCAATCCGGGACGATGTAGAGCCGCTCGCCTACGGGGAAGGGCTGGTAGTATTTCCGCCAGCTCTGGGACCAGTCCTCCTCCTGGAGGGAGCGGGTGGACACCGCCAGGGTCCCGGCCTCCATCCCCACCCGGCTGCGGAAGCCCTCCAGCCCGGCAGTCACCTCAGACAGGCGGGCGCGGCCGTCCGCATCGTCGGTGACGTAGAACTTCACCCGGGAGACCCCCCGATAGGCGGCCCTGAGGGACTCGCTGACATCCGACCAGCAGGCCTCGTTCTCGTCCTCGAACTGCTCCAGGGCCGCCTCATCCTCCAGCACCAGGCCCACGATGCCCCGGCCGGTGAGATAGGCCGCCAGCTCCTCCAGACAGGGGGAGACGGTATCAATGCTGACCTCCAGCCAAATCTGTTCCATGTGCGTTTCCCTCTTTCATCAAAATTTTCCTGTCTCAAAGCATACCCGAAATTCGCATGAATTGCAACCGCCCGGACAAAATATCCGGGAGGCGAAATCCGGACTCGCTTCCATACCAATCAGAGGAGGACGATTCCATGGAATTTTCCAATGAGTGCGCGCTGCTCCAGGAGGTCTATCAGGGCTCCGCCATGGGGACGGAGGCCATCCGGCTGCTGTTGCCCAAGGTGAAAAACGCCCGTTTTCGGTCGGACCTTAGGACTCAGTGCCAGCAGTACCAGGACACCGGGGCAAAGGCGGAGCAGGAGCTGGGCAGGATGGGCCAGTGTCCCCGGGAGCTGACGGGGGAGCAGCAGGCCATGCTGTGGCTCTGTCTCCAGGGGAAGACCCTGATGAACCGGGAGACCTCATATCTGGCCAAGCTGATGATCCAGGGGAGCAACATGGGGATTCTCAACCTGACCGGAGTGCTCAACAGCTACGGGGACAGCCGGGACGACCCGGCCCAGAGCCAGGCCGAGGCCCAGCTGGCCCAGCAGGCCAAGAATCCAGCCGCCGATCTGGCCCGGCAGACCATCGTGCAGGAACAGAACAACATCGACCGGTTAAAGGTCTACCTCCAGTAGGCCGTCTCGCCCGCCTCTCCCTGCCATGGGAGGGGCGGGCGTTTTCGTGCGCTGCCGAAAATTCAGGAAAGTTTCAGCATTTGGGTGGTCGGATTTTGGGACGGTGTGTGGTATAATAAGGAAAACAGAGCTTCGGATTG
Organism: Clostridiales bacterium; assembly: GCA_021201185.1. Lineage (GTDB taxonomy): Bacteria > Bacillota > Clostridia > Oscillospirales > Oscillospiraceae > Onthomonas. Next base: position 10,577 of record JAJQFJ010000022.1, read on the forward strand.
CCCTCTGCGACCCATCGCGCTATAATCATTTTGTCAGACAAAACGTTTCCAAACCGGGAAAGGTGGCTTGCCTGTGAATAGGAAAAAATACCGCTATCTCATCCTCGCTGCCGTCATTATCCTTTTTGTGGGGCTGGCTGGCATTTTTTGGGAGCCCATCCTCTCCTTCGTCTCCGACCCGGAGAGCCTGAGAACGTACATCCAGGAAAACGGCTTTCTGGGGGTGCTGGTATTCTGTCTGCTGAACATCGTCCAGGTCATCTTTGCCGTCATCCCCGGCGGGCCCTTCGAGCTGGCCGCAGGGTATGTCTTCGGCGTGCTGCCGGGCACCATCATCTGCGATACCAGCATGACCATTGCCAGCGTGCTGGTGTTTCTGCTGGTGCGCAAATTCGGGATGCAGTTTGTGGAGCTGTTTATCGACCCGAAGGAGATCAGCAAGATCCATTTTCTCGACAACAACCAGAGAGTCCAGTCTGTCCTCTTTATCGTCTTTCTCATCCCCGCCGCGCCCAAGGATGTCATCACCTATCTGGTGGGACTGACCAAAATCTCCGTCTGGTCGTGGATCTTCATCTGCTTTGTGGGCCGGTTCCCCGCCATCCTGCTCACCGCCCTCAGCGGCAGCGCCCTGGGAGATCAGCGGTATGGGATCGTGGCCGTCGTCATTGTGGTCTTTCTGGTGTGCTATCTGGTGGGGATGAAGATCTATCAGAAATTCAATGCGCCCAAAGAGCAATAATACGGATCAGATGCATCCGGCTAAAACAGAAAAAGGAGAGGTCAGCCATGACGCCAGTCATCATCGGTATCGCCGGGGGAACCGGCTCCGGAAAGTCCACCTTCACCAACCGTATCCGCGCTGCATTCCCGGACGAGGTGACCGTCCTCTACCACGACAACTACTACAAGGCCCAGGACGACATCCCCTTCGAGGAGCGGAAGAAGAAGAACTATGACCACCCGGACGCATTGGAGACCTCTCTGCTGGTGGAGCACCTCCGGGCGCTGAAGCGGGGGGAGACCATCCAGAGTCCCGTCTATGACTACAGCCTTCATACCCGCTCCAAGCATACCGTCACGGTAAAGCCCCATCCGGTCATCCTGCTGGAGGGCATCCTGGTGCTCAGCGATGAGGCGCTTCGGAACCAGATGGACATCAAGATTTTTGTGGAGGCGGACGCCGACGAGCGCATCCTCCGCCGGATCACCCGGGACGTGATCGAGCGGGGCCGGTCTATGACGGATATCATGGACCAATACCTGACCACCGTCAAGCCCATGCACTACGCCTATGTGGAGCCCACCAAGGCCCTGGCGGACGTGGTCATCAACAGCGGCATGAACGACACCGCCTTCGATCTGATCTCCGGGAAGATACGGGATATCCTGAACGAGAGAGAATAATACATCCCATCAGGAGACATTGCTGACGCCAGGGCGCCCTGGCGTCAGCTTGAGACTGTCAAAAAAACGCTTAAGACTTCCGCGATAGAGCAGCGGGGGTGCGGAGGAGGGGGCAAAAAGCCCCCTTCGCGTGCAATAAAAAACGATTTTTAGAGCTTTGTCAAAGTTCAAAAATCGTACTCAGCGTGGCAAAAAGGATTTTTGACACGCTGGTGCTGACGCCAGGGTGACCTGGCGTCAGCTTTTTTGTCGGACGGGCAATAAGGCGGCCCGGCGCCGTCGTCGCCCGGGAACCATTTTTCCCCCGGCGGTATAGGATGGAGGGAGCGGGCCATTCTAACGGAGCCGCCGTCTGTCCGGCAGCGGCCCCGGAGGAGGGGCGCGTCCCCGCACCCTCGACGGTTTTCGATTTTATTCTTGTCCTTTCGTCCCCGCTTTGTTATACTGAGAGTGACCGTTTATGCTGTGGAGGCAAATATGAGCGATTTCAATCTGCCGGTGACGCAGACCCTTGACTGTATGCCGGAGCCGATCCTCTACCTGGAGGACGGCCTGGTGCAATATCGGAATCCCGCCGCCGCCCGGCTCGCCTGGCTGCCCTCTGTCGGCAGTCCTCTGCCGGAGCAGCTGGAGACGGAGGCGGACGCCGCCCTGTCTCTGACGGCGGGAGGACGGCGCTGGACGGCCGTCTCCTGGGCCTGCGGGGCGGGGTGGCTGCTCCGGCTGTCCCCGGGAGAGGAGCAGTCCGTCCTCCCCAACGACCGTATTCCGTTCCTGCTCCAGAAGCTGCGGGGACCGCTGGCCGGGATGATGTCCTCCGAGGAGCTGGTCCGGATGGCGCTGACCCCCGACCAGAAGCGGGAGCAGGGGGATGTGCTGGCCCGGTATAGCAAGTCTCAGCTTCGGGTGCTGCGGATGCTCCGTCTGCTGGAGCTGGCTGCCCTGCCGGACGGGGAGCTGCCCTTCGACTTCACCCCTCAGGCGATGGATTTGGTGGGGCTGTGCCGGTGGTGCCTCCATGAGCTGGAGGGGCTGGTCCGTATGGCAGGGGGCGAGATCGTCCTGAAAGCGCCCCGGCGGACGGTGTACGCCAGATGCGACGACCAGATGTTTCTCTATCTGGTGTGTCAGCTGGTGAGCAATGCCCTCCGGGCCACGGGGACGGGCGGACAGATCGTCCTCCGGCTGGAGGTCCGCCGTCAGCGGGCCTATCTCTCTGTGGAGGATAACGGCCCCGGCCTGACCCGGGAGAAGCTGTCCCTCCTGTTCGACCCGGCCCGGGGGGGAGACGCCCTTCGGGACGTGGGAGAGGGGCTGAGCCTGGGCATCCCCGTCTGTCAGAAGATCGCCGGATATCACGACGGCTCCCTTGTGGTGAGCAACCTCCCGGAGCGGGGGGTCCGGGCCACCTTCTCTCTCCCTCTGTATCATCCCGGCCCCACCGTGGCGTGCGAGTCGCCCCGGCAGATCGACACCACCAACGGCTTCGGCATCGCTCTGCGGGAGCTGAGCGACGTGCTGCCGGAGGAGTGCTTTCATCCGGAGGAGATGGAGTGAGGGGAAATCGGAAAAATTCCCGGTCTGCCCTCTTGATAATTCCCGGAAATCATAGTAGAATAGACTAGCCTTGTAAAGGTCAAGACGGCTCACGGAAAGCCGCACCTGTCAGGGAGGGGTTCCCCTCCCGGCCTTTGCTATGTTGTCTGAAGCGACATTCGGTGTTGACAGCCGGTCCTGCGCAATGTCAGCCCGTGAACCATGTCAGGCGGGGAACCGAGCAGCATTAAGCGGAACCTGGTGTGTGCCGCAGACCGCCGGCTCGAGCCGTTTGCCGCTTCAGAGAGCAGAGCAGAGGGTGTGCGGCCCTCCGTGAGTATTTTATTTTTATCAGGAAGGGGAGAGTGACCCCCATGTATCAGGCCCTGTATCGAAAATGGCGGCCCCAGCGGTTTGAGGACGTGGTGGGTCAGTCCCACATCACCCAGACCCTGCGGACCCAGGTGGAGACGGGGCGGCTGTCCCACGCCTACCTGTTCACCGGCACCCGGGGGACGGGAAAGACCACCTGTGCCAAAATTCTGGCCAAGGCGGTCAACTGCGAGCATCCCGTCCACGGGGACCCCTGCAACCAGTGCGCCGCCTGCCGGGGCATCGACGACGGCTCTATCCTGGACGTGGTGGAGCTGGACGCCGCCTCCAACAATGGCGTGGACCAGGTGCGCGCCCTCCGGGACGAGGCGGTGTACGCCCCCGCCGCCGTGAAAAAGCGGGTCTATATCGTGGACGAGGTCCACATGCTGACCACCGCCGCCTTCAACGCCCTGCTGAAAATCCTGGAGGAGCCGCCAGAGCACCTGATGTTCATCCTGGCCACCACCGAGCTGCACAAGGTGCCCGCCACCATCCTCTCCCGGTGCCAGCGGTTCTCCTTCCAGCGCATCACCGCCCCGGATATCCAGGGACGGCTGTCCTATGTGGCCCGGGAGGAGGGCATCCGGCTCACCGACGACGGGGCCGCGCTGCTGGCCCGGCTGGCGGACGGGGCCCTGCGGGATGGGCTGTCTCTCCTGGACCAGTGCGCCGCCGTGGGCGGCGTGGTGGACCGGGAGGCCGTGCTGGACGCCCTGGGTCTGGCGGGAAATCTCCGCACCGCCCACCTGATGAACCACATCCGCCGGGGCAACACCGCCCAGGCGCTGACCGAGCTGGGCGACCTGTACGCCGCGGGAAAGGGCGTCCCCGCCGTCCTCTCCGAGCTGTCCGCCCTGGTGCGGGACCTGCTCATCCAAAAGACCGCTCCTAAGGGCGGGGCCGGTCTCATGAACGGGGGCTATGACGAGGAGACGCTGAACACCCTGGGCAGGGGACTGTCCCCCCAGCGGCTCATCCAGATGCTCCGGCTGCTCCAGGACACCCAGGCGGGGCTGCGCAACAGTGCTAATCAGCGCACCGACGCGGAGCTGTGCCTCATCCGGCTGTGCGATGAGACCCTGGACACCTCCAACGAGGGACTGTCCGCCCGGGTCGCCCGGCTGGAGGCTGCCCTGGCGGGAGGCGTCGCCCCCCAGACAGCGCCGACAGAGCGGGAGACGGAGACGCCTCCCCCGCCCGTCCAACCGGCGGCCCCCACTCCGGAGCCGGACGACCT
>JAJQFJ010000058.1 GCA_021201185.1 Clostridiales bacterium
GAGCCAAAATAATGTGCAGACCTTTACCGCCCCTGAAAGGGGAGGGGGACCGGCGTAAGCCGGTGGAGGGGTGCGGTACGCACTCACGACAAGTACAATATTACGGCGAATTCGCAGAGGGTCGGTACGGATTCGCTGAAAGAGTTATGCTTATCGTCAGTGCCTGCTGCACCCCTCAGTCTGCCCTTCGGGCAGCCAGCTCCCCTTTCAGGGGAGCAAAAAGAAACCGTCGCATGCCTGCTTCCCCTGATAGGGCGTAAGTGCCGCAAAGAGGGAGCCAAGAATATCTGCGAAGCCCAAAGCCCCCATAATTTCCCCTCCCTCCTTGAAAGACCGCTCTTTTTATGATATCCTTACAAAAGAAAAACAACTCATCCCCCGGAGGGATGGGAATTCAGGAAAGGGGCCGTGCATCGACCATGAAGCCTGTCATCGTCATCGGGCACAAGAACCCGGATACCGATTCCATCTGTTCCGCCATCTGCTACGCCCATCTGAAGCAGACCCTCACCGGCAACGAGTACATCCCCTGCCGGGCGGGGCAGGTCAACAGCGAGACTCACTACGTCCTGGAGCGCTTCGGCGCGGACCCTCCGAAATATGTGGAGTCCCTGGAGCCCCGCATCTCTGACGTGAAGTACCGCCATGTGGACGGTATCAGTGCCCACCTGTCCCTGAAACGGGCCTGGGAATATATGCGGGACAACAACGTCCAGACCCTGCCGGTGGTCAACAGCTATAATCAGCTCCGGGGCATCCTGACCCTGGGGGACGTGGCCCGGTTCTATATGCAGGACCAGGGGGCCAACGCCCTGGCGGAGGCGGAGACCAGTTATCACAACATCGTGGACGCCCTCTCCGGCGAGCTGGTGGTGGGCGACCCGGAGAGCCACTTCACCCAGGGCAACGTGGTGGTGGCCGCCGCCAACCCGGACGTGATGGAGGATTACATCCACGAGCACGACATGGTCATCCTGGGCAACCGGTACGAGTCCCAGCTCTGCTCCATCGAGATGAAGGCGGGCTGCATCGTGGTGGGCCTGGGGGCCAAGGTGTCCAAGACCATCCAGAAGCTGGCCCGGGAGGGCGGCTGCTCCGTCATCGCCTCCCCTCTGGACACCTACACCTGCTCCAAGCTCATCAACCAGGCAGTCCCCGTGCGCCATATCATGCGTACCAAGGGCATGGTCACCTTCCGCACCGACGACCTGGTCAGCGAGGTCAAGACCGCCGTCTCCAAAAAGCGCATCCGCTATTTCCCCATCCTGGACGCCGACGGCAACTATGTGGGCCTGTTGTCCCAGCGGAACCTGCTGGACATGGAAAAACAGCAGGTGGTGCTGGTGGACCACAACGAGAAGGACCAGGCGGTGGACGGCATCCGCTCCGCCGAGGTCATTGAGATCATCGACCACCACCGCATCGACGCGGTGGAGACCTCCAGCCCCATCTACTTCCGCAACCAGCCCCTGGGCTGCACCGCCACCATCGTCGCCCTCATGTACCAGGAGAACAGCGTGGAGATCACCCCCACCATCGCCGGGCTGCTCTGCTCTGCCATCCTGTCGGACACCCTCATGTTCCGCTCCCCCACCTGCACCTTTGTGGACAGACAGATTGCCCAGATGCTGGCGGAGATCGCGGGCATCGACATCACCGAGCACGCCACCGCCATGTTCAACGCCGGCTCCTCCCTGGGGGACAAGACGGCGGACGAGATTTTCCACATCGACTACAAGCGCTTCACCGTGGAGGACACCTCCCTGGCCGTCTCCCAGGTCACCAGCGTCAGCCACACCGAGCTGGCCCGGCTGAAGGAGGAGATGATCCCCTACCTGAAATCCGTCCTCCCCACCTCCGGGCTGGATATGCTCTTCCTCATGCTCACCAACATCATCGAGGAGAGCACCGAGCTGCTCTTTGTGGGCAAGGGAGCGGACGATGTGGTCCGGGCCGCCTTCCACACGGACTGCGAGGCCAACTCCGTCACCCTCCCCGGGGTGGTCAGCCGGAAAAAGCAGATGGTGCAGCCCCTCTCCGCCGCCATCGAGAACGCCGCCCTGGTGTGAGCGGCCATATGTTCATAACTTATTCAAAATTCGTTTTCAGTTCCTTCACACAATCCTCCGCCTGCAGGAGTAAGATAACACCGTAAGCAGTAAACATCTTACCTCCCCAAATTAGTACCTCCTTAATCTCTTCTCTCTCTTTTCTCTCTCAAAGCAGGGCCGCACCGGTTTGCCGGTGCGGCCCGCTTTTTCCGCATTTCTGGGGATATCCCTACTGCTCGATGCCCTCCACCGAGGCGTCCTTCACCAGGGTCAGCCCGTCCGCCCAGGAGTAGAGGGTGTAGCTGGGAGTGCCGAAATACACCGTCCGCTCCACCGTCTCCCCGCACATGTCGGTGTAGGACACCGGCACAAAGGGATTGTCCGGGTCGCTGACCGCCCCCTCGATGAGGGCGATCTGGTCGGTGGTCAGCACCGGCCACTTGATCTTGATGGTGGTCTTGGTGGCGATAATGCTCCCCACCATCTTCCCCGAGGCCGTCCGCCCGGTGTTGGCCGACCACACCTTCTCCGTGGAGATGGTCACCCCCTCCAGGGCCGGGTCGGGCATGGACACCCCGTTGATGGTCAGCCTGCGGACCGATACCGTCGCCATAGCCGTGTTCCTCCTCTCATCAGACATAGATGGGGCAGCGCCCCGTCCGCCGGGTGGTCTCGTTGACCCTGCGGATGACCTGCTTTGCCAGCAGCTCGTCCCCCACATGGACCTCCAGCACCAGGCCGTCCCCCTGACGGCCCTCCGCCTGGGCCAGACGCTCCGCCAGCCGGTCCATCCAGTCCGTGTTCCGCTCCAGAGGCAGCACCGCCTCCCGGCCCGCCTCGCCGATCAGGGAGAACACCGGCCCGGTGGTGACGCCGCCCTCCGCCAGTTTGGAGACGGTGGGGAGCTTTGCCAGGGTCACGCTCCCCGCCGGGACGATGACCTTGCCAAGGACCTTGACCGCCGACCAGGAGAATTTCAGCGCTGAGTTGATTTTTGTAATCATCCGGTTCACCAGATCGATCACCGCGTTCAACCCGTTTTTAAAGGGGGTGGTCAGGGCGTTCTTGACTCCGTTCAGCTTGGACTGGATGTTGGAGACGACGGTGCCGAAGATGCCGGTCAGCCTGGTCTTCAGGCTGTTGCCCTGACTGACTGCGCCGCTGGTCATCTGGGTAAAGGCGCTGACCACAGCGGTCTTGCTGCCGTTGGCCGCCCCGGTCAGGGCGGTCTGGATGGACGTCCAGATGCCGGAGGCCTTGGCCTTCAGCGCCTCCCACCCGGCAGGCAGACCGTTCAGCACCCCCGCCAGGGTGTTAAAGGCGGCGGATACCGTTTTCAGGGCGGCAGTGATTGTCTGCCCTGTCCACTGGCCCAGAGGCTGGAGCAGATTGTTCCACACCGCCTGCCCCAACGGCTGGAACAGGCTCAGGGCGGAGGTGAGCAGCCTGACCGCCGAGGTCAGCACATTCACCGCCGCCGGTCCCGCCAACTGGATGACCCACCCCGCCAGAGGCAGCAGCACGTTGGTATACGCCCAGCTCAGCCCGCCGGACAGGATCTCCGCCAGCGGCTTGCAGGCGGACACCAGACTGCCGAAGCCGCTGACCAGACCGGAGAAGTTCAGCTGCCCCGCCCAGGCGGCGGTGGCGGAGGCCATATCCTCCAGCGCGTCCAGAAAGACGTTGGCGATGTCCGCCAGATTTTGAAAGATGGCGTCTCCTGCGCCCCCGGCGGTCCAGGCCTCCCGGAACCGGGCGGCGATATTGCCCACTGCCGTCAGCAGATTTTGGACGATGCCCAACACCGAGGACACTGCCTGCTCCCCGGCCCCGCCGGTCCAGGCCTTGAGCCAGCTGCTGCCCACGGCGGCGGCCGCCGAGCCGATGTTGGAAAGGGCGGTCTGTGCCGCCTCCACCACCCCGGCCCCCTGGCTGTCCCAGGCGTCGGCAAAGGGCTGCCAGATCTGGCTCAGGATGGATTTTGCCCTTTCCGCGAAGTCGTCCAGCAGTCCGGAGATGCGCACCCAGCTTCCCTCTGCGGCGCTGCTGCCCCCGGAGGAGCCGCCGGAGCCGCCTCCGGAGGAGCTGCCCGAGCCGGAGCTGGCGCTGACCCGTGTGATTTGGTCAAAACCGTACAGGTCCCGCTGGGCGCTGGCCGCCGATTTGGCCGCCTTGGCCACCGAGTTGATGGCGGAGGCGGTGGCGTTTGCCGCCTTTGTCCCAGACTGCCAGACCGTGGCCCCGAACAGCTTCACCGCCAGATTGGACAGGGTTTGTATCGCCGGGGTCACGGCGGAGATCAGGCCGGAGAAGGCGTTCATCCCCACCGCCGCCAGCCCCCGAAAGGCCCCGGAGAGCTGGCTCAACGCGCTGTTCATTCGGCTCAGGGCGTAGGTATAGGCGCTCTGCATCTGGGCGGCGCTGGCGGTAAAGCGGAGGGCGGCGTCGTTTGCCGCCGACAGCTCTGCCCGGAGCCGGGCCGCCTCCTGTGTACTGTCACTCATGTTCTCTCACCTCTCTCTTGCCCCCGGCCAGGCGCTCCATCATGGACCGATAGCCCGCCAGCCGGAGGGACGCCTGTTCCGATTCCTCCCAGAAGGGGAACCGCTCGTATACCGGCTCCGCCTGCTCTCCCGCCAGCAGCCGGGCGGTGAACACCGCCTGCTCCCAGGCAATGACGCTCAGGGCCTGATACCGCTGCCGTTCCGCCTTCCGGCGGCACCGGACGAGCTGGAGCACCTCTCCCCAGGTCCAGTCCTCCAGCTCCGGGGGACTGGCCCCCGCCCGGACGCCGGCCTCCAGCAGCTCCTCCAGCGTCAGGCCCGGGGAAAAGGGGCGGCGGTCTGTTCCGCCTCCGCCGTCTCCGGTGTCTCCATCCGGGTGTAGGCCTGCTCCACCGCCGAGCGGAGAGCACCCTTGAGCTGCCCCGCCTGCTCTGCCGTCAGCAGACCGGAGGCCGCCGCCAGGTCAAAGGCCAGCGCCCCGAACCGCGCCTGTCCCTGATAGCCCCAGTCCACCAGCAGGTCCAGAAACTGCTCCCCGTCGGGGCAGTCGTTGCCGCTGCCGGGCCAGCTCAGGGCTTCTCCCAGCAGAGCGCACAGCCGCTCGCTGTCTCCGGCGGCCAGGAGGACGGTCTGGAGCGTCTCCTCCTGGAACCGCTCCCGGAGATTCCGCTGACCCCCCACCGTCAGCCGCAGCCGGTACTCCTTCCCGTCTCCCCGCAGGGGGAGATATTTTCTTGCCATATTTATTCCTCCGTTTTATTTCGTCAGGCCGTCCCGCTCCGAAGAACGGGACGGCCATTGGAACGTCTGTTACGCCGCGCTGGGGTCGGTGACCGTCCAGTCGCTCTGGAGTGTCATGGACAGCTTGGCGGAGATCAGCTCGTCCACCTTCGCCCCCACCACGTAGGTGCTGACGTAGCCGGAGCTGGTGAAGGTGGTCCCGTCCGGGAACACCACCCCGATGGGTACCACCTTCCCCGCCGTCTGGAGGGCCTTGAGCACCCGATAGTCCGAGTCGGCGGCGGCGTTGTCGTAGAGGTAGGTCACCTCAAACGCCTTCACGTCCTGCACACCGGGGACGCTCTTTTTCATGCTGTCCTGCATACAGGTGGCGTCCAGCGTGGCGGGGGTGCCGCCAATGTCGCCGATCTCGGTGACATAGTTCATGGACACCTCGTTGACCTTGACCTGAATCCCAATGGTGGAAAGTCCCTGTGTTGCCATTGTCGTATCATTCCTTTCTTTTTATCCTGGCTTCCTCTGAGAGGGAGCTGTCGCCGCAAGGCGACTGAGGGAGAGCGGCAGGCATTATCACCCAGCAGAAGTCCCCCGGCGAATTCGCCGGAAGCTTTCAGGATATTGGCAATGCATACCGCACCCCACCACCGGCTTTGCCGGTCCCCCTCTACCGCTTCGCGGCACTTACGCCCTTTCAGGGGAGGTAGGGGCTGAAAACTAGTCCACCAGCCGCAGCGTCCGCTTGTCCACCCTCCGGCCAAACCGGAGGGTCTTGCGGCAGTACCCCGGCCCGATATCCTCGTAGCCGTCCGGCCCGGCGCAGATGCGCCGCAGGCCGATCTCTCCCAATGCCTGATTCACCGCCGCCGCCAGCTCGTTCTGGCTGTCCCGGTCGGCGGTCCACAGGTCCACCTGAAAGACCAGCTCGTCCACTACCGGGCAGTCGGTGGCGATGTTGGAGTATCCCCCCCAGACCACCACAGGCGGCTCCGCGCTGCCGGGGGAGAACCGTCCCCGGAGGGAGAAGGAGCGCTCCGTCTCCATCGATTCCAACGCCTGGCGCACCTGCTCCCGGGCGTCTACCATGGCCCATCTGATATCTGACATTTCGTATCACCTCACCCGATCCGCTGGGCCAGCACCTTCCGGTGCCCCGGCCACTGCTGGAGGGAGCGCACCTCGTACAGCCCCTCTCCGGTGGTCAGACGGTCCCCCGGCGACAGCTCCAGGTCGGTGAAGAGGCAACCCTCCACCGCCCCGGTGGAGCTCTCCCCCGGCTCCTTGCGGGAGAGACCGGAGGTCAGCCGCCCGCCGCTCTGCCAGGACTGGACGCTCTGCCAGCAGATGCCGTCCTCTGTCCTGTCCTCCGCGGTGAAGTCCGGCTCGTCCATGTGGTAGACCGCCGCCGGGTCCCCCATGCTGTCCGTCTCCAGGCTCCGCCGGTAGAGGGAGAACCCCTGCCGCCAGGCCAGGGGGGTCTGACGGCTCAGCATGACACCCTCCGGTATCGGGCCAGGCTGTCCAAAATCTCCGCCGTCCCGGCCCGCAGCTCGGCGGGGGAGAGGTACTGCTCGGACTGGCTGATCTGTCCCTCGGAGTAGGCGGAGGAGCGCAGTCCGCCGCCCTCCAGCTCCCACCGGTCCCGCTGATAGTAGAGGGCCGCCAGCTCCACCGCCTTATAGAGAAACTGCTCCTCCAGGGAGCTCACCCCCAGATAGATCAGCAGCTCTCCCTCGGCGTCCAGCAGCTCGTCCTCCAGCAGCAGGGCCACGTCCTCCTCAGGATTATCCAGCCCCAGCTTTCTCGCCAGCCGCTCCAGACTGGACTCCATTTGCTCGTTCGTCATGGGATTACCCCTTGTTGCAGGTCATGACCGCCAGGGCCCTGGGCTGGACGACCTTGGCCCCATAGACGTGGAGGCCCTTCACGGCGTCGGAGAAGTTCTTCTCCAGCCGGTAGGCCTCCAGCTCCACCAGCTGCTCGGCATAGGCCCCGGCGGCGCTGGTGCCGGCGATGACCTTGTACAGAGAACCGTTGGTGTTGGGGACGTTGTTGGACAGATGGATCTGGAACCCGGCGGCCTCGCCCACCAGACCGCCCTGGAGGATGGCCTGGTTATAGCCGGTGCCGTTGCCCACGAACCGGGAGTCCTTCAGCAGCAGGCCGTGATACCAGGGGGGCAGCACCACCCACCGGCCCAGCATGGGGACGTTGGCCTCGTTGAGCAGCACCCCCAGGTCCACCAGATAGTCGTAGGCGTCGGCACTGGTGGGGGTGACGGCGGAGCTGTCGTCATAGAGAATGTTGCCGCTGTCCGCCCCCTCCAGCAGCAGGGAGGCCAGATACTGGTCGATCACGTCGTTCATGCCGTAGCTGGCCCGCTGCATGGCGGCGTCCACCAGCTTGGGGTTGGACTGGGCGTGGTCCACGTCCTTCACCTGGAAGTTGAAGTACTTGGCCTTGTCGATGGTCAGGTCCTGCATGGAGCCGTCCAGCTCCTCCGGGTCGGCGATGTCCGCGCCGGTGTAGTCGCTGATGGTAATGTCCCCCAGCTGGTTGATGTGTACCGTGTCGCCATAGGCCCGGATCTCGCCCTCATAGTCCCGGTTCATCAGACCGGCGTAGACATGGACGTTGTCCAGATGCTCCAGCAGCCGGGCGGACCAGATCTCAGGGATAAAATTAGAAAATGCCATTCGCTCTCATCCTTTCCTTATGTTGTCATTGTCGTACTGTGTCATTGCGTCTCCCGGAGCAGACCGGAGATCTGTTCCCAGTTCCGGTTGATCTCCCGGGGGGACATCCCCCGCACCTGCTCCCGGGTCAGCTCCCGGGGCCGGTCCGGCTCTCTGGGGGCGGCCTCCCCCCGCATCCGTCCGGCCACCGCCTGGGACAGGGCCTCCTGAAACAGTCCGGTGAACGCCTCCACCCGCTGGGCGGAGTCCTCGTCGCTCTCGCCGGTGATCCAGGGGGCGAAGCGGGCATCCAGGCCCCGCTGCTGCAGGGCCTCCCCCACTGCCACCTGCCGGAGCCGCCGGTCAAAGTCCTGCCGCTGCCCGGCAAGCACCTGCCGCTCCTGCTCCAGCGTCTCCTGCATCTCCGTCTCCAACGTCTGACGGATTCGGTCCTCCTCCCCCTGACGGTCCCGTTCCCAGTTGGCCCGGGCGGTGGCCAGAGCCTGGCTCACCTTCCTGTCATAGGCGGACTGATAGTCCCGATCCTCCCGGAGCAGCGTGTCCAAATCCGGCCGCTCCTGTCTCAGCTCCTCTGCGCTCATCCGATCTTCTCCTCTCCGTCCGGGCCGTTCCCGAAGGCCCGCCCCGTCCTGTTATGGTCACAGGCATTGCCTGCTGTCCCCTGTAGCTGCTCCTGGCGGCGGAGATTCCGCAGCGCCTCCGCCGGGTCCCGGATAAACCAGAGCTGTCCCAGCAGCGTCTGGTCGTCCACCATCCCCCGGAGGCGGGTCACCATGTCCACCGTCTCGCTCTCGTTGATGGGCAGGTTCCGGGTGAACACCACGTCCACCTCCGCCGCCGACACCGGGGCCATCTCCCCCTTGACGGCCAGCCAATGGCTGTACAGCTCGAACCGCTCCCGCAGTCCCCGCTCCATCTGCCGCATTTTGCCCTGTACCAGCTGCTCCATGGTCAGCAGCTTCAGCTTCAGCGCTTGTCCGGAGGCGTTGCCGGAGAACTGCTCGTCGGACATATCCACCGTCAGGGTCATCTTGTGCATCTCCCGCACCAGGCTGTCCGCCAGCACCTGCACCCCCGCCGCATCGAAGGTCTTTTGGATGTACTCCGCCCGGGCGTCCAGGGGCGCCCCGTCGATGAACCGCTCCCGGAGCAGCTTTTCCTCCTCCCCGGGGGCCAGGGTCATGCCGAAGAACACCAGCAGCGCGTCCACGAACCGCCGTTTGTCGGTGAGGCGGCTGGACATCAGGTCGTCATAGGCGTCGATCAGGCTCATGATCTGCTCAAAATCCCCCTGTCGCTCGGCGTTGTTCTCATAGGCGATCACCGGCACCGCCCCGAAGTAGTGCTCCCGGGCCGGGCCGATGGGCCGAAAGACCGCCGTCTCCAGGTCGCCGCTGATATAGTCCCGCTCCGTCCGGTCGGTGTAGCAGGTGACGGCGTAAAACTGCTCCCCGGAGGGCCGCTCCCGCCGCTCCCACACCAGGGCCAGCAGCTTGTTGTGCTCCACCGTGGCGTCGCACAGGAGGATTCCGTATCTCGGGTCGATCCGGGCGCTTCTGGGGTGGGGGTTTGCCTCGCAGGAGGCGTAGCACAGCTCCAGACAGTCCCCCATTACCCCCATGGTCTTGCCGATCTCCCGGTCCACCTGGCCGATGTGCTGCCGGTCATAGCAGGCCAGCAGGGGAGTGATGTCCAGCGCCCGCTGTCCCAGCAGTCCCCGGGAGGGAGCCTCGCTCCAGCTCTGAGGGTTGGGGTCATACTTCACGTCCGTCCCCAGGTAGTACCCCAGGGCGATGTCCACCACGTACCGGGCGTAGTTCACCGCCACCCGGCTCTCCCCCTCTCCGCCACTGCGGCGAAGAATGTCGTGCTCTCCCCGGTAGTACCGGTCCAGCCGCTGATACCGCCCGTTGGCGATCTCCGCCTTTCGGATGCACCACCGGAGCACCGCCGGGTCGGGATGCTCCGGGTCGGGGAGATCCTGTCTGTCCACATACAAAATCATCTCGTTCACCTCATATCTGAAATTAGCTTACAGTCCCTTGGGCCGCTTTCCTGCATGGGCCTGGCTACGGGCCAGCACGGTGCTGACGAAGTACCGCAGGGCGTCCATACAGTGGTCGAGGTCCTTCACCGGCCGGTCCTGTCCGACCTCGTCCTCGTCCCAGACGTAGCTGCGAAACTCCTCTATGGTCCGGACGCAGCCGGGGGAGAAGAGCAGCCGCTCCTCCCGGAGCAGGTCGCCCACCCGGCGGATGCCGGAGAGCACCTGATTGTCCGCCCCCAGGACGGGGTATCCCAGCTGCCGGAGCAGGGCGATAAAGCTGGCCGCCGACGGGTCCACGATCACCGCCCGGGGCTTTGCTCCGTCCAGAAACACCTCCAAATCGTCGGCATACTCCCCGTCGGTCTTCTGCCGCATCCGGTCCCGGCCGGACCAGTAGTACTCCCGCAGGCAGTACCACCGGCCCCGCTCCCCCTTCTGCCACAGCAGAAAGACGGTGGGGTTCTGGGTGCCGTAGTCGATGGAGACATAGCACCCCCGCCCGGCCTCCGGCAGCTGCTCCGTGACGTGGACCTCCGGCCGGAACATGTCGTAGATCAGCCCCTTTGCCGCCGCCCAAAGTCCCTGGACGTACCGCTGGTAGAACACCCCGGTATACAGCCGCTCATACCGCTGCCGGATGGCAGGGGAGAGGGCGGGGTTGTCCTCCATGGTGAAGTGGAGATAGAGCAGGTTCCGCTCCTCCGCCCGGGTGAGCCAGCTCTGATAGAACCAGTGGGTGGGGCCCTCCGGGTTGCAGTTGAACCAGAATTTGGAGCCCTCCACGCTGCACCGGGCCAACGCCTGCTCCACAAAGGACCGGGGCATCAGCGCCACCTCGTCAAACAGCACCCCCGCCAGGGTCATGCCCTGGATGAGGGCATAGCTCCCCTCGTCCTTGCCGCCGAACAGGTAGTAGTCGTTCTCATGCCCGTTCATGCGCACGGTGAGCCGGTTCTCTCCCCGGCGCTCCTCGATGACGCACAGCCCCTCCATCCACTGGGGCAGCAGCCCGGACACGTTCCGCCGCAGGCTCTCGATGGTCTTGCCGCAGAGGGCGAACCGCTGCCGGTCAAAGGTCTCCATGCTCCACAGCAGAAAGCCCACCGCCATGCTCACCGTCTTGCCCGACCGCACCGAGCCGTCGCAGATAATGCCGTCACGATTCCGGAACGCCGGGTGCTTCCACCAGGTGAGCACCAGCTTCTGCCGCCTGCTGAACGTCCGGTAGTGCATCCCCTCTCAACTCCTCTCTCTCCCAGTCTCCCAGGGCCGCAAACAGATTGTTCTCCGCCGGAGGCCCCGGCTCCTCTTCTCCGCAGTCCCACACCTCCGGCTTCCGCCGTTTCAGCCACAGGCTGATGGCGGTGACATTGGGGCTGACCTCCTTCTCCGTGGAGACCAGCTTGTCCCCCCGGTCGGTCTGCTCCGTCTTTTCCTCGGTGTACCGGTAGCCCATGGCCGCCTTGAGCAGCGCCGCCTCCACCTGGTAGTCGGTGAGCTCCCCCGTCTGGGCCAGGGCCGCCCCGATGGCCGGATACCGGCTCCGCCAGATGCGCAGCCCCAGGGGCTTGAGCCCCATCCGGCGGGCGATCTCCTTCGTCTCCACGCCGTCCCTCACCCAGCCCCGCAGCAGGGCCAGCTGCTCCGGCTGCTGCCAGAACTCCGCCTGGGTCATGTCCTCTCCTCCTTCCCGCGCCGGACATCCCCGGCGCCCTTGTTGAGTAAAGAATAGAACATCTGTGCCATTTTCAAAATGCAAAAAACAAATTTTCAACGAAAAAGAGGAGAGAGAATGGTGGAAAGTTGCAAATCTGCGCAAACAGGCGCAGAGAGGCAGAACAAGACGGGGCGGCGGTGAAAAGGAAGAGTGGAAAAATATGGACAGCGTGTCAGGGTGTGCACACTTCTTGGCTCCCTCTATGAGGGAGCTGTCGCCGCAAGGCGACTGAGGGGTGCCGTCCGAAGGATGGCTTGAAAGCCCCAAAAACTTTCCCTACCCTGTTGCCCCAGACCGCCGAATTGGATATAATAGGGTGCGAAAAACAACCGGGGAGAGGAGGCTTCGCCATGCCCTGGACGATTTACTACCATGTTGCCGACGGCGAGGCCGCCGTCCTCCGCTGCGCCGGAGACGGCGCTCCCCTGACCCTGCCGGAGACGGTGGAGGGCTGCCCGGTCACGTCCCTCGGCCCGGACTGCTTCGGGGGCGGGGAGTGGACAGGGGAGAGGGACCGCCTGATCACCGCCGCCCCGGAGGAGCTGCCGCCCCTCTCCCGGACCGACAGCCCACTGACCCGGCTGACCATCCCGGAGACGGTCACTTCCATCGGCGACCGGGCCTTCGCCCGGTGCAGCAGCTTAAAACGCCTCACCCTCCCGGCGGGACTGACCCGTCTGGGGGCCAGAGCCTTTCAGGGCTGCGGCAGCCTGGAGCGCATCCGTCTCCCGGAGGGGCTGGTCGATCTGCCGGACTACGCCTTTTCCCAGTGCCGCCGCCTGGAGCGGGTGACGCTGCCCGCCCGGCTGGAGACCCTGGGGAGCCACGCCTTTTATAACTGCGTGGCCCTAAAGGAACTGACCCTCCCGGACACGGTGAACTTTGTGGGGGGCGGGCTGTTCCTCAACTGCAAGCATCTCTCCCGGCTGACCCTACCCCTGGGCATCAACATCAGCGTCCTGCTCTCCGATCTCGCGGACGATCTGGACCTGACCGTCCGCTGTCCCGACGGGGTGGCCCGGTTCTTCCTCCCCGGCTTCTCCTACGAGTATGAGGACATCAACGCCCCCCGGATGTGGCGGACCATCACCTACGGCTCCGGCCAGCTCTACCGGGAGTGCTTTTCCAGCCGGGACATCGACTTTGACCTGTACGAGAGCTATTTCGACCTGGCCCGGAAGGAGGAGACCCCCGCCGTGGCCGCCCGCATCGCCTGGTATCGCCTCCGCTGGCCCTATCACCTGGGCAAGGGCCGGGAGGACTATCTGGCCTATGCCGCCGCCCATACGGGAGAGCTGCTGGCCCTCCTGCTGGAGCAGGAGGACACCGAGGGCCTGGAGGCCCTGCTGGAAATTTTGTCTCCGTCCGGGGAGACGCTGGAGGCGCTGTCCGGACAGGCGGAGCGGGCGGGGAATGTCCGCTTTGTCAGCCGTCTGCTGGAGGCCCGGATGGGTCTGGGCGGCGGCGCAGACCGGGAATTTGACCTGTGACGGGGGAGCATATGCACGAAAATCACGAAAAGCTGGACCGTCTGGGCCGGGCCATCCTGTCCTCCGCCCGGAACGAGCTGTATCTGAATATGCGCTTTCTGGACATCGCCCTGTCTGGCCTGGACTACGCCATGAACCTGAACACCCCCACCATCGGGGTAGACGGCATCTCCATCCAGTTCAACCCCCGGTATCTGATGGAGCTGTATCGGGACGACCTGGTGCTGCTCAACCGGGTGTATCTCCATATGCTGCTCCACTGTCTCCTCCGGCACCCCTTCAACCGGCAGGGCCGGGAGGAGGAGCGGTGGGGCCTGGCCTGCGACATCGCCGTGGAGTCCATCCTGGACTCCATCGACAGCCGTTGCCTGAAGGTGATGCAGAGCGAATTCCGGGAGGACACCTACGCCGACCTGAGTGCTGAGATGCCCGTCCTGACGGCGGAGGCCATCTACCGCTGGCTGGGCCAGCGGTGCCGGAGCTATGACGACGAGCTGGCCCTCATCCGGGAGTTCCGCCGGGACGACCACCGGTTCTGGCCTCCGGAGGACGACCCCCAGGGGGACAGCCAGCCGGACGATCGGCCCGGTGATGGGGACAACGGCGACGGGGACCGTCAGCGGGAGCTGGAGGACAAGTGGCGCGATCTGGGAGAAAAGACCCAGACCAGCCTGGAGACCTTCTTTGCCGACCACGGCGACCAGGCGGGGGACCTGCCCCAGTCTCTGGCGGTGGAGAACCGGGAGCGGTACGACTACCGGCAGTTTCTCCGCCGCTTTGTCACCACCCGGGAGGAGATGCGGGTGGACGTGGACAGCTTTGACTACGCCTACTACGCCCTGGGCCTGGAGCTGTACGGGGACATCCCCCTCATCGAGCCGCTGGAATACCGGGAGAGCCGGAAAATTCAGGACTTCGCCATCGTCATCGACACCTCGGACTCCTGTTCCGGGGACACGGTGCGCCGCTTTCTGGAGGAGACGAGGGCCGTCCTGTCCAGTGAGGGGCTGTTCTTCGACCACGCCAACCTCCACATCATCCAGGCGGACGCCGGGGTGCAGCAGGACACGGTGATACACACCCCGGAGGAGCTGGAGCAGCTCTGCCGGGACTTTCAGGTGCGGGGCTTCGGCGGCACCGACTTCCGCCCCGCCTTTGGCTATATCGACGGCCTGGTGCAGTCGGGAGAGCTGGCGGGGCTGAAGGGCATCCTCTACTTCACCGACGGCTTCGGCAGCTATCCGGAGCGCAAGCCGGACTACGAGACCGCCTTCGTCTTTTTCCGGGAGGACTACCAGGCGCCCCCGGTGCCCCCCTGGGCCATCCGGGTGGTGCTGGGCCCGGAGGAGCTGCCGGAGTGGACGGAGGGCGCAGAAAAATAAGACAATTCAACATTTTTCGGGAAACCCCTTGACTGTCAACCGGCTTGATACCTTATGCTGGGGACAGAGAACAGGGGGATGACAGCCCCCTGAAAAGGAGGCCATACCCATGACGATCAAGGAGATCGAGAGCCGGTCCGGCATGGTGCGGGCCAACATCCGCTTTTACGAGTCGGAGGGCCTGCTCCACCCCCAACGGGAGGCCAACGGCTACCGCAACTACTCCCAGGATGACCTGGAGACCCTGCTGCGCATCAAACTTTTGCGGACCCTGGGCCTGCCCGTCGAGGAGATCAGGGCCCTGGGCCAGGGAGAGGCGGCGCTGCCTGACGCTCTGGATGAGCGGCTGGCCCAGCTGGAGCGGGAGCAGGCAGGCGGCAGAGCGCTCCCGGCAGGTCTGCCGGACCATGCGGGCGGACGGTGTCCAGTGGGAAAACCTGGACGCCCGGCCCTATCTGGACGCCTACGCCGCCGGGCCCTCCGCC
>JAJQFJ010000011.1 GCA_021201185.1 Clostridiales bacterium
AGAAGGAGGAGGAGCCCGCCCCCGAGGCGCCCGCCGGCCCCACCACCGAGGAGCTGTTGACCGAGATCCGTGACCTGCTGAAGCAGCAGGAACAGGAGAAGAATGGAAAATAAACGGATCTGGGCCATGGTGGGCGTGGTCTACATGGTCATCATCGTCCTCCTGTCCACCTACTGGATCGCCACCACCACCCTCATGAGCGGCATCACCGGCATCATGCTCTTTCCCCTCTGCGGGGGGATGGCCGCCCAGTGCTTCAACAACCGGTGGAAGGTCATCCACGCAGACGGCCCGGGGAATCCGGTGATCTACCTGCTGTTGGGTATCGGCTGCACTGCAGCCGCACTGCTCATGCTGGTACTGGGCATCCAACAGGTGGCCGCCGCTCTGGGTCTTTGATCCACTCCATTGCAATTTCACAGCGCCGTCACAGCCCGGACACGGGCATCCTTTCCCTGTTCGGCCTTTGGCGACCTGTGAGCCTGTGTGATTTCCATTTTCTTCCAGTTCTCCATTTTTCCGTCAAGGAGCTGTCCATGAAAGACATTCTCACCCGGGGCCTGGAGGCCCTGTCTCTCCCCACCGATTCTGTCCCCCGGTTGGAGCAATACGCCTCCCTCCTGCTGGAGCAGAACCGGTACATGAATCTCACCGCCATCACCGACCCGGAGCAAGTGGCCCGGCTCCACATACTGGACTCCGCCGCCCTGCTCCACGCCGCGGACTTTTCCGGCAAGCGGGTGCTGGACGTGGGCACCGGCGCAGGCTTTCCCGGTCTGGTGCTGCGACTGATAGAGCCGAGCATCTCCCTCACCCTGCTGGACAGCCTGGGCAAGCGCATCTCCTGGCTTCAGCAGATCGCCCCGGAGCTGGGGGCCGACGACGTGACCGCCATTCACGGCCGGGCGGAGGAGCTGGCCCGGTCGGCGGAATTCCGGGAGCAGTTCGACATCGTCACCTCCCGGGCGGTGGCCGATCTGGGGACGCTGTGCGAGCTGTGTCTCCCCTTTCTCCGGCCCGGCGGGGTGTTCCTCGCCATGAAGGGACCGGACTGCCGGGAGGAGAAAAACGCCGCCGGGCGGTGCATCTCCATTCTGGGGGGGCAGCTCCGGCAGGACTACGTCTATACCATCCCGGAGACGGAGGTCACCCACTGCGTCGTGCGGGTGGAGAAGACACGCCCCACCCCGGCAAAATACCCCCGCCGGTTCGCCCAGATAAAAAAGTCACCGCTCTGACTCCCTTTTGTCACATAAAGTTCTTGAAACTCTCTTTTCCACTGTATTATAATTCCATTGTATGGAGGTTATTATGGGCACTGCCATCGTCGTCACATCCGGAAAGGGCGGGACGGGGAAATCCTCGCTGACCGCCGGCGTAGCCTCCTGCCTGGCCTCTATGGGCAAGCGGGTGCTGTGTATCGATATGGACATCGGTCTGCGCAATCTGGACCTCTCTCTGGGAATGAGCGACGTGGCCATGATGGACGTCACCGACGTGCTCCAGGGGCGTTGCTCTCTGGAACGGGCCGCCGCCGTCCATCCGAAGCTCCCCAACCTGTCTCTGCTCCCCGCCTCCATCACCCTGCCAAAGGACCCCCTGACTCAGGCGGGCATGAGCGCCCTGCTGGAGCAGGCAAAGCAGAGCTACGACTTCTGCCTGATCGACTGTCCCGCGGGCATCGGCTCCGGCTTTCAGCTGGCGATTTGCGCCGCTGACCGGGCCGTCGTAGTCTCCACCACCGATCCCGCCTCCTTACGCTCCGCCCAGTCCGCCGTCCGTCTCCTCCGGGAGCGGCAGATCCCCATTCACCTGGTTGTGAACCGGATCACCCGCCGCTTCCTCCGCAAGACCCACACCAATGTGGACGACGCCATGGACGCCCTGGGCCTGCCGCTGATCGGCATTATCCCCGAAGATCCAAAGGTCACGCTGGCCGCCAGCCAAGGCACTCCCCTGCCCTTGTACAGCAAAAACGGCGCAGCCAGAGCCTATTTGAATATCTCAAAACGTCTGCTGGGGCAGCGGGTGCCGCCCATGCGCATCTGACCGCCCCCGGCGCACAGAGGAGGAACATATGAATATAGCACTGATAAGTGATGAAAACCGCCAGGAGCTGATGGTTCAGTTCTGCATCGCCTATTGCGGTATTTTAGCCAAGCACAATGTCTGCGCCACCCACACCACAGGGCGCATGGTGGCCGAGGCCACCGGTCTGGACATCCAGCTCCTGCTGCCCCACGACCACGGCGGCTGTCAGCAGATCGGCGCACGTATCTCCTATGACGAGATCGATATGGTGCTCTTTTTCACCGCCCCGAAAAACGACGCCTATGAGGACGATCTCCGCTATCTCTGCCACCTGTGCGATATCAACAATATCCCCATCGCCACCAACATCGCCACGGCAGAGATGCTCATCCACGGCCTGGCCCGGGGCGACCTGGACTGGCGGGATATCATCCGTCCCCAGAAGAAAAAGATCATCCTCTGATTCCCCTCTGCGCTCTCACTATGCCCTTTTCGCCCGGAGCAGTCCGGGCGATTTTGCCGCGGACAGCGGACGACGCTGGCTACGATCCCACCCACGAAAGGACGACCTCTCATGGCAAAGCTGAAACCCCGGACCCTCTCCGGCTTTATGGAGCTTCTTCCCGCCCCCCAGCAGCAGATGGAGCGGATCATGGAGACCCTGCGCCGCACCTATTCCCTCTACGGCTTCACCCCCCTGGACACCCCCATCATCGAGGCGTCCGAGGTGCTGCTGGCCAAGGGCGGCGGGGAGACTGAAAAGCAGATCTACTCCGTCTCCAACTACAACATGAAAAGCGACAAGGACGCCAGCCTGGCCCTTCGGTTCGACCTGACCGTTCCCCTGGCCAAGTATGTGGCCATGAACTACGGTCAGCTCTCCTTCCCCTTCCGCCGGTATCAGATCGGCAAGGTCTACCGGGGAGAGCGGGCCCAGCGGGGCCGGTTCCGGGAGTTCTATCAGGCGGACATCGACATCATCGGCGACGGACAGCTGGACATCGTCAACGAGGCAGAGATTCCCGCCATCATCTATCAGACCTTTATCGCCCTGGGGCTGAACCGGTTCCAGATCCGGGTGAACAACCGGAAGATTTTGAACGGCTTCTACGCCATGCTGGGCCTGACGGAGCAGTCCGGGGACATTATGCGCACGGTGGACAAGCTGGACAAGATCGGTCCCCAGGCCGTCCGGGAGATTTTGACCGACGATCTGGGCCTCTCTCCGGAGCGCGCTGACGAAATCCTCTCCTTTATCGCCATCAAGGGAGACAACGACCAGGTAGTCGCCGCCCTGGAGGGCTACGCAGGCCGGGACCCCCTGTTTGACCAGGGCCTGGAGGAGCTGAAAACCGTGGTGCGGTATCTCTCCGCCTTCGGCGTGCCCCAGAGCCATTTTGCCGTGGACCTGACCATCGCCCGGGGCCTGGACTACTACACCGGAACCGTCTACGAGACCACCATGCTGGATCATCCGGAGGTGGGCTCCATCTGCTCCGGCGGGCGGTATGACAACCTGGCGGAGTATTACACCGACAAAAAGCTCCCCGGGGTGGGCATCTCTATCGGCCTGACCCGGCTGTTCTACGTCCTCAACGAGCAGAAGCTACTCAACCCCAACGTCCCCACCGCCCCGGCGGACGTGCTGGTCATCCCCATGTCCCCCGCCCAGCAGGGCTACGCCATCTCGGTGGCCACCGGCCTGCGGGCAAAGGGTATCCGCACGCAAATTTACACCGAACAGAAGAAATTCAAGGCAAAAATCGCCTACGCCGCTAAGCTGGGCATCCCCTTCGCCCTGTTTCTGGGGGAGGACGAGGAAAGCAACGGCGTCGTCTCCCTCAAGGATCTGAACAAGGGGGAGCAGGTGACGGTGTCAACCGAGGAGGCCGCTGGGATTGTGGAGAGGTATTTGGACGGGTGCAGGGGGATTTGCTCTGTCAGTGAGTGATTTTTCTCCTGTTTTGGAACGTTTTGGCAAAACAGCTGTTTTTGATTGTTGCGGCGTTCGAGCCGCCCTACGGGCGGCACCCCTCAGTCTGCCCTTCGGGCAGCCAGCTCCCCTTTCAGGGGAGCCATAGGAAACGCCGAACTCATACCTCCCCTGAAAGGGGAGGGGGACCGGCGCAAGCCGGTGGAGGGGTGCAGCAGGCACTTCCATAAACGCTTAACTCTTCGGCGCAAAAAGGACACACCATGGATAAAGACTACCGTTTTACCGGCTATAATCGTTCCCTAAAAGAGAGCGCCCGTGTCCTCCGAAAAAGTATGGCGCCCCAGGAACGTCGGCTTTGGTATCACTTTCTGCGGGATTATCCTATTAAATGGTATCGCCAACGGGCCATTGATCGTTTTATTGTGGATTTTTATTGTCCCGCCGCAAAGCTCGTCATCGAATTAGACGGGTCGCAGCACTATTCCCAAGACGGTCTTTCCCACGATGCTGAACGTACCGCTGTCCTCTCTCAATACGGCCTCATTGTTCTTCGATTTTCCAATCAGGAAATCAGTCAGAATTTTTCTTCTGTCTGCGAATCCATTCACCAAACAGTGAGTTCCATAATATCAACAGAAACGAGGTAACCAACCATGACTCAATCCAGAACCCACACCTGCGGCGAGCTGCGGGCCGCCGATGCAGGAAAGACCGTCACCCTCTGCGGGTGGCTGGAGAATGTCCGGGAGGTGGGCAGCAACTTCGCCTTCTGCGTCCTCCGGGATTTTTACGGTGTCACCCAGTTCGTGGTGGAAAACGCCGATATGATGGCGGCAGTGAAGCCCTTGAACAAGGAGTCCACCATCTCTGTCACCGGCGTCGTCCGTATCCGGGAGAGCAAGAACCCCAAGCTACCCACCGGCGACATCGAGGTGGTGCCCTCCGAAATTAAGGTGCTGGGCCGCTGCCGGTACAACGAGCTGCCCTTTGAGATCAACCGCAGCCGGGAGGCGGACGAGTCCCTGCGGCTGAAATACCGCTATCTGGACCTGCGCAACCCGGCGGTGAAGCAGAATATCATCCTCCGGTGCAACGTGGTCTCCGCCCTGCGCCAGGCCATGACCGAGGAGGGCTTTCTGGAGATCACCACCCCCATCCTCACCGCCTCCTCCCCCGAGGGGGCCCGGGACTACCTGGTACCCGCCCGGAAGCATCCCGGCAAGTTCTACGCTCTGCCCCAGGCCCCTCAGCAGTTCAAGCAGCTGCTCATGACCTCCGGCTTTGACCGGTACTTCCAGATTGCCCCCTGCTTCCGGGACGAGGACGCCCGGGGCGACCGCTCCCCCGGCGAGTTCTATCAGCTGGACATGGAGATGGCCTTCGCCACCCAGGACGACGTGTTCGCCGTGCTGGAGCGGGTGCTGCCCCCCATCTTCGCCAAGTACGGCAAGTACAGCGTGGCCTCCGACGCCCCCTTCCGCCGCATCTCCTACCGGGACGCCATGGAGACCTACGGCACCGACAAGCCCGACCTGCGCATCGACCTGGTGGTGCAGGACGTGACCGACCTGTGCGCCGCCACCGAATTCGGCCCCTTCCATCAGGGCGCGGTCAAGGCGGTGGTGGTGCCCGACTGCAAGCTGGCCCGGAAGGCGGTGGACAAGCTGTGCGCCGAGGTGGAGGTACAGTCCGGCTCCAAGCCCTATTGGGTGAAACTGGACGACCAGGGCAAGCTCACCGGCGGCGTGGCCAAGTTCCTGACGGAGCAGCAGGACGCGCTGACGGAGCGATTGAACCTCAAGCCCGGCTCCTTCGTGGGCTTTGCCGCCGGCGATCTGGGACAGGCCCAGAAGACCGCCGGTGTGCTCCGGAACCGTCTGGGGACCGCCGTCCCCGGCCACATGGACCGGGAGCGGTACGAGTTCTGCTGGATCGTGGACTTCCCCATGTACGAGATCGGGGAGGAATCCGGTCAGCTGGAATTCTTTCATAACCCCTTCTCCATGCCCTCCGGCGGTCTGGAGACGCTGCTCCAGGCAGAGCGGGGGGAGATCGATCCCCTGTCCATCACCGCCGACCAGTATGACCTGGTGTGCAACGGGGTGGAGCTGTCCTCCGGGGCTGTCCGGAACCACGACCCGGAGATCATGGTCAAGGCCTTTGAGCTGGTCCGTCTGGGCGAAGACGACGTGAAGGCCAAGTTCCCCGCCATGTACAACGCCTTCTGCTACGGCGCGCCTCCCCATGCGGGCATCGCCCCCGGCGTGGACCGGATGGTCATGCTGCTGGCGGGAGAGGACTCCATCCGGGAGGTCATCCCCTTCCCCATGAACAAAAACGCCCAGGACGTGATGATGGGGGCTCCCAGTGCCGTGGAGGAGCGGCAGCTGAAGGAAATCCACATCGCCGTCGTCTCCGACGAGGACTGATTTTGACAGATAACAAAACGCCAGACAGAGGGTTTTCACTCTCTGTCTGGCGTTTTTTCGTCTTACTTCTGTTCTTTTTTCTTCCGGATTTTTCTCCACAGCCGTCTCATCGCCCGCAGAGGCGCAGTCAACGCCCTGCCCAGGCGGTAGGAGCGGGAACACCTGAGCTTCTTCTGCTGCTTTTTCAGAGCGGAGACCTCCGCTGTCAGGCGGGCGATCTTCTGGTCTCTCCTGTCGCGCTGGTCACGGATCACATTCATCCGGCCGTTCAGGTGGCCGATCTCTATGTCACGGGCGGTGACTTCCGACGTCAATCGGGCGATCTTCTGGTCTCTCCTGTCGCGCTGGTCACGGATCACATTCATCCGGCCGTTCAGGTGGCCGATCTCTATGTCACGGGCGGTGACTTCCGACGTCAATCGGGCGATCTTCTGGTCTCTCCTGTCGCGCTGGTCACGGATCACATTCATCCGACCGTTCAGGTGGCTGATATCGGCCTTTACCCGATTGACCTGGTTGGCAGAAATGCTCATTCCCTGGTCATGAAAGCGGGTGATTTGGTAAAGGAGCTGATCTTCGCTTGGGTCCGGTCCCGGGACGTCGGGGCAGACGCCTTCCTCCAGATCCCGGAACAGCGCGGCCCAGGGAGCATAAAAGTCCTGTTGCTCGTAAGCCGGGAAGCTGTTGTAGGTGAGATCACTCTGCTGCTGCCAGTAGTCCCGGTCCGTGAGCAGACGGACGATGGCGTCTGCCGCCGCCGATGCGTCCAACTGAGGGACAGACGTCCATCCCTGGATAAGGGAATAGTATTCCAGCCAGGGCAGATCATAGGTGACAGCAGGGAGGCCAAAAGCGGCGCTTTCCGTCAGAGACAAGCAAAATCCCTCGAAGGTGGAGGTCATCAGAAATACTGACGCCTGCTGATAATACTGGGCCACATCGGTCTGAAAGCCCTCCAGCCGGAGATGGCCCGCCATATCCGGGTCCTCTGCCGCAGCGGCCAGCGCGCTGGTTTGAAAATCGTCGCCACTGCCCACCACGGTGCAGATGGCGTCCGGCACCTGGCGGAGGACGTGCCGCATGATTTGCACAATCTCCATGGGTTGTTTTTCCTGGGAGAGCCGGCCGACCCAGAGAATATTATGACCGACTCCGTTCGATCTGGCAGAGTCTGCCGCACTGATATGACAGGGATTATTGATCTGGTAGACCCGGGGAGTGAAGTGCCACCAATAGCGCTGATCGCAGTGAGAGAGAACGATCAGACTGTCCGCCATGGCAAAGGTGCGGCTGGTCTCCAGCACAATACGATTCTGCAGCCGGTAAATCATGCCAAAGCAGTTGTGGCAGTGGACGCAGTAGGCGGGATGGGAGGGATGACTCTTGACGCAGAGCATATCCCAGAAATTGGTGGAATCGATCCACTGAGAATTGACGACCACATCAATATCGTGGGTGTTCAAAATCTCCTCCCAGGCCCTGGCCCGAAGGGTAAAGTCCCCCTTGGGAAAACGGACCCGGTCAGGGAGATAACACCGTTCCACCAGCGGGGAGAGGGGATAGTCCTCCTCACAGGCGGGTTCGTCTGTGATCAGAATGACCTTGTATTTGGGAACGCCGTTTTCCGTCTGTCCGGCAAACAGGTTGCACAGCATGGCTACCACCCGCTGGGCACCGCCGTTGGCGATGCAGCGATAGTGAAGGGCAATGGTGCGGATCTTCCGGCGGCGGAATTGGAGAGTGGGCGCACCGGTGAGTACCTGGGCGACCTCCGCCCTTCGATACCAGTTCTGATTGGCGAGTACTCCCAGGAATTCCGTGCGGTCCATTCCCCAGGCGTTCCGGATGATGCTCAGAGCCTCCTGCTGATCCTCCGTATCCAGGTTCCCCCGCCAGCGACCAAAGTGTTCCCCCAGCAGATTGGAGCGGATCTGTTCCCAGACAGGGAGCAGCCGCTGTTCCTCCTCCGGCGGGAGGGTTGCCAGATACCGGCGGATGGCGTTTGCCACCAGAGGGCTCTGACAGTGAAGCCGGAATTGCTCCAAGGTCATTACATTCTGGCCGGTCATGCCTCGGCCGAAGCAGTAGTGATAGAGTGGGGTCTCTATCCCGGCGTAGGAGTGGGACAGATGGAGCAGAAAAAACATGGCGTACAGGTCGTTCGCCTTGGGGAAGGAGCCGTCCTCCACCAGAGAGAACGCCTTCCGGCACAGGTCGCCCCGGAACGCCTTGCCCCACAGATTAAAAGAGAACTTTTTCTCCATGATACAGGCGAAGAGCAAATCGCCGGAGAGGGGAGCTTCCATGTAGGGGGTGACTGCGTTCTGGTTAGAGCGAATGCGTCCTTCGGAAAGGTTGGCGCAGTTTTCCACTACGGCACCGAACTGAAGCAGATCCACCTGCCTGGCCTCCATCTCCCTCACTGCCGTCTCACAGGTCTCCGGCTCCACCCAATCGTCGGCATCGAGGAACAACACATAGCTACCGACGGATGCCAGCACACCATCCTTCCGACACTGGGAGGCGGAATTCCTGGCCTCGTGGAAAATACAGCGGACGCGGCTGTCCCGGGCGGCGTAGTCCCGGAGAATGCTCCGGGAACCGTCGGTCGACCCATCGTCCACACAGATGATTTCTATCTCAGCGAGCGTCTGAGCCAGGATGCTGTCCAGGCTCTCCCTCAAATATTTTTCCGTATTATAAACCGGTATAATAACCGATACTTTAGGCCCACTGTTCCCACAGCCAGACTTTCTCTCTCTCGTCTCCAATTTTTCTGCCCCTCTCGACACAATGCCTGTTTTAGAACTTTTAAGTTCTAGCAGAATTATTTTATCCTGAAATATCAGCATTGTCAATACTCCAAAAAATCATCCACAGGATTCGGGCTCACTGAAATGAGCGATTGTCTGCGTAAGCCTGCGCTACCGGTCAGAAGCAAAGCAAATACGCCAGACAGTTTTCCTCTGTCTGGCGTATCTCCGATTTACTTTCTTTACTTCTGTTCTTTTTTCTTCCGGATTTTTCTCCACAGCCGTCTCATCGCCCGCAGAGGCGCCGTCAACGCCCGGCCCAGGCGGTAGGAGCGGGAACGCCTGAGCTTCTTCTGTTGCTTTTTCAGAGCGGAGACCTCTGCTGTCAGGCAAGCAATCTCCTTATCTCTCCTGTCACGCTGGTCACGGATGACATTCATCCGCCCGTTCAGGTGGCCGATCTCTATGTTGCGGGCAGTGAGTTCCGACGTCAAACGGACAATCTTCTGATCTCTCCTGTCGCGCTGGCTACGGATGACGTTCATCCGGCTGTTCAGGTGGCCGATCTCTATGTCTCTGGTACGTTCCGCCATGGCCGGACGATACACCAGGTTCTCAAACATTACACATTCTTCTGTGGGAAGTGAATAATAATAAAAACGCTCGGAAATACCTATCTGCTTATATCGATGCACGGTTGACCCCAAATGCCTGTATACATACGAAATCAGCACATCATAAGTCTCGGGATTTAACACAGTTACCTCATCCATGACCCGCAGCATTTCTCTGTGGCCAGTAAAATAACCATAAATATTTGCAAACCCAGGCTTACTGGTCATGATGGAATCAGGATGCACGCGTCTGAAATAAAATCGTTCCGGAATCTGCATCACTCTGTCTGCTTTGGCCAACACTTCAAATGCATAGCTTTGATCTTCGTGCAAAATACCATTATAATACTGTATCCCGTTAGAAACCAGATATTCCCTGCGCATAAATTCCATCGGTACACAGGCGCGATATTCTCCGCATTTAATCGTGGCGGACAGATATTCCGTCCCGGAAAACACCTGATTCATATTATATTTTCTGACATAATTATCCTTTGGAATCAACCGTCTGCAAGATACGGATTCGCTCTCGCTCATCCCTGAATCATCATAAAACACGTCTGCGTCAAATAAGAGCACATCCAGATTTTTTTCCTCTGCCAGAGCTGCCATTCGCTCCAGTGCATCTGTAGCGATATAATCGTCCCCATCAAGGAAATATACATAACGTCCCCCTGCAACCGACAGTCCATGATTTCTGGCGCAGAAAGGACCACTATTTTTCTGTGATATCACCACGATTCTCGGATCTGTCTCTGCCATTTTTCTCAGATATTCCAGCGAATCATCACAGAAACCGTCATTGACGCAAATAATCTCCACGCTGCGGATGGTCTGATTCTGTACGCTTCCTACTCTGTCTTTTAAATATTCTCCTGTATTATAAACCGGTATCACTACCGATACCAACGGCGCCTCCTTTGCCCGATATGAATACAGGACTTCAAAATCATTCTGCTGCTTTTCTCTTAAAGCCGCATACCAGTCAGGGCCTTCGAGAACACCCTCCATTTTCCTCATGAAATATTCATGATAACACGGCTCCTCCATTTCCAGCATCCAGTCCTTCACACATCCAGACTTCTTTAGCTGTACAATGAACTCCCTTCTCTTGTACGGTTGCCAGTACATCTTGTTCAGCCATTGATCTGTTTGACTCAACAAGTAATTAGTAAAAGCGCATCTGTACTGAATATACGTGTCAAGCGCTTGCAGCTTCTCCTCTGCAAAGTTCATCTCCCTCAGGAAATGCTCAGCCTGTTTCTGTATATCTGTAGGATTCTCTTCGTTTTCTATATGAATTAAAACAGTCTCATCCAACACATAGACCGAGTCAGCTTGCACCAGGAGAAACATATTCCGTGCTGTATCATATTGCATGAAGTTTTGGTCATCTCTTATTACCTTCCGCAAATAGTCCGTCCTGCATAGAAAGAAGCCTTTCTGTGCAGGTAAATCCAAAAAAATGCTCCTGGTATCGATCTCCTGCAAGTTGAATGATTGATTCTTCGGAAGGTTTTCCCTAATCTTCGTTTCTGATTTGATCTTTCCATTTTCAGACTGAACGGAAATGGCGTTTGCCGCTAAAACATCTACATCTGTCTTTTCAAGGCACTCCTCCAGTTTGCTCAACGCAAACCGCGAAATTCTGTCTGCCTTTCCAATCAGACATACATATTCTGTCCCGACATCCCGCAGGGCATTCCATGTATCCGCCTTTTCATCGACAACCACAGTAATTTTACCATAGGGCTGTTCCGGGACAGTTCCCATCTCTTCAAAAGTCAGGCCTTCAACATCCATATTTGTCGATTCCGATTCTATTCCGCGATGACTCAGAAAATACCTTTCCGGACAGGAAACGATTTCTTCCAGGCTCTTTCTATTACCTCCCTTCAAAATCGGTTTTTCATCCAGCACAGCTTCCAAATCGTCTGCCAGTTCATCATGAATTTTATATAAATATGTCAGTCGAAGCTCATCTCCCAGGCGATTATAATTCCAGATATACGCTTCTATTTTTCTATCCAGTACTGCCCACCTGAAGTCCTTTTGTAAGGATTTACGCTCTCCGAGAAAACGCTCCACCTCCGCATACTCATCGCAAACACAATACACCTTCCCCGGAGAATGTCCCGATGAATTCTCATTGTCGGTGCGATAGTGATAAAAGGCCTTTTTCAACAGATAAATATTTTCCGCTGATACAAATGCCTTCAACATAAAAGCTGTATCCTGATAACTGGCCCCCGGCGACTCCAAAAAGTCTACATGATTTTGCTCCAGAAAATCTCTGGAAAACAATGCGCTCCATATGGCAGGTGTGGTATTCAGCACCCCCGGTACATCCTTTGGATGAAATGATGTCAAATACGGTAATGACTTCAATGATTCAAAATAAGCAATCTTCTCGTTTGAAACCTTGAAATAATTTGATTTTACGATATCCGCTCCCGTTTTTAATGCCGTTTTTGCAAGGATTTCATACATGTCAGCCGACGCATAATCATCCGTTTCCACTATCCCGATATACTTACCTTTTGCCGCTTTTAGTCCAAGATTCATCTGATAACCATAGCTTTTTCTGTCCGAACGAATCAATGTGATTCGCGAATCTTTTCTTGCGGCCTCCTGTATAATCTCCAGCGTACCATCCGTACTTCCGGCATCGATACAAATAATCTCTATATTTGTCAGTGTCTGCGCCATTACGCTCGCAAGACACTGCTCCATATATTTTCCTACGTTAAGAGAAGGCATCAATACCGACACCAGCGGACCCTGACAACCTGTACTTTTACTATCTATATCCACATTTTCTAAATTCTCCGGAAGCATCGGGGATGACATTATTTTTTGAATTTTCTCATATTCCTTCTGATTAAAATATTCCTCTTTCGCCAAATCGCATACGCCCAGTTTCTCGAAGACTTCTTCCTGCAGTAGCTCATACATCTCCACATATGCATCGCCCTGTACCGTATCCAACTGCCACAATGACAGATTTACACAGTAATTTCCAAATGCAACCCGATATCTGTCATATAAGCTATCTTCAACCAGTGAATCCTTCATTTTCAGAAGTGCATAATAAAAATTATTCCAGGAACGGTCCCGTGTTCTCGAAATACTTTTTTTATTATCTACCCGCTGATGTACATAAATTTGATCAATCGTCGTTATCCTGCTTGCATGAGTCAGCACCATATATGTAAAATACAAATCATTGGTTGACCGCAAATTCTGAAATGTAAAGTGATTCTTCAGTATATAATCTCTGCGAATCATCTTGTCCCAGGCCCAACCATTAAACATCCTGAAAATATTATCTGAATACGGATCATTCTGCGGATTAAAAACATCTCCAGGAATGAAATAATCCTTTTTAAACGACCAGGAGCACGGTTTATATGTTTTTGAAACCTCACTGTACAAATTACATTGAAATACACAAACCTCCGCTTCTGTTTCTTCCATCTTATGGTATGCGTCCATAAGCATATCCGGCTCGAATATATCATCTGCATCCAGGAATATCACATATTTTCCTGTTGCATTTTCAAATCCCCTGTTTCTGGCAACACCTGCATACAAATTTTCCTGCTGTATCACCTGTATTCGGGCATCCTCTGCCGCCAGGCGATTCAAAATCCCTACAGACCGGTCTGTAGAGCCATCGTCCACACATATTATCTCTATTCTCTTCAATGTCTGCTGCATCACATCACGAATACACTCTTCCAGATATTTTTCAGCATTATATACCGGTATAATCACCGAAACCTCTGGACCACTGCTCACACAGTCTGTCTTTCTCTCTCCCATCTCCAATTTTTCCGCCTCTCCTGTCATAATATTTGTTTCTTATTTTTTGGTTTTTATTTTCCACTCCTGTAACCATTTTTTCTTTTTCTTTTAACTTTTTTATTCTACTATCTATCAATACGCCGCGTTTCATTTTAGAACTTCAAAGTACTGGAACAAATATAGCCCCTCGTCGTCATGCTATTATCAACAGTACAAAAAGGTTCTATTGCGAGGCGTCGCCATGTACTTTCAGCGTCTAAGAGATATGAGAGAGGATCACGACCTGACCCAGACCCAGGTCGCCGCACTTTTGGGGATTCAGCAGACCGTCTATTCCAGATATGAGCGGGGCTATCAGACCATCCCCCTGGAGCTGCTCATCCAGCTGGCGGACTATTATAAGGTCTCCGTAGACTATCTGCTGGGGCGGACCAACTGGATGAAACTGCCAAAATAGCGTCTCTCTGTCTTCATTTTCTTCCCTCCGTTCCCCACAAATCATTTCCAAAAGAGAATTTTTTGTGAAAAATATCGCAATCCCTCTTGTAAAATCCCGGACGATGGATTAGAATAGATGCGGTAAAACCATTTGAAACCTGTTTAGGAGGTAATTTACAATGGCAGTTAAAGTTGCAATCAACGGTTTTGGCCGCATCGGCCGTCTGGCTTTCCGCCAGATGTTTGGCGCTGAGGGTTACGAGGTCGTGGCCATCAACGATCTGACCTCCCCCAAGATGCTGGCTCATCTGCTGAAGTACGATTCCACTCAGGGCAAGTATGCTCTGGCTGACACCGTCAAGGCCGGTGAGGACTATATCGAGGTCGATGGCAAGAAGATCACCATCTATGCCAAGGCCAACGCCGCCGAGCTGCCCTGGGGCGAGCTGGGTGTTGACGTGGTGCTGGAGTGCACCGGCTTCTACACCAGCAAGGCCAAGGCTCAGGCTCACATCGACGCCGGCGCCCGCAAGGTCGTCATCTCCGCTCCTGCCGGAAACGATCTGCCCACCATCGTCTACAACGTCAACCACAACACCCTGAAGCCCGAGGACACCATCATCTCCGCCGCTTCCTGCACCACCAACTGCCTGGCTCCCATGGCCAAGGCTCTGAACGACGGCTGGACCATCAAGTCCGGCATCATGTGCACCATCCACGCCTACACCGGCGATCAGATGACTCTGGACGGCCCCCAGCGCAAGGGCGACCTGCGCCGCTCCCGTGCCGCTGCCTGCAACATCGTGCCCAACAGCACCGGCGCTGCCAAGGCCATCGGCCTGGTCATTCCTGAGCTGAACGGCAAGCTGATCGGAGCTGCTCAGCGTGTTCCCACCCCCACCGGCTCCACCACCATCCTGACCGCCATCGTCGAGGGCGCTCCCACCAAGGACGAGATCAACGCTCAGATGAAGTCTCAGGCCACCGAGTCCTTCGGCTACAACACCGATGAGATCGTCTCCTCCGACATCGTCGG
>JAJQFJ010000048.1:0-7469 GCA_021201185.1 Clostridiales bacterium
CTTGGGCAGCTCCATGACCACGTCGGAGAACATCTGGATGAACCGGCGGTAGGAGTCGTAGACAAAGCGGGGGTTGTTGGTCAGCTTCACCAGGCCCTCGGCCCCGGTGTCGTTGATGCCCAGGTTCAGGATGGTGTCCATCATGCCGGGCATGGAGGCCCGGCATGATGGACACCAGCAGAGGATTCTCGGGGTCGCCGAACTTCTTGCCGTTCTCCTCCTCCAGGATGGCAAGGTTCTTCAGGATCTCCGCCTGGATGTCGTCGTTGATCTTGCGGCCGTCCTCATAATACTGAGTGCAGGCCTCGGTGGTCACGGTGAAGCCCTTGGGAACCGGCATTCCCGCATTGGTCATCTCTGCCAGGTTGGCGCCCTTGCCGCCCAGCAGCTCCCGCATATCCTTGTTGCCCTCATGGAAGAGGTAAACATACTTCTTGCTCATAAGCACTCTCCTTTAATCAGTCGTTGTTTTCAGCCGCCCAGAATCCCGGACGGCTGAATGTGGGGGTGAATCATTTCCTGCACACTACGTATTATAGCGGAGTTGCCCGGAAGAATCAATGGATTCTTTGTGATTTTTCCAAAAAATTCTGAGAGATAACCCTTTCTTTTCGTATCCTTTTCCAAATTGATACCAAGAACCCTGATTATTCTTCGATCAGCTCATACTCTCTTGTACCAAAGCCCAGGGCCTCGGCGGCCTCGATGGTGTGGACGCCGTTGCGGGAGTTGATGCGCTCCAGCAGGTGGTCCCTGCCCGGGTCGTCGGATTGGAGCACCAGGTCGATGCAGGCCTGATCGATAGCGATGGGGTCGGTGGAGGCCAGGATGCCGATGTCCTTCATGCAGGGGTCCTCCGCCACGGCGCAGCAGTCGCAGTCCACCGACATATTCTTCATGACGTTGATATAGGCCACCCTGCCCTGGAAGTGCCGGTGCACCATGGAGGCGGCGTCCGCCATGGACTCCAGGAACCGGTCGTGGTCGGCGGTCCAGATGTCCGCCGGGACACCCGCCCCGTGGATATAGGCCTTGCCAAAGCTGGAGGCGCAGCCGATGGAGAGCTGCTTCAGCGCCCCGCCGTAGCCGCCCATGGGGTGTCCCTTAAAGTGGGAGAGCACCAGCATGGAGTCGTAGTTGGCCAGGTCCTTTCTTCCGGATGACCTTGCCTTCCGGATTCTCCAGCACCATGTCCGGCCCCTCGGCGTCCAGCAGGTCCACCGTGAAATACCGGCTCCAGCCGTGCTTGTCCAGCAGCCGCAGGTGCTTTTGGGTGGTGTTCCGGGCCCCCTCATAGGCGGTGTTGCACTCCACCACCGTCCCGTTCACCTGCTCGATCATGGGCCGCCAGAACTCCGGGCCCAGGAAGTTCTGGTTGCCCTCTTCGCCGGAATGGAGCTTGACGGCCACCCTGCCGGTCAGCTCCACCCCCAGGCGGTCGTACAGCTTCGCCACCGTCTCCGGGGTGATCGTCCGGGAAAAATAGACTGTTGCGCTCATATTGCTTTGCTCTCCTTTCGTCACAATATTACTCATCCGAAAAACGTTCCAGCCAGCGCTGCACCTGTCCGAACCACTCCGCGCACCGGAACCGGAACACATATTCTCCGCTATCCTGGGTGATGAGGGCGATCTGGTCCTCCGTCAGGTCCAGGGAGGTCTCCGCCACCTCCTCCACGCCAGCCGAGCAGAGGGGCGGATAGACCACGCACCACCAGTTGTGCCCTTCTCCCCCGCCGATCTCCACCCGGAGGGTGGGGTAGTATCCCGCCGGGAGGGAGAAATCTGCATAGGTCCGGGTGGGGAACCAGTCCGTCTCCAGGGTGGCGGTGACAGGGTAGTCGTATCCCGCCGCCCGGACGGTCTCCGTTCCTGCCTGCTCCAGGGTGTTCAGGGCGTCAGAGAGGACCGCCTCCGCCTCCTGTTGGGAGGACACATCCTCCAGCAGCGGTTGAGCACAGGCCAGGACCGCGTCCCGCACCCGGAGCTTTAGCGTCTGGTCCCCGTCGCTGTCCGAATTTGCCAGCACATGGAGCCGCAGAACCTGACCGGCCAGGGTCTGCTGCTCCCCGCCGCCCAGAGACAGGGCCAGCAGGAGCAGGGCCACGGCCGCCATCAGCGCCGCGCCCCGGCGATGGGGCATATTATTTCGTTTTTTCATGCAAAACACCGTCCATCCAGAGAAATCTGTTCTGTTTTCTCCAGTTTAGACGGTGTTTTTTCTGTTTATACCGGTCTGGTCACAAAGGTGTCCCGCCAGCTCTCCCCCAGCTCCGCCGCGGCGCTTTTCGCGTCCGCCTCGGCGCGGAAGATACCAAAGACGGTGGGGCCGCTACCGGACATACAGGCCCCCAGGGCCCCATGCTGAATGAGGACGTTTTTGATCTCCTGAATGACTGCCTGCCGCTTGGAGGGCAGGGCCTGTTCAAAGACGTTGAACATCCGCATGGCTACTCCGTGGAGGTCCTGCCGCTCCAGGGCTTCCATCAGCCCCGCCGTGTCCGGGCGGCAGCGGATTTTTACCCCATCGATGGCCCGGAACAGCTCCGGGGTGGAGACGGAGAAGCCTGGCTTGCACAGGACGATGTAGCATTCCGGCAGAGCGGGCAGAACGGTGAGCCGCTCGCCCCGGCCCTCCGCCAGGGCGGTGCAGCCCAGGACGCAGTAGGGCACGTCGGAGCCCACCTGCTCCCCCAGGACGGCCAGCTCCTCCCGGGAAAGGCCGGTGTCGAACAGCCGGTTCAGCCCCCGGAGGACGGCGGCTCCGTCGCTGCTGCCTCCGGCGGTGCCGGCGCAGACGGGAATCCGTTTTTCAATGCGGATGTCCAGCCGGGAGATGTCCGCTCCCGTCCGGGCGGCAAAGGCGTGGGCGGCAATGGCGGCGATGTTCTTCCCGTCTGACGGGAGAAAGCCCAGGTTGGTGGAGAGGGTCATGCCCTCCCCCGTCTCCCGAAGGGTCAGCGTCACCCGGTCGCACAGGCTCACCGACTGCATCACCATTTTCAGGTCGTGGAAGCCGTCCTCCCGACGGCCCAGCACGTCCAGGGACAGGTTCAGCTTGGCCCAGGCCGGTTCGGTCAGGACGTTCATCTGATCCGCCTCGCCTCCAGATAAAACCGCTTGTCGTGGGCCTCCCCCATGGAGAAGGTCTTGCGGGGCAGCACCCCGTCAAAGATGACGGTGGGGAACAGCTCGTCCTTGCCCATAGCCGGGAGGAGGAATGCGATGTTGCCCGGTCTGCTCCCCAGTTCTCTGGCCACGTCCTCCCCGTGGATATAGTCCACCATGGAGGCGTCGGGCAGCCAGCCGTCCAGAAAGCTCTGGAGGGTGCCCACCGCCAGCTGGCTGGTGGGATGGGGGACGGTGACGACCTCCTCCTCCCCTGCCAGGACATAGCGGAAGCTCTGCCCCTCCCCTGCTCCCAGGTGGGCGCCGGGATAGTGGGCCAGCAGGTCGTTTAACAGGGCGTGGCCGTCCACGCCGAAGCAGACCCGGTGGATGGCCTCGAACTCCAGGGACTCGTCGTGGAGGTTGCCCAGCTCCACCAGGGCGTACCGGGCCAGCTCTGCCCCGGGCTGTCCCTTTTTCTCCTCATAGGCCGCCTTGGCGGAGGCCAGGGAGTGGTTGCCGTCCCCGATGGCAAACAGCATGGGTGCCCGGCCGGGGGCGTTGTACTTTGCCTCAAAGAGGGCCGGGTCCGCCAGGGCGGTCAGCTGGGCCGCCACGTCCTCCATCTGCGCCTCTGTGAGCCGGTAGCCGGTGATGTGGCCGCCCCGCTCCATCAGGTCAAAGTCGTAGACCTGCTCCATCTCCCCGCTCTCCGCCGTCAGGTGCTCGATTACCTGGCAGTCCGCATCGTCCAGCAGCATGAGAATGTGGGGCAGCTCCAGAGCGGCGTTCCGACGCACCGCCACCCGGGGCGGGATGCGGGAGAGCACCGTCCCCTCTGTGGCCCGGATGAGGGCGGCGTTGCCGGGGGTGTACTCGTACCGCTCCAGGTCGATCACCCCCACCAGGCCCCGGCGGAGCCTGCCGTTGTCCAGCCAGCGCTCCACATAGATCAGGCTGTCCTCCAGCAGGCGAAACCGGTCTGAGTCCTCCATGGTCCGGTTGATCTCCCGGATGCGCTCCTCCCGGTCCGGCCGGTTCAGCTGGCTCTCGGGAAAGACCAGGTTCAGGCTGGAGGGGGCGTCCCCCACATAGTCCGCCACTCTGGCCCAGTACTCCGGCTGAGAGGTGTACTGGTCACAGGCTACCACGCTCCACCTGGAGAGGTCGCAGTTTTGGGGGATGAGGATGTCAGCCGGGCCAAAGCCCAGGGCTTCAAACAGAGGGTTCATAGGGCGGCTCCTTCCTGTGGAATCGGGGATCGAATCAGTCCATGGCCTTCCGGATGGCAGCCAGCAGGTCGTCAAACTCGGTGTAGGCCGCCAGCTCCGGGTAATCCGCCTGGATCTGGGGGGTGCTTCGGAAGAGGAAGCCCGCCTTGCTGGCCTGGATCATGGCCAGGTCGTTGAAGCTGTCCCCGGCGGCGATGGTATCATAACCGATGGACTGGAGGGCCTTGACGGTGGTGAGCTTGGACTTGGCCACCCGCATCCGATAGCCGGTGATCTCCCCGTCCGGGGCCACCTCCAGGGTGTTGCAGAACAGCGTGGGCCAGCCCAGCTTCTCGATGAGTGGCTTGGCAAACTGCTCGAAGGTGTCGCTGAGGATGATGACCTGAGAGAAGGTCCGCAGCTCGTCCAGGAACTCCTTTGCCCCCGGCAGGGGGTCGATGGTGGCGATGACCGCCTGAATCTCCTTCAGGCCCAGGCCGTGCTCCTTGAGGATGTTCAGGCGATACTGCATCAGCTTGTCGTAGTCCGGCTCGCCCCGGGTGGTGCGCCGCAGCTCGGGGATACCGGTGGCCTCGGCAAAGGCGATCCAGATCTCCGGGACCAGGACGCCCTCCATATCCAGGCAGGTGACGTACATGGTAAATTCCTCCTATGTGTTGTTGTCTGGTTCAGTTCTGGAACTGCTTCAGGAACCGGGCCAGACGCTTCAGCGCCTCGTCCAGATCCTTCATGCTGGTGGCGTAGCAGCAGCGGGCGAAGCCCTCTCCTCCGGGGCCGAAGGCGGAGCCGGGGATGATGGCCACCTGCTCGGCCTCCAAAAACCGGGTGCAGAACTCGTCGCTGGTCAGGCCGGAGACCTTGGAGACGTTGGGGAACATGTAGAAGGCTCCCTTGGGCTCGAAGCACTCCAGCCCCAGCTCCCGGAAGCCGTCCAGCAGGAACCGCCGCCGTCCGTCGTACTCGTCCCGCATGGCCTCGATGTCCCCGTCGCCGTATTGCAGGGCCTCAATGGCGGCGTACTGGCTGGTGGTGGGGGCGGACATAATGCCGTACTGGTGGAGCTTCACCATCTGGCTGGAGATGGCCTTGGGGGCGCACAGATAGCCCAGCCGCCAGCCGGTCATGGAATAGGCCTTGGAGAAGCCGTTGACCACGATGGTGCGGTCGTACAGCTCCGGCAGGTTGGCGGGGGAGACGTGGTGTCCACCGTAGGTCAGCTCTGCGTAAATTTCGTCAGAGATGATCATAATGTCGGTGCCCTCCAGCACGTCCGCCAGAGCCTTCAGGTCAGCGCGCTCCATAATGCCGCCGGTGGGGTTGCAGGGATAGGGCAGCACCAGCGCCTTGGTCCTGGGGGTGATGGCAGAGCGCAGCTCCTCCGGAGTCAGACGGAACTCGTTTTCCGCCTTGGTCTCCACATAGACGGGGACGCCGCAGGACATGCTCACCAGCGGCCCGTAGCAGACGAAGGAGGGGGTGGGGATGATAACCTCGTCCCCCGGCTCGATGAGGCAGCGCAGGGCCAGGTCGATGCCCTCGCTGCCGCCCACCGTGACCAGCAGCTGGCTCATGGGGTCGTAGGTCAGGTCAAACCGGCGCTGGAGATAGGCGGCGATCTGCCGCAGGAGCTCGGAAAAGCCCCGGTTGGGGGTGTATTTGGTCAGTCCCTTTTCCAGGGAGTAAATACCGGCGTCCCGGATGTGCCACGGGGTGGGAAAGTCCGGCTCCCCGATGCCCAGGGAGATGGCGTTGGGCATATCCTCCAGCAGGTCAAAGTACTTCCGGATGCCGGAGGGAGGTACGTCCTGAATCCGCTGGTTCATAATACCGTCATAGTTCATACGAAGTAAAATCCTTCCTCCTGCTTCTCAGGCTTCTTGAAGATCAGGTGGTTTTCCTTGTACTTCTTGAGGATAAAGTGGGTGGCTGTGGACTTCACCTCGTCGATGGTGGACAGCTTGAGGGAGACGAACCGGGCCACCTCCTGGAGGCTCCGGCCGGAGATGATCACCGTCATATCAAAGTCGCCGCTCATCAGATAGCAGGACTCCACCTCCTCATACTGGTAGATGCGCTCTGCCACCCGGTCAAAGCCGTTGTCCCGCTGAGGCTCCACCTTTACCTCGATAAGTGCGGTGACGTCCTGACGGTCGGTGGCGTCCCAGTCGATGACCGCCTTGTAGCCCATAATGATGTGCTTGTTCTCATAGTCACGAATGGCCTCATCCACCCGCTCGGGTGAGGTACCCACCATGGCGGCCAGTTGCTTTCTGGACAGGGTGCAGTCCCCCTCCAGCAGCCGAAGCAGATTATCCATATCAAATCCTCCTGTCTGACGCTGCCGGTACCGGCCCGGCAGGGCGTTTTCGTATCTATATCCGTCAGAATCCGAATATACAGCAATTATACCTTGTCATTGCAATAATTACAAGCCCCACGGCCAATAGAAATCCCCGGCGCAGTCACAAGGCCGCACCGGGGAAAATCCGTGTTATGTAAATCTATCCGTTACCAGGCCCGGCGCACCGCCACGATCGACTTATAGTAGACCGAGCAGTAGGTGATGCCATAATCCGAGCCGAGGGCGCTGAGCAGCAGTCCGTTGCCCGCATAGAAGCCCACGTGACCGGAGTAGACCACGACATCTCCCGCCTGCATATCGGATACGCTCACCGCCTTGCCCCAGCTGGCAAAGGAGCCGGAGTACCGGGGAGAGCTGATGCCGAAGTGGGCCAGGACCTGGTGGACAAAGCCGGAGCAGTCGATGCCGCTGGTCAGGCTGTTGCCGCCCCAGACGTAGGAATTGCCCACAAACTGGGAGGCATAGGCGATGATGGAGGCGCCAGTGACGCTGGAGCTGGAGGGCGAGCTGCCCGAGGTATCCGTGCTGGTGTCCGTTAAGGTGTCCGTGCTGGTATCGGTAGAGGTGTCCGTATCTGTGGACGTGTCGGTGTCCGCGCTGGTATCCTCCTCTTTCTCCTGCTGCTGGGCGGCGGCTGCCGCTGCGGCAGCCTCTGCCTCCGCTGCTGCCGCGGCCTCTGCTTCCGCTGCTGCGGCAGCCTCTGCCTCCGCTGCTGCGGCTGCCTCTGCCTCCGCTGCTGCGGCAGCCTCTGCCTCCGCTGCTGCGGC
>JAJQFJ010000048.1:7569-14896 GCA_021201185.1 Clostridiales bacterium
GCCTCTGCCTCCGCTGCTGCGGCAGCCTCTGCCTCCGCTGCTGCGGCGGCGGCAGCCTCCTCCTCCAGACGGCGCTGCTCCTCCTCCAGGGCGGCGGCAGCCTGCTCTGCGGCCAGCTGCTCCTCGGCCTCGGAGATCTCGCCCACCAGATCATTCTGCTGGTTGGAGAGGGCGGTGATCTGGGCGGCGTAGGTATCCTGGTTTTCCAGGATCTCCGCCACGATTGCCTGCTGCTCCACGGCGGCGTCCTCCTGCTCGGCCTGCTCGTCCAGGAGCTGGGCCTTGGTCTCCTCCTGAGCAGCCTGCTCCTCCTCCAGCTGGGTCTCGTAGCTGGCCACTGCCTTCTGGGCGGCCTCCAGGCCATCCATGATGTCGTTGTCATACTGCATCACGTCGTTGATAAAGCTCCAGCGATCCAGCAGGTCGGAGAAGCTGGCGGCGTTGAACAGGATCTCCAAATAGGAGATGGTGCCCTCCTCCTCCATGGAGCGGACCCGCTCCAGGAACAGGTTGTAGTAGACCTCCTCCTGCGCCTGGGCCTCTGCCAGAGACTCCTGGGTGGCGGCGATCATTTCATCGTACTGGTCGATGATCTCCTGGGTGGCGTTGATCTGCTCCGCCAGCAGGTCCAGCTGGTCCTCGATGGCGTTCAGCCGGTCCACGGCGGAGTCCTCCTGATCCTGGAGGGCCTCCAGCGCGGCCTGGGCCTCTGCCTGCTGCTCCGCCAGGGCCTCCTTCTGCTCCACCAGGGAGTCAATGTCCTCCTGGGAGATGGTGAAGTCATAGGCGAAGCCATAGAGGAATACATCCGCCACCAGAGGGACCACCATCATCAGCGCCATCAGCAACGCGACGGCAGCGACGGCGATCCGCTTCAAATCGACGGCATTTCTTTTTTCCTTGCGTCTTTCTGTCATGACGTGCCTCCTGTGGTCGGTTTAAACCTTTAGATACTTACGGATAGTGATCAGACTGCCCACCACGCCCACAAACAGGCCGATGCCCAAAAAGATTGCGCACATGGGGAAGGCCAGGGTGCGGATGGGGATGATACTGATCAGCTGTACATGGGTGTAAACGTTGATGGCGCTGCGGATGAGCCGGTAAATGCCCCACTCCGCCAGAGCCGCCACCACTGCACTGATGCCGCCCAGCAGAATGCCCTCCACCACGACGGGCCAGCAGACAAAGGCGTTGGTGGCGCCCACCATCTTCATGATGGCAATCTCCTCCTCCCGGGCGGAGGTGGCCAGCTTGATGGAGTTGGAGATGATAAAGAAGGAGACGATGACCAGAATGACCACCAGGGCCAGGGCAATGATCACGGACACATTGCGCACGGTGACCAGGCCGTTGGCCACGTCCACAGAGGCGGAAATTTTGGCGATCCCCTCTACCTCCCGGACCTCCTCGATGGTCTCCTCCAGTTGCTCGATGTCGGTGACACGA
Organism: Clostridiales bacterium; assembly: GCA_021201185.1. Classification (GTDB taxonomy): domain Bacteria; phylum Bacillota; class Clostridia; order Oscillospirales; family Oscillospiraceae; genus Onthomonas. The sequence continues at coordinate 9,019 of JAJQFJ010000048.1, forward strand.
ACGCTGAACCGGCTGCGCAGGGCGGAGGCAGGGACGTTCTCATACAGGGAGGAGTCCTCCAGGCCGCTCGCGTAGTTCTCCAGGGCCTCCTCCCGGGTGATGTACTGGCACTCGGCCACATTGTCAATGGCCTCAATCTCACTCTGGAGGGCGGCGCCCTCCTCGTCGGTGTAGCTTTCGTCCACGTAGGCCAAAAACTCGTTGTCCTCCATGAGGGCGTCCAGATTGTACTCCAGGTTGAGGGCCACCAGGGTAAAGCTACCCATGATGATGAGGCAGGAGGCCATGATCGCGATGGAGGCAAAGGTCATGAAGCCGTGGGCGGCGAAGGAGCGGAAGCCCTCCTTGATGTAATAGCCTAAATTAAATCGTCTCATAGTCGTACAAACCATTCTCCATATCGCTGATGACCCGTCCGCTGTCGATGCTGATGACCCGCTTGTTGAAGCAGTTCACCAGGTCCCGCTCATGGGTGACGACAAGCATGGTGGTCCCCAGCTGATTGATCTTCTCCAGCAGGCACATCAGCTCATAGGAGCGCTCCGGGTCCAGGTTGCCGGTGGGCTCGTCTGCGATGATGGTCTTGGGGTTGTTTACCAGGGCGCGGGCGATGGCCACCCGCTGCTGCTCGCCGCCGGAGAGCTCCGAGGGGTAGCAGTCGCCCTTTTCCGAAAGGCCCACCAGATCCAGCACATAGGGGATGCGCTCCCGGATGACCTTCTTCCCGGTGCCCACCACCCGCATGGCGAACTCCAGGTTGCCCTTCACCGTCCGGTTCTCGATGAGCCGGAAATCCTGGAACACGACGCCCAAGGTGCGGCGGAGATAGGGCACCTGCCGCTGCTTCAGCCTGGCCAAGTCAAAATCCCCCACCAGGATGCCGCCGGAGGTGATTCGCTCCTCCGCGGTCAGCAGCTTCAGGATGGTGGACTTTCCGGAGCCGGAGGGGCCTACCAGAAAGACAAACTCCCCGTCCTCAATGACGAAGGAGATGTCATAGAGGGCCTCGGTCAGGTTGCTCTCATATATCTTTTTGACGTTTGTAAATTGAATCATAATACGCTCCAGCCGTCCTGTGAAGTCGGCATCCAACCTCCCGGGGCGGGACCTCCGTTTGTGCCCTCTTCCGGCGGTGTGCCGCCGCGGGACATGAACCGGCCATACTGCCGTTTATTCGACAGCCCCATTATAGCGTTATTTGTTACTTCTGTCAACCGCTGTTCACAAAATGTTCAGACAAATGGTAAAAGTCCCCGTTTTCTTGAAAAAACAGGGACTTTTCTCGATTATTTTAATGACAAATTGTTACAAATCTGTGTTCGGCGTCCGGTCAGGACTTGATGCCCCGGGAGCGGAGATATTGCTCGACCATGAGGGCCACCTTGAAGGTGATGGCGTCGTCGAACTCCCGCAGGTCCAGGCCGGTGAGCTTTTTGATCTTCTCCAGCCGGTAGACCAGAGTGTTCCGGTGGACGAACAGCTTCCGGGCAGTCTCGGAGACGTTCAGGTTGTTCTCGAAGAACTTGTTGATGGTGAACAGGGTCTCCTGGTCCAGGGCGTCGATGGGGTTCTTCTTGAAGACCTCCTGAAGGTACATCTCGCACAGGGTGGTGGGCAGCTGATAAATCAGCCGTCCGATGCCCAGGTTGTCGTAGTTGACGATGGAGCGCTCGGTATCGAACACCTTGCACACGTCGATGGCCATCTGGGCCTCCTTGTACACCCGGGCCAGGTCGCGGATGTTGTTGGAGATAGTGCCGATGCCGATGACCACCTTCACCTTCAGGTCGTTTTCCATGGTCTCCGAGATCTGCTGGGCCAGGCGGATCAGCTCCTTGCCGGTGGTGCCCTCCTGTACCTGCTTGATGAGCACCACGTCCGTCTCGTTCATGGAGACGACAAAATCGTTCTGCCGGTCGGGGAAGATGGACTGAATGGTGTCGATGACCGCCAGGTCGGTGGCTCCCATCTGGCGCACCAGGAACACCGCCCGGGGGGTGTCGGTGGCAAAGTGGAGCTCCTTGGCACGGATATAGATATCTCCCAGCATAATGTTGTCGGAGATGATATTCTTCACGAAGGTAGCCTTGTCATGCTTTTCCTCATAGTCGGACTTTGCCCCGTTGAGGGCGACGGCGGCCATGGAGCAAATCAGCCTCGCCTTTTCGTCCTCGCCCTTGACAAAGACGGCATAGCCGAACTGGGCGCTCCAGCCGCTGAGGGCCTTAAAGGTGCGGCCCTCCACCACGACAGTACCGTCCCGGGTGTTGTTGACCGGCTCTACCACTGCCGGCCAGGTCTCGCCAATGGTGGGCAGATCGTTGCATGCGATGACGACACCTTCCTCATCGACAACGCCGATGGTTCGGTCTGTGCTCTCCTTCATCTGAAGAACGACGCTCTGGAAAATCCGGTTCGACATCTCTCTCCCTCTCCTTTCTGGTGATTCCGGCAGTTACCGTCAGCGCCCCACGTTTCAGGGCTGTATTTTGTCACAATGCACGAATCTGGCCAAACGGGCCATTCGTTCCATTTTTTGCAACATCGTTCCGGGCGCAGCCCACCTGCGGTCTGCGCCTTATGCTCTATTATACCGTCTGAGCCGGACAATTTCAATAGCCATTTGGAATTCTTTTGTACATTTCGACGAAACAGCGCGCTAACGCTCCCTGCACGTCATCAGGGCGGACACTTCCTCCGGTCTCAGCGGGCGGACAGCCCCCTCCGGCAGCGTCCCGTCCAAAATCAGCGGTCCCATGGAGACCCGCCTCAGGGACTGCACGGGCAGGCCCCGGCCCGCCAGCATCCGCTTGACCTGATGGAACCTTCCCTCCCGGAGCGTCACCCGGCACAGCCCCGGCTCCAGGCCCTCCAGCTCTGCGGGCAGGCACGCTGTCCCGTCCTCCAAGGTCAGCCCTGCCCGAAAGGCGGCCACGTCCGCCTGGGCCACCGTCCCGTCGATGCGGGCCAGATAGACCTTGTCCACATGGCGTTTCGGGGAGAGCAGGGCATGGTTCAGCGCTCCGTCGTCGGTGAGCAGGAGCAGGCCGGTGGTGTCCTTGTCCAGCCGCCCCACCGGTGAGAGGCCAGGCCGCCGCAGCTCCTCCGGCACCAGGTCCAGAACGGTGGGGGCGCGGCGGTCCTCGGTAGCGGTGAGCACTCCCGCAGGCTTGTTCATCATCAGATAGACGTACCGGCTCCAGCAGACCGGCTCCCCGTCCACCGCCAGGGCGACGGCGGAGGGGTCCACCCGCAGCTCCGGCTGGCGGACGGCCTCTCCGTCCACCGTCAGCCGCCCCTGCCGGATGAGGGTGCGGGCCTCCTTCCGGGACCACCTGCCCGTATCCGACAGCAGTTTGTCCAGCCGCAGGGTCTTTTCCATGCTCTCGTCCTCCCTGTCAGGGCATAACCGCCCCGGTTTGCGCATATTCTGCTCCATCCTGAATGGGGAGTGGAGCCGTTATGATCCTCACCGCCAAGGTCAACTGGAAAAGCCTTTCCGCCGTTCTCTCGCTGGCCGCCGCCTTTGTCCTCTGCTTTGTGGGAGGGCAGATGGAGACACGGGTGGTCTCCGCCTCTGTCCCGGACGACGTGATGCAGGCCCACCGGGACTATCTCGCCGCCCTGGGCTGGGAGACGGAGGGCCTGGTCTCCACCGACCGGGTCATTCTCCCGGAGGAGTTCACCCCGGAATATGAGGCATATCTATCCGTCCAGGCAGACGGAGGCTTTGACCTGCTCCCCTGTGCGGGGGAAACCGTGACCCGGTACACCTATGCCGTTTCCAACTATCCCTCCGGTGAGGAGGAGGTGCTGGCCGACCTGCTGGTGCTGGACGGGGCGGTGGTGGGCGGGGAGCTTCGCTCCGCCGCACTGGACGGGTTCATGATCGGGCTGGTGCCCCGGGAGCAGGTCAACTCCTGACCTTACGACTCGGCGGACTTGTGTACCACGATCTGGTTGAACGGGATGACGATGCCCGCCGCATCCAGGGCCCGCTTGGTGTTCTCCATCAGCTCATACTGGCTGGGCCAATAGTCTCCCGGCTTGCACCAGTAGCGCTCCGTGTAGATCACGGCGCTCTCGCCAAAGCCGGTGATACGGGCAAAGGGCTCCTCCGGCTCGTGGAGCACCATGGGACAGTCGTTGAGCACCTTCATCATGACCTCGCGCACCTCGGTGATATCCGCGCCGTAGCTGATGGAGTAGTTCAGATCGATGCGGCGCATCCCGGCCCGGGAGCAGTTGACGATGGTGCCGCTGAAAATGCTGTTGTTGGGGATGATGACCACCCGCCGGTCCAGCGTGCGCAGCTTGGTGTTCAGCAGGCCGATCTCCAGGACGGTGCCCTCCGTGTCCCCCACGCAGATGTATTCATCCACCAGGAAAGGCTTGGTCATGACGAGCATGATGCCCCCAAAGACGTTGGCCAGATAGTCCTGAGCAGCCAGGGCCAGGGCAGCGCCCACGACGCTGACCACCGCCACCAGGGAGGTGACGTCAAAGCCCAGGGTCCCGGCTCCCACCAGAATGACCAACGCCCAGATCACCACCCGGGTGGCGGAGCGCCAGAATTTGACGGCGGTTGGCTCCAGCTTCATCTTCTCCGCCGTCTTGTCGGTGACCTTCAGCAAAATTTTCGCCACAATGATGCAGATGATAATAGTAGCCACCGCCCCTACGGCGGGCTGGGAGATAAACGACCACACGTTTTTCCCCCCGTCGATCAGGGACTGGGTGGCGTCCTCCCCCACCAACTCGGCCAGAGTGTCTATGGCGGTCTCCGCTACGGCATCCACCATCGCCGCTCTGCCGAATAAGGTCAGGCTCATACAGATTTCTCCCCTTTCAATGGATTCTGTGAAAAAGGACCGGCAAATTCCTTTGCCGGTCCTGAAAAGCCGAGAATCAGAGATTACTCGTTGATGCCGATGACAACACCGGAGCCAACGGTACGGCCGCCCTCACGGATAGCGAAGCGCAGGCCATTCTCAATGGCGATGGGGGTGATCAGCTCCACGTCCATGTCCACGTTGTCGCCGGGCATGCACATCTCAACGCCCTCGGGCAGGGTGATGATGCCGGTCACGTCGGTGGTACGGAAATAGAACTGAGGACGATAGTTGTTGAAGAAGGGGGTGTGACGGCCGCCCTCGTCCTTCTTCAGGACGTAAACCTGGCCCTTGAACTTGGTGTGGGGATGGATGGAGCCGGGCTTGCACAGGACCTGGCCGCGCTCGATGTCGGTACGGGCGATGCCACGGAGCAGAACGCCGATGTTGTCGCCAGCCTCAGCGAAGTCCAGCAGCTTGCGGAACATCTCCAGGCCGGTGACGACGGAGGTCTTCTTCTCCTCCTCCAGGCCCACGATGTCCACGGACTCGCCCATCTTCACGGTGCCACGCTCCACACGGCCGGTAGCCACGGTGCCGCGGCCGGTGATGGTGAACACGTCCTCGATGGGCATCAGGAAGGGCAGGTCGGCCTTACGGTCGGGAGTGGGGATATACTCGTCAACGGCGTCCATCAGCTCCTTGATGCAGGCATACTCGGGAGCATCAGGATCGGTGGACTCGCTGGTCAGAGCGTTCAGAGCGGAGCCCTTGATGATGGGGGTGTCGTCGCCGGGGAACTCGTAGAAGTCCAGAGTCTCACGGACCTCCATCTCCACCAGCTCCAGCAGCTCCTCGTCGTCCACCTGATCGCACTTGTTCAGGAACACAACGATATAGGGCACGCCGACCTGACGGGCCAGCAGCAGGTGCTCACGGGTCTGAGCCATAACGCCGTCAGTGGCGGCGATGACCAGGATAGCGCCGTCCATCTGAGCAGCACCGGTGATCATGTTCTTGATATAGTCAGCATGGCCCGGGCAGTC
>JAJQFJ010000057.1:0-52306 GCA_021201185.1 Clostridiales bacterium
GTAGAATTGGGGGCAGGCTCTGAACCTGACCCCAACATTTATTATAGAACCTTTTCGTTTTTGGGGCGGACGTGCCGCAGAGTAAGTAACTCTGCGAAAACGCACAGCGCCGGGCCTCCGCTGGCCGGGGACGCGAAAGGGGGGCTGCATTTGAAGGTGAGCAGGGACTTCATGCTTCGTGAGATCGCCGGTGAGTCTTTACTGGTTCCTGTAAACGAGGCTGCGGTCAACTTCCAGGGCATTATGAGCCTGAACGAGAGCGGAAGGCTCCTCTGGGACAGACTGCAGAAGGATACCACAGAAGACGACCTGGTGTCAGCCCTTTTGGACGTGTACGACACCACGCCGGAGGTGGCGCGGCAGGACGTGGCCGTGTTCCTGGACCAGCTCCGGGAGCGGGACATCCTGCAGGAGGCATGAGAGAGATGCGGCACAGACACACAGGCAGCCGCTCCAGAGCGCCCAACAGGGGACGGAGCGGCCCGGAAAACCGTTCAATACCGGCACAGCCGGAATTGAATAAAGCAGATTCTTCTAAGTAAGGAGGAAATAAAATGCGAGGAAGACGATCCAAATTGCTTGCCTTAGCGTTGGTGATCGCCATGTGCATGAGCATGACGACCACGGCGTATGCCTACCCGGGCAGCACCAGAAGCAGCGGCAGTAGCAGCAGCTCCTGGTGGAGCTCCTGGTGGAACAGCCTGTGGGGAAGCAGCAGCGACACCGACGACGCCGACGACACCGCCGACGCCACGGAGGACACCGGCTCTGACGCCACCCTGACCGCGGTGGAGGACGAGACCACCGTGGAGGACAGCTCCGCCCTCCGGGCCAGCACCTACGCGCTGACCACCGCCAGCGACGACGGCATCAGCACCGTGGCCGACGAGGAAACCACCCTGAAATACTTCGCGGTGACCATGTACGACTATGACACGGACACCATCAACGCCGCCATGCATCAGGCGGAGGTGGACGAGGCCCTGGCCGGGGATGGCATCAGCACCCTGACCCAGTGGAACGGCCTGTATTTCAGCTATGGTAACCCCACTAATACCAACTATGTCAATGTTGTCTCGGACTACACCTATACCTATGACCTGGACGAAGCGGATTACTATACCGCCTGGGCGCCAGTCTCTCTGGACGACGTTGACTCCAGCAGCACCTATGTCATCGTGGGCTATCGTGGCCAGGCGCTGACCGGCACCGCCAACAACATCACCGGCACCGCCACCGGCACCTCCGCCGGCGCGAACATCGACGAGGACAGCACGGTGATGAGTTCCGCCACCTCCTGGACGATCACCAAGACCAGCAGCGGCTATACCATCAGCGCCACCATCAACAGCAACACCCGCTACATGACGGTGGGCAACAACTCCGGTTCCACCAGCACCAGCTCCACCACCCTGACCATCAAGGAGACCAGCTATGGCGACAACAGCGTCTCCATCGGTGACAGCAGCGGTGAATACTGGCTAAACCAGAACGGCGGTTCCAGCGGTACCACTTATACAGGCTATAAAGCTTGGAACGGTGAGAGCGATGGCAATTACGACGACGGCAGCCGGTTCTACATCTACAAACTGGATACCGTTACCACCGGTACGGCTTCCACCGGCAGCCTGGGCTTTGCTGGATATAACTACTACACCGGCAACAGTGCGGTCACCGGTACTGGCAACTATCTCTACTCCGCCATCGCTTCCAGCTCTCTGGACAGCAGCGGAAACATCGTGTTCAACGACGCCAACAACGTTGCCAGCATGCTGTTCGACAGCAATTCCTCTGTCAAGACCATCTACACCAACGTGGAGATGCCCTTTGTCTATGACAGCAGCAACAGCATGTACACCTTCGACTCCTCTCAGTACGGCGTGTATTTCAATGAGGACAGCACCCAGGGTTCCACCACCGCCCAGAGCAACGGCCGCCTGTACTGGACGGAGACCACCCAGAAGCTGGATAACGACAAGAAGAGCACGGTAGAAACGGTCTGGGCGCCCTATGATGCCAGAGAGAATGTCGGCTCCGGCCAGAACGGCTCCAGCTACTCCACCATGAACTACCACTTCGGTATGAAGGCCACCATCCCCTTCACCATGACCACCACCGGCAAGCTGAACGATGCAGACTCCTCTTCTAACGACATCGTGTTCTCCTTCTCCGGCGACGACGACGTGTGGGTCTATATTGATGGCACAGAGGTCATCGACCTGGGCGGTATCAAAAACAGACTGAGCGCCACCATCAACTTCGCGACAAATACCGTGACGGTGACCGCCGCCGATAACGGCTATTCCGACACGGGCGCCATCGGCGACTCCAACACAAATACCACCACCAACCTGGTAGCCAACGGCTGGACCTATACCTCCAACGGCACGTCCTCCACCTACACCCACGCCTTGTTTGACGACGACGACAGCACCGGCCTGATCAGCATGACCCGGGAGACCTTCGCGGCCTCCTCCAGCCATGAGCTGTCCGTCTTCTACCTGGAGCGCGGCGCAGGTTCCTCCAACTGCAAGATCGAGTTCAACCTCCCGGTCTATGACTATGTGTCCGTGACCAAGAACATCACCCAGTCTGTCACCAGCGACGGGGAGATTTCCGACCTGACCGACGAGGAGCAGGCGGTCATCGACAGCGTGAGCTTCGGCTTCACCCTGTACCATGACGGCAACGTCGTCTCCGGCGCGACCTACTCCATCCTGAACGTGGACGGCCAGTCCGTGGGCACCGGCACCACCGACGCCAACGGCCACTTCACCCTCCAGAACGGCCAGACCGCCCGGTTCGTCACCCAGTTTGACAGCGACGACACCTGGTACGTGGTGGAGGACGAAAAGACGGGCTACAGCACCGATCCCGGCTGGAGCTACACCAGCACCGGGGCCAATGGGGCGACTACGACCACAGCGTACTCCGGCCTCACCAGTGACAAGGTTCACATCGTGGGCGGCAGCGAGTCCGAGGACTCCATCCACTTCACCTGCAACAACTACCTGAGCGTGACCATCCCCAACCCCGGCATCCTGACGGAGGACGAGGAGATCGTCATTGACTACGGCCTGTCCGTTGACATCGACGTGCTCTCCAACGACCTGTATCGTGCCGACACGGTGACGGTTTACGGCATTGAGGCTTACGACAGCTCCAAGACCTACGCTGGCGGCTCTGGCGACGATAACAGCGAGACTGCAAGCACCAGTGGTTTGAAAACCGTCACCGGAACCTACGGCACCGCCACCCTGAACTCCGACGGCACCATCACCTACCAGCTGACCAAGCAGATGACCGGCGTGGAGGTCCTGGTCTACGAGGTGAAGCTGACCGGCTCTGATACCAACGCGGCTGGCAATACGACCTCCAAGACCGTCTACGGCACCGGCAAGGTCTACATCATCCCCGCCACCATCATGTACTACGAAGAGGACTTTGGCGGCCTGACGACTGATGATAGCGGCAAGGTGACCTCCGCGGGTGGATTCATCACCTTCTCCACCGCCTCCGCGAACACCTCCGGCTGGAAGGTTGTGGGCAAGGCTGAGACCGACTCCCAGGAGCCCGGCGTGGTGGGCACTCTGACCGACAGCACCTACGGCTCCGACGTGGCCTACCTGAACGACGGTGAGGACAGCAACGGCTCCAGCCTGTATGTCGATACCTCCACCGGTTGGGCGTCCTTCACCTATGACTTCACCGGCACCGGCACCACCGTGTTTGCCCGGACGACAAACAACTCGGGTGCTATCTCCGTGACCGTGAGGGACAGCAGTGGAAACCTGATTTATGAGCTGATTCGCGATACCAGCTACAAGAACTGGGAGACCTATACGCCCAGCAGCACCAGCACCAACTACAGCACGCTATACAATATCCCGGTGTTCACCTGGACGGCCTCGGGTTACGGATATGACTACGGCACCTACAAGGTGACGGTGTCTATCTATAAGCCAACCTCGGGTAACGGATACGGCGGCGACTTCTGGCTGGACGGCATCCGCATCACCAACCCGCTGAGTGAGGACGACGCCTATGTGGGCATCGCCAACTCCGCCTATGCCACCGACGGCGAGAGCGGCATGACCTATGTCACCCTGCGGAACAAGCTCCTGACCGAGTCCACCTATCTGAATTATACGGACAGTGAGGAGGGCGTGCTCACCTGGAGCGGCGACGGCTTCGTGGTGTTCACCGACACCGACGGCACCGTGGATACCGCCACTACCTACCAGAGCGACGGCCCCAAGGAAGAGGTTTACCTGTCCAAGGGCCAGAGCGTGACCTTCTCCCTGGCCAACTGGGACGCCGACAGCTATGACCTGTATCTGGGCATGAAGGCTCCCACCGGCTCCGGCACCGTCACCATCGGCAGCCATTCCGTCAGCGTGAACAACGCCACCGACTGCTACTATGAGATCAGCGACTACGGCACCATCTCTACGGCGACCGACGGGACGAAGGTGGTCACCTACACCATCACCGCCACCAGCGACGCCATCATCTCTCTGACCAACCTGAAGGTAACCGGCAATGCCAACTTTGTCATTGTGGCCCAGGGGGATGATGAGGTCAATGGTTTCACTGGCAGCGACGAGACCGGCGAAGAGCCCGGAACCGATGAGGACATCGTCGTTGAAGAGGCCGAAGCCGAGGAGACCGTCGAAGTCATCTCTGAGGAGGCGGAAGTGACCGAGGAGGCCGCAGCCGTCGCCGAGACTGAGACCGAGGACGAAACCGACGAGACCGCCGCCCTCCCCGAGGAGAGTGAGACGGCCGCCGAGGAGCCGGTTGCGGAGACCGATGAGGCGGACGAGTCCGCCCAGGCCGACGCAGCCGTGGAAGAAACTGGAGAGGAGGCGGACGAATGAAAAGACCTTACGTAGCGCCTCAGCTGGAAGTTGAGATGTACCTGCTGAGCACCTCTATCGCTTCAAATTGCGTTACTGTCGTGTATAACGGTCCGGTAATGGAGACGGCAGGCTATTACACGGCTTGTAAAAGCTACCTGGATACCCTGGATGAAGATGAGCCGATGCCGACATCTGAGTACAACGTCAATTTCTATGACAGCAGCTGCTGTGACTGCTACACCACCGGTTCCGGCAACTACTGGGCATCCTGAGCAACACACCTGAGCCTGTACAGGTCACAAAACGGGCGGGAGGCCGGCAGGAGCACTGCCGGCCTCCTGTTGTGAGGGGAGAGCGCATGGAGAGTAAGCTGTGCCTGGGCGGGCTGCACCTCCGGTTCACGTCGGAGCGGCCCATCCGGGTGGGACACCAATTCGATTCCTTTCTGGACGACCCGGAGGCGGCCCCCGACGTGACCGTCCCCTTTCTGTGGGACTGGTCGCAGAGCCGGACCGCCCAAACCCCCATGCTGGGGAAGGACCTGCAGCAGCACTATTACGCGGAGGACGGTCTGCGCTTCTGCCAGACCTGGGGCGGCCCCAAGGGCTATATCGCCAGCACCGTCTACACCCCGGACTTCCGCATGGTGAGGTGTTATGTCAATCAGGAGCCGTTCATCAACCCGTTGAACGACATGACCACCCTCATCCGCTATCTGCCCCTGCGGGAGATGTTCCAGCGGTTCGGGGTGCTGTTCCTCCATTCGTCCCAGGTGGAGACGGCGGGGAAGGGGATTCTGTTCTCCGCCCCCTCCGGCACGGGAAAGACCACCCAGGCCCATTTATGGCAGAAATTCCGGGGCGCGGAGCTGATCTGCAACGACCGGACGCTGGTCCGCAGGACGGAGGACGGCTGGCGCACCTATGGCTTCCCGGTGGACGGCTCCGCCCCGGTGCGCAGCGGAAGGGTGCTGCCCCTGGGGGCGGTGGTGCTGCTGGAGCAGGCCCCGGTCAATGAGGTGGTCCACCTGTCCGGGGCAAAGGCGGTGGCCCATCTGATGGAGCAGATGGTCATCGACGTGTGGAGCCCGGAGGCCCGCACCCGGGGGGCGACGCTGGCAATGGCGCTGCTCGGGGACGTGCCGGTGTGTCTGCTCCGCTGCACCCCGGATGAGGGGGCGGTGGAGTGTCTGGAGCGTTGGCTCCGTGAGCAGGGAGTGATTTGAAATGTCGGATATTCGGGATCGGCTGTGGGAGAAGGCCGGGCGGATGGGTGTGCCCATCATCGGCGTGTTTGAGCTTTTGCCCACCTGCAACCTCTCCTGCAAGATGTGCTATGTGCGCAAGAGCTGGGCGGAGGTCCAGCAGATGGGCGGCCTGCTGCCCAAGGAGCGGTGGCTGGAGCTGGCAAAGGAGTGCCGGGACCTGGGGATGCTCTACCCCCTGATCACCGGCGGCGAGCCGTTCCTCCACCCGGAGCTGCGGGAGATCATGGCGGGGATGCTGGACATGGGGATGCAGGTGAGCCTGAACAGCAACGGCACCCTCATCGACCGGGAGACCGCCGCCTGGCTGAACAAGCACCTGCCCGTCCGCATCAACATCACCCTCTACGGGGCCAGCGAGGAGACCTACCAGGCCCTCTGCGGCAACGGGGAGGCGTATCGCCGGGTGTGCAACGCCGTCCAATGGCTGCGGGAGTACCGGGTGCCCATCAAGTTCAACACCAGTCTGACCCCGTACAACGTGGCGGACCTGGAGAAGATGATGGAGTTCGCGAAGCAGGCGGAGGCCCCCATCCAGGTGGCCAGCTATATGTTCCCGCCGGTGCGCCGGGACGCCAGCCAGATCGGCCACAACGACCGCATGACGCCGGAGGAGGCGGGTCTTGCCCGGGTAAAGGCGGACTACCTCCAGGCGGAGCCGGACTGGTTCCTGGGCCAGGCCCGGCGCTATTCCCGCTTCGTGCCCCTGGACCAGCTCCCGCCGGAGCAGCCCAACGGAGGCATGCGGATGCAGTGCCGGGCGGGATACTCCTCCCTGTGGATCGACTGGCAGGGGAACCTCTCCAACTGCGGGATGTACGGCTCTGTCACCCACCCCATCGGGGACCGGCCCCTGGCGGAGCTGTGGAACGACCTGCGGGCGGAGACGAAGGCGGTGCGCTATCGTGCCCGCTGCACCACCTGCCCCAACCAGTGGCTCTGCCACTCCTGCATCGCCATGGTCTACAGCGAATGTGGCACCGACGGCGGCGCGCCGGAGTATCTCTGCCGGATGGGGGAGGCGTCCTCCCGGTACTACCGGGAGTTCGCGGAAAAATACTACCCGAAGGAGGCCGCGGAGATCTTCTCAAAAGAGGCGATGTCCGGAGGCAGCACCCGGGACATGGCGCAGCCCGTCGGGGACAGCTGCGGCGTGGACGATTTTTAGAAAAAAAGAAGAAACGAGGTTCTCATGAAGCACTTTACAAAGCGTCTGCTCGCGGCGGTCTTATCCGCTGCCCTGGTACTGACCGGCAGCTCTCTTCCCGCCTGCGCAGCGGACAGCAGCGAGACCACAATGGTGACAGACGACGACCTGACCTATGTGGTCAATTTGGAGGAGCCCTCCTCCTGGGGAGCTACGCCCAACGAGGAGCAGCTCTGGTACATGAAGCAGGGCCTGGCGGCGTTCGTCCACTTCGGCCCGAATACCTTTAACAATGTGGAGTGGGGCGAGAGCTACGGCACCACCGACCCCAGCGAAATCTTCACCCTCAGCGAGGACTTTGACGCCTATACCATGGTCAAGGCCCTCCAGGACGCGGGCTTTTCCCGCATTATCGTGACCGCCAAGCACCACGACGGATTCTGCATCTGGCAGAGCGCGTACACGGACTACGACATGGGCTCCGTGGACTACAAGGACGGAGAGGGGGACATCCTGGCGGAGATCTCCGAGGCCTGTACCTACTACAACATGGACATGGGCATCTATCTCTCCCCCTGGGACATCCACGAGGACTATTACGGCTGCTTCGGCGACAACAACAACACAGCAAACTACGCCGGTTATACCGACTATAACGAGCTTTACATCGCCTGGATCACCGAGATCTGCACCGCCACAGACGAGGAAGGGAACTATCTCTACGGCAACAACAACCCGAATCGTCGCTCTGACCGCTTTGTGGAGTGGTGGCTGGACGGGGCGCAGGGCTCCACCAACCACACTCAGACCTACGACTGGACGGGGATTCTGAGCGCCATCCGGGAGACGAACCCCAACTGTCAGATTTTCGGCACCCACGCCGCCGGTAACGGCGTCAACGAGTCCGACGCGGCCCTGGCCAGCACCGGCGGCATCCACTGGATCGGCAACGAGAACGGCTACGCCTCCGACGAGACCTGGGCCAAGGTGACGGCAGGGGAGAACTACGAGAGCATGCGCACCTATGACAGCAGTCTGGGACAGTATGTCATCAAGGGAGAGTCGGACGGCGACACCTGGTCGGTGCCGGAGGCGGACACCACCATTCTCTCCGGCGGCTGGTTCTGGAGCGAGAGCAAGGCATCCACCCTGCGCTCCCTGTCTGCCCTGGGAGACATCTATTTTAACTCCGTGGGCCATGGGGCCACCCTGCTGCTCAACGTGTCCCCGGACAACACCGGCTCTGTTCCGGACGAACAGCTGGAGCGTATTGCGGAATTTGCGGCGGCCATCAGCGAGACCTTTGACGAGGACTTCACCAAGGCCGACGGCGTGACCGCCAGCGCCTCCTCCGTCTGGGGCAATTCCACGGAGTACGCCGCCTCCAACGTGCTGGACGAGATCGCAGACGGGGAGACCTACGACGAGACCTATTGGGCACCCGCAGAGGGGGAGAGCTCCGGCACCCTTGAGATCGACTTCGGCAAGACCCGGGTGTTCAACGTGGTCTCTCTGGAGGAGTACATCCAGAAGGGCCAGTGCATCTCCTCCTTCAAGGTGGAATACAAAAACGTATCCGGGGAGTGGGTGACATTTGCCTCCGGCTCCACCGTCTCCTCCATGCGGCTGTGCCGCGGCAATACGGTGGCAGGCTCTGCCATCCGCATCACCGTAGAGGCGGTGGATGAGGACGCCACCCCCATGCTGGTCAACGTGGGCGTCTATAAGGCGGCGGACAGCTTTGCCCTGGACGACGGCACGGTGGATTACTGCATCCATGAAAACACCGAACTGCAGAACGCCTCCGACGCCACCTGCACCACGGACGGCTATACCGGCGACGTGGTCTGCACAGACTGCGGGGAGACCGTGGAAGCGGGCAGCGTCATTCCGGCCACCGGCCACAGCTACGAGGTGACGGCCTCCCAGGATGCCACCTGCACAGAGGACGGCTCTGTCACCTACACCTGCTCCGTCTGCGGCGACAGCTACACCGAGACGGTGGCGGCCACCGGGCACAGCTACGAGGTGACTGACTCGAAAGCTGCCACCTGCGCAGAGGACGGCTACGTCACCTACACCTGCTCCGTCTGCGGCGACAGCTACACCGAGACGGTGACGGCCACCGGCCACAGCTGGGACGCCGGTACGGTGACGAAGGAGGCCACCACAGAGGAGGAAGGGGAGATCACCTACACCTGCACTGCCTGCGGCGAGACGAAAACCGAGGTCATCGCAAAGGAGCTGAAGGTGCCGGAGGTGAGCGTGTCCGTCTCCATCAATTCCAACGGGAAGCTGTCCTTCACCGGAACCTATGAGGACTATGAGAACAGCGAGGACTATTACACGGTCACATCCCATGGCCTGGTCTATATGCTGTCCGCCAAGCTGAATTACAAGGCGCTGACGGTGAACACCTCCGGCCGCACCCGCGTGAATTTCAGCAAGTACTCCGACATCGGCAGCTTTACCTACAGCATCACACCGGCCAGCAACGGGGCAAAGTATACCGTCCGGGCGTTCCTGGCGTATACGAACGCGGCGGGAAAGACGGTCTATGTCTACTCTGACCCCATCGAGACCAGCCTGAATGCCCTGAAATAGGAAAAGGCGCAACGCCAGAGGGCCTGCGTTCAAACGGCCCGGGCGGGGGCGGCGGAAGGCTCCGCCGCCCCTGCTGCTTCCCAGACGGACGGCAGACGCGCAGACAGAGAGGCGGTGAACGGATTTTGTCGAAAAAGGTCGAGCATACCCGACGGAGCCCAACGGGCGATCTGACCGGGCGGCGGTTTGGCAGCCTGACCGTGGTCGGGCCGACGGAAAAGCGGGAGAACAGGCGCATCGTGTGGGAGTGCCGCTGTGACTGCGGGAACACGGAGTACGTGCAGACCCAGTATCTGAAGGACGGCAGCACGAAATGCTGTAAGACCTGCCAGAAGGAGAACCGTCCCAAAAGGGACATCACCGGCCAGCGGTTCGGCAGCCTGACGGCGCTGTACCCCACGGAGCGGCGGGACCGCGATCAGTCGGTCATCTGGCACTGCCGCTGCGACTGCGGGAACGAGGTGGAGCACTCCTGCGCCGAGCTCCAGCGAAAGAGCTATATCAGCTGCGGCTGCCGGAAACGGCTCGCAGAGGAACAGCTGAAGGACCGGACGACCCACGTGGACGGGACGACGGTGGAGCTGCTCCGGGACAAAAAGGTGCGCAACGACAGCACCACCGGCGTGACCGGTGTGAACCTGTACCGGGGCAAATACAAGGCGGTAATCCATTTCCAGGGGAAAAAGTACTGCCTGGGGACCTACCGGACCATGGAGGAGGCAGCGGCTGCCCGGAAGAAGGCGGAGGAGTGCCTGTACGGGGAGTTCCTGACCTTCTATGACCAGTGGAAGGAGAAGGCGGACGCCAGCCCGGAGTGGGGACAGGAGAATCCGTTCCACATCTCTGTCAGCAGGACGGAGACGGGAGATTTCCGCGTCCTGATGCAGCCCAGACTGGCATAGAAAAACGAATGTGCGATATGATTGTCCCCCATTTCCCTGATGCTCGGGAAATGGGGGGCGTATCTGTTTTAGGAGAAATGGCGGCTGGTGGCTCTGTCCCGTCGGCCGCCCTTTTCCGTCTCTCCGGGAGTTGGCTCAGGAGACCGCTTATTTCCGCTTCCGCCGCTGTGCGGCCAGAGTGATGATGTTGAGCAGCTGGATGACCACAATGATGACCAGCGTGACCACAAAGACGCCCAGCCAGCCCAGGAGACACTTGAGGACGATGGTTCCGATATCCATAGAAAACGCTCCTTTCTATCAGGCAAACAGGGTCAGAATCAGGCCCCCGGCGATGACCGAGGCGATCTGGCCGGAGACGTTGACCCCGGCGGCGTGCATGAGCAGGAAGTTCTGGGGGTCCTCCTCCAGACCCATCTTGTGGATGACCCGGGCGGACATGGGGAAGGCGGAGATGCCCGCCGCGCCGATCATGGGGTTGATCTTGTCCTTGGCGAACAGGTTGTAGATCTTGGCCACCAGTACGCCGCCCACCGTGTCAAAGATGAAGGCGACCAGGCCCAGACCCAGGATCATCAGGGTCTCCTTGTTCAGGAAGGCCTCCGCCTG
The DNA here is from genome assembly GCA_021201185.1 of Clostridiales bacterium. Lineage (GTDB taxonomy): Bacteria > Bacillota > Clostridia > Oscillospirales > Oscillospiraceae > Onthomonas. The sequence continues at coordinate 11,389 of JAJQFJ010000057.1, forward strand.
CATTTTGGAGGCCACAGTGATGCCCAGAAACAGGGTGATGAGGTTGGCCAGCACCTTCTGGGCGGTGTCGGACAGGCTGTCCAGCACGCCGCACTCCCGGATGAGGTTGCCGAACATGAGGAAGCCGATGAGGGCCACGCTCCGGGGTGCCACCAGTCCGGCGATGATGGTGATGATGATGGGGAAAAGGATTTTTGTGGTCTTGGTCACCTCCCGCCCGGCGTACTTCATCCGGATGCGCCGCTCCTTTTGGGTGGTGATGAGCCGGATGACCGGGGGCTGGATGATGGGGACCAGAGCCATGTAGGAGTAGGCCACCACAATGATGGGGCCCACATACTGGCTGTTGAGGTAGTTTGCCACAAAGATGGAGGTGGGGCCGTCGGCGGCGCCGATGATGGCGATGGAGGCGGCGTCGGCGATGTCAAAGCCCAGGAGAGAGGCCATGATGAGGGTAAAGAAGATGCCGAACTGGGCCGCTGCCCCGAAGATCATCAGCTTGGGGTTGGAGAGCAGGGGGGTGAAGTCGATCATCGCCCCGATGCCCACAAAGAGCAGCAGGGGGAACAGCTCGTTGGAGATGCCGGAGTCAAAGAGCACATCCAGCACGCCGGTCTCCTCGATGCCGTCGATGATCTGGGTCACCGCCCCAGACTGAGGCAGGTTCACCAGAATGGTGCCAAAGCCGATGGGCAGCAGCAGGGTAGGCTCCATGTCCTTAGCGATGGCCAGATAGATCAGCAGCCCGCCGATGAGCCACATGACCACCTGCTGCCACTGGAGATTGAGAACGTTGCCAAACAGGTCTGCCATAGGAAAATCTCCTTTCTGTCTTGCAGAGATGGGGGAGAAAGACAAAACCTTTGCCGGGGACAGAAGAACACACACTCTGTCTCCGGCAAAGGGCTCGCTCTTTGAGAAGGCTCCGGGCATTGTGCCGTACTGACGGGGCCATCACGTCCGGAAAACCGGCCGCAAGCTACTCCCCCCTGCGGGAATGGACCGCCCGGCAAAGCTCCGGCGGCTCCGATAAAAGAATATCGGATATGGGGAAAAATGTCAAGAGTTTGGTGCAGAGTTTTCAAATAAATCTGCGTCCTCCCACAATCCCTGTTTGAATGACCTCCCGATGGACTACAATAGAGGAAAACGGCCCGGAGGTCGGGCTTTTTCTGGCAGGAGGACAAACCATGGGAGACACAGTCTTTTCCGCCACGGCCCAGGAGGCCATCGGCTATTCCAGGGAGATCGCCAGCAGGCTGGGCCACGGCTACGTTGGCTCGGAGCATCTGCTCCTGTCCCTGCTCCACTTTGAGCGGGGACAGGGGGCGCAGCTGCTGCTCCGCCACGGAGTTCAGGAGTCGGCCCTCCGCCGCTGGGTGGTGGAGCTGGTGGGGGAGGGGACGCCGGGAGCCGCCCCGGAGCTGGGCCTGACCCCCTGCTGTCGGCACATCATCCGGCTGGCGGCGGAGGAACAGGGCCGTCTGCGAAGCGGTGAGGTGACGCCGGACCACCTGATGCTGGGGATGCTCCGGGAACGAGAGGGCATGGCCTGCCTGCTGCTGAAGCGGGCGAAGCTGGACTGCCCCCTGGTCTACCGGCAGCTGGCCGCCCTCATGGGGGACGGGAGCGGGGCGGCCTCCCCCTCCCGAAAGCAGGGCCGGGAGACGGAGACGGTGCGGGAGTCCCGGCTGCTGGACCAGTTTGGCCGGGACCTGACCCGAATGGCGGAAAACGGCCGGTTAGACCCGGTGACCGGCCGGGAGCAGGAGCTGGACCGGATGATTCAGATTTTATGCCGCCGGACGAAGAACAACCCCATCCTGCTGGGCGACCCGGGGGTGGGCAAGACCGCCGTGGCGGAGGCCCTGGCCCAGCGGATTGCCGACGGCCGGGTGCCATCCCCCCTCCGGGAAAAGCGGATACTGGCGGTGGACCTGTCCTCCACCGTGGCGGGCACCAAGTACCGGGGGGAGTTTGAGGAGCGGGTGAAGCGCATCCTCCGGGAGGTCCAGCGGCTGGGCAACATCATCCTGTTTATCGACGAGATACACACACTCATCGGCGCGGGCTCGGCAGAGGGCTCCATCGACGCGGCGGACATCCTCAAGCCCGCCCTGAGCCGGGGAGAGCTACAGGTCATCGGGGCCACCACCCAGGAGGAGTACCGAAAGCACATCTGCAAGGACGCCGCCCTGGCCCGCCGGTTCCAGCCCATCCAGGTGGAGCCGCCGGACCGGGCCACATCCGTTGCGATTTTGACATCCCTCCGGCCCCGGTACGAGGCCCACCACCGGCTGACCATCTCCCAGGGGGCCATCGAGGCGGCGGTGGACTACTCCGTCCGCTATCTGCCGGACCGGTTCCTGCCGGACAAGGCCATCGACCTGATGGACGAGGCGGCGGCCCGGGTGCGCATCCGGCTGGAGACCCCCTCCGACGGGTGCCGACAGCTGGAGGTGAAGCTCCAGTCCGTCCAGCAGCAGCTGGAGGAGACGGTGCGCAGTCAGGACTTTGAACAGGCGGCCCTCCTGCGGGACGCCGAGCTGAGCTTCCGCCGCCAGCTCCAGGAGGCGAGACGCCGCCCGGGCGTCCAGCCCCCGCCCCAGGTGGAGGCGGAGGACGTGGCGGAGGTGGTCGCCCGCTGGACAGGTGTGCCGTTGCAGAGCATCACCCAGGGCGAGGCGGAGCGGCTGCTCTGTCTGGAGGAACGGCTCCGCTGCCGGGTGGTGGGCCAGGACGAGGCGGTGCAGGCGGTCAGCGCCGCCATCCGCCGGAGCCGGGCCGGGCTTCAGGAGGAGACGCGGCCCATCGGCTGCTTCCTGTTTGCAGGCTCCTCCGGGGTGGGCAAGACGGAGCTGTGCCGCGCCCTGGCAGAGGCGCTGTTCGGGGACCAGAGCGCCCTTCTGCGGCTGGACATGAGCGAATATATGGAGGCCCACTCCGTCTCCCGGCTCATCGGCTCCCCTCCGGGCTATGTGGGCCACGAGGAAGGTGGACGGCTCACCGAGGCAGTGCGGCAGCGGCCCTATCGGGTCATCCTGCTGGACGAACTGGAAAAGGCCCACGCCGACGTGTGGAACCTACTCCTTCAGATCATGGAGGAGGGCTCCCTCACGGACAGCCAGGGCCAACGGGCGGATTTTCGGAATACGGTGCTGGTGATGACCACCAACGCGGGAGGGGAGGCGCTGGCGAAGGCGCGTCAGCCCCTGGGCTTCGGCACGCCGGGACAGGAGGCGGAGGGGCAGGCGGCGCGAAAGGCCCTCTCCCGGCTGTTCCGTCCGGAGTTTCTCAACCGCATCGACGAGGTGATCTGCTTCCGGCCCCTGGGAGAGGGGGAGATGCGGCAGATCGCCGGGCTGATGCTCCGGCAGACGGGGGAGCGGTTCCGGCGGCTGGGGGTCACGCTGAACGTGACAGACGCCGCCCTGACCCGGATCGCCGACCAGGGCCGGGACCAGAGCCTGGGCGCGCGGCCTCTGCGCCGGTATATCCGCCGCAGCATCGAGGACCCCGCCTCCCGGCTGCTGCTGGAGGGGCGGCTGCTCGCCGGGGTTGTCCTCACCGTCTCGGCGGCAGGGGAGGGGCTGACCCTGACGGTGGAGCCGGGGCCTCAGATGACGTAGTCGTTGCCCGCCTCTCCCGTCTCCATCAGGTCGGCGATGGTGACGCTGTCCAGATAGCCGCTGACCATGTCGTCGAGCTTTTTCCACATGGGCAGGGTGCGGCAGCCGGACATCCGGGGGCAGCACTCCGCCCCTGGCTCCAGACAGGACACCGGGGCCATGCTCACCTCGGTGAGCCGGAGGACGCTGGCCACCGTATACTCCTCCGGGGGGCGGACCAGACGATAGCCGCCCCCCTTGCCCCGGAGGCCGGTGAGCAGCCGGTTCTGCACCAGGGCCTTCAGGATGTTTTCCAGATACTTCTCGGAGATCTCCTGCCGGTCGGCGATCTCCTTCAGGGGCACATAGCCGCCGCCCTGATGCTCCGCCAGGTCGATCATGACCCGCAGGGCGTAACGGCCTCTTGTTGAAATCATACGGTTCACCTCGTGAAATGATAAAACCCATTATACTATAGGGTTTATGGTTTTTCAAGGCTTCGGCGAGGTTTTCTGCCTGCCCAGTCAATGTGCCGTTGTATCAATCAGATGGAAAAGGAAAACCGGCTGCAAAACAGAATATCGACTGCAGGAGCGCCGGTGGTTCCGAATCATGCGGCGCTCCTTTTGACGCAAAAAAGGTGGAAATAAACGCTTCCACACCCGTCTGGAACGTTTCCAATTCCTTTCTCAGGGCGAAACAATGACTTTTTCCGTTGAAAAAAAGGGCAAATCCGAAAAAGTGTGGAAAATGATGTACAAATTGCCAAAAATGGGATTGACTTTTGTATCGTTATACGCTAAACTAGATAAAAGTAAAGAAGAAAGTACGCCGGAAGAGGTCTGCGGTTCCCGGGGGAGGACTCCGGGAGGTGTGCGCACCGCAGCCCTCGCCCCGGCGGATAGATAACCGGCGAAGAAGGAATACATCATTTGGGTTGGCGATCCACAAGCAAACAGACTGACCGGGAAGGATGAGGTGACATGACGATCAAGGATATTGCGCGGATGGCGGGCGTCTCCGTCAGCACGGTATCCCGTGTCCTGAATAATCACCCCGATGTCAGTGCGCCGATCCGGGCACAGGTCCTGGCTGTGGTAGAGGAGTATCACTTTATCCCCAACAGCGCAGCGAGGAATCTGGTGCGGCCCCAGCGCAACACCATCGGTGTGATTACCTGTGGGAGCGGGAATCCATTCCATGCGCCGATTTTGGAGGCGATCGAAGGAGAATTGGAGGAGCGGGGCTATGGCGTCTGTCTCCGGCAGGTCAAACGGGAGCAGGACGAGCTGGCCTACGCTGCGGAGCTGGAGCGCTCGGAGAAGCTGAAGGGTATCATTCTGCTGGGCGGTCGGTCTGACTTCACGGTGGAGCAGGCGGCGGCGGTGACGGTGCCCTTTGCCTGCTGTACGTATGAAAACTGCTTCGGCAATCTGCCGGAGAACGAGTACTCCTCCGTGACCATCGACGACGAGGAGGCTGCCTTCCGGGCGGTGGAATACCTTCATCAGATGGGGCACAGAGACATCGCTCTGCTCCTGCCGGACATCCATGACCGCTCGGTGGGGGAGCTTCGGTACCGGGGCTATTGCCGTGCGCTGGAGCAGCTGGACATCCCCCTGCGGGAGCGGCTGGTGCTGGAGTGCGCAGGGTATGACATGAACTTTGGCTATGCCGCCGTCCGGGAGCTGCTGGACAGCAGAGAGCCGTGTACGGCGGTGCTGGCCATCTCGGACATGCTGGCCCTGACGGCCATCAAGGCCCTCCACGACGGCGGGCGGAGCGTGCCGGAGGACTGTTCCGTCATGGGTCTGGACGGCCTGGAGACCACGGAGTACACCCTGCCGCCTTTGACCACCCTGGTACAGCCCCAGGAGGAGCTGGGCCGGACCTGCGTCCGTATCCTGACCCAGGTGATCGAGGGCACCGGAGGGCATCAGCACGTTCTGCTCCAGCCCGCCTTCCGCACAGGCGGCTCGGTGGCGCAGCGGTAGAACGAAACGACAGGAAAACGGAGAGACTGTTTTTTCGGCAGTCTCTCCGTTTTTTGTCCTCTGTGGTCTTACACAAAGCCCAGCAGCAGGCCCACCGTCCGCACCAGCAGTGCGGCTACCCAGGCCACGACGCACTGGCCGACCACCACGCCGACGGCCCATTTGCCTCCCAGCTCCCGTTTGATGGAGGCGATGGCCGCCACGCAGGGGGTGTACAGCAGGCAGAACACCAGCAGGGAGGCGGCGGTCAGGGGGGTCATGGCCCCCAGCAGCACCTCGGTGGAGCCGAACAGCACCGACAGGGTGGAGACTACGCTCTCCTTGGCCATAAATCCGGTGATCAGCGCCGTGGAGATGCGCCAGTCCCCAAAGCCCAGGGGCTGGAAGATGGGGGCGATGACCCCGGCCGCCGCCGCCAGGATGCTGTCCTGGGAGTCGGTGACCATTTGCAGGTGGAGGTCAAAGGTCTGCAAAAACCAGATCAGGATGGTTGCCACAAAGATGACGGTGAAGGCCCGCTGTAAAAAGTCTTTGGCCTTCTCCCACAGTAGCTGGGCCACGTTTTTGGCCCCGGGCAGCCGGTAGTTGGGCAGCTCCATCACGAAGGGCACCGCCTCTCCCCGGAACAGCACCCCCCGCAGGAGCAGGGCCATCAGTACGCTCACCAGGATGCCCCCGAAGTACAGGGCGATCATGACCAGCCCGGCGTAGTCGGGGAAGAACGCCTCGGCAAAGAAGCTGTAGATGGGCAGCTTGGCGGAGCAGCTCATGTACGGGGTGAGCAGGATAGTCATTTTCCGGTCCCGCTCAGAGGGAAGGGTGCGGCTGGCCATGACTCCGGGCACGGTGCAGCCGAAGCCGATGAGCATGGGCACGATGCTCCGCCCGGACAGGCCGATCTTCCGCAGCAGCTTGTCCATGACGAAGGCCACCCGGGCCATATAGCCGCTGTCCTCCAGCAGGGAGAGGAAGAAAAACAGGGTGACGATAATGGGTAAGAAGCTGAGCACGCTGCCCACTCCGTTGAATACGCCGTCGATCACCAGAGAGCGGACGGCGTCGTTGACCTGGAGGGACACCAGGGCGGCGTCGGTCAGGTCGGTGAGCCAGGAGATGAGCAGGTCCAGCAGGTCCGCCAGTCCCGAGCCGATGACATTGAAGGTCAGGTAGAACACCAGGGCCATAATGCCCACAAAGCAGGGGATGGCGGTATATTTCCCCGTCAGCACCCGGTCGATCTTCTCGCTGCGCAGCCGCTCCCGGCTCTCCCGGGGCTTGATGACGGTGGCGGCGCACACCTTTTCGATGAAGTGGAAGCGCATATCCGCGATGGCCGCCGCCCGGTCCAGGCCTCGCTCCTCCTCCATCTGGGAGACGATGTGCTCGATCATCTCTCGCTCGTTCTCGCTCAGGGCCAGCTGCTCCAGGATGAGGGGGTCCCCCTCGGCCACCTTGGTGGCGGCAAAGCGGAGGGGGATGCCCGCCTCGGCGGCGTGGTCCTCGATCAGGTGCATGATGCCGTGGAGGCAGCGGTGGACGGCCCCGCCGTGGTCGCTGGCGTCGCAGAAGTCCTGCCGTCCCGGGCACTCCTGATACTTCGCCGTGTGAAGGGCGTGGGAGATCAGCTCGTCGATGCCCTCATTCTTGGCCGCCGAGATGGGGACGACAGGGATGCCCAGCATGGCCTCCATCTCGTTGACCAGGATGGAGCCGCCGTTCTCCCGCACCTCGTCCATCATGTTCAGCGCCAGCACCATGGGCCGGTCCAGCTCCATGAGCTGCATGGTCAGGTAGAGGTTGCGCTCGATGTTAGTGGCGTCCACGATGTTGATGATGCCCTGGGGGTGCTCGTGGAGGACGAAGTTCCGGGTAACCAGCTCCTCGCTGGAGTAGGGGGACATGGAGTAGATGCCCGGCAGGTCGGTGACCAGGGTGTTCTCATAGCCCTTGATGGGGCCGTCCTTCCGGTCCACCGTCACCCCGGGGAAGTTTCCCACGTGCTGGTTGGAGCCGGTGAGCTGGTTGAACAGGGTGGTCTTGCCACAGTTCTGGTTCCCCGCCAGGGCGAAGGTCAGTGTCTCTCCCTCCGGCAGGGGGTGCTCGTCCGCCTTGCTGTGGTACTTGCCTCCCTCGCCCAGACCGGGATGGGGGATGGCCTTTTTCCGCTCCGACTCCGCCTTCTCTTTGGCGGGGGAAACCCGGTCGATCTCAATCTGCTCCGCGTCCGCCAGGCGCAGGGTCAGCTCATAGCTGTGGATGCGCAGCTCCACCGGGTCGCCCATGGGGGCGTATTTCACCATGGTGACCTGTGCCCCGGGAATCAGGCCCATGTCCAGAAAGTGCTGCCGGAGGGCGCCCTCGCCCCCCACGGTGACGATAGAGGCGGACTTTCCGATCTCCAATTCATTCAGCGTCATGAATCTGGTTCCTGTCCTTTCCCAAAAGGCGACCTGCTTCGCAAATGCGAACAGATGCGCCTTAGTGACAGAGCCGCCGGAACTGCCGACGGCTCAAGCTTTTTATTTACCCACGCAGAACCGCTGGAAGATGCGCCGGGTCACGTCCTCGGTGACGGATTGCCCGGTGACCTCGTTCAGGGCGGACAGAGCCGCCTCTGCGTCGGACAGAACCGCGTCCGGGGGCAGACCCAGCTCCAGAGCCTGACGTGCCCCCGCCAGACTGTCCGCCGCCCGGCGGATGGCCTCCGCCTGGCGGGCGTTGGTGAGCAGCTCCCCCTGACGGGGGGTGTGGTCGGCAAAGAGGGCGCGGACGGCATCCTCCAGCGTCTCCAGCCCCTGACCGGTGACCGAGCTGACGGTGATGGCCTCCAGCCCCTCCGGGAGGGTCAGAACGGTGGGCAGGTCGGACTTGCTCACCAGCACCAGCCGGTGAGGGCACCGCTCCGAGAGGGCTAGCAGGGTCCTGTCCTCCTCGGTCAGCTCCTCGCTGCCGTCCAGCAGCACCAGAGCCAGCTCCGCCTCGTCCAGAGCCGCCCGGCTCCGGGCCACGCCCAGCCGCTCCACCGGGTCGGCGGTGTCCCGCAGTCCGGCGGTGTCCACCAGACGGAGGAGGACGCCTCCCAGGACGCACCGCTCCTCCACCGTGTCCCGGGTGGTGCCGGGGATGGGGGTGACGATGGCCCGGTCATAGCCCAGCAGGGCGTTGAGCAGGGAGGATTTTCCCGCGTTGGGCCGCCCCACGATGGCACAGGGCACCCCCTGGGTGAGCTGTCGCCCCCGGCGGTAGGTGGAGCCGATCTGCCGGAGAGCGGCCTCTGAGCGGGACAGAGTCGCCTCAATCTCCGCCGTCTCCAGCGGGTCCAGATCCTCGTCCGGGTAGTCCAGCACCACATGGAAGTGGGCCAGCAGGTCGATGAGCCCATCTGCCACCGCCTGTATCTTCTTCGTCATGGCCCGGCCCAGCTGACCGGCGGCGTTTCGGGCGGCGTCCGGGGTCTGGGCGTCGATGAGGTCGGCCACCGCCTCCGCCTGAATGAGATCCATCCGGCCGTTGAGAAAGGCCCGTTTGGTGAACTCTCCCGGCCCCGCCTGTCTCGCCCCGTGGCGAAAGAGCTGCTCCAGCCCGGCGGAGAGCACCGCCGGGGAGCCGTGACATTGCAGCTCCGCGGTGTCCTCCCCGGTGTAGCTGTGGGGGGCCCGGGCGTAGGTGGCCATACACTGGTCCAGCATGGCCCCGTCCCCGTCCAGCAGCGTCCCCAGCACCAGCCGGTTGGGGGGATAGTCGGTGAGGGGTTTCCCGGACGCCGGGCGAAAGCAGGCGGAGACGGCGGAGATTGCCTCCGGTCCGGAGAGACGGAGGATGCCGATGGCACTGGCTCCGGGAGCGGTGGCCACGGCGGCGATGGTATCCGACGGAACGGCTGTATTCATCAGCGGATCTGCCCGTCGCCGTAGACGACGAACTTGCTGGAGGTCAGCTCCTCCAGACCCATGGGGCCCCGGGCGTGCATCTTCTGGGTGGAGATGCCGATCTCCGCCCCCAGGCCGAACTCTCCGCCGTCGGTGAACCGGGTGGAGGCGTTGACATAGACGGCGGCGGCGTCCACCTCGTCCAAGAATTTCTGGGCAGTAGAGTAGCTGTCAGTGATGATGGCCTCGCTGTGGCCGGTGCCGTGGAGGTTGCAGAAGTCGATGGCCTCCTGCACGCCGTCCACCACCCGGACGGCCAGGATATAGTCGCCGTACTCGGTGTCCCAGTCCTCCTCTGTGGCGGCCACGGCCCGGTCGCCCAGAATGGCCTTGCCCCGCTCGTCACAGCGCAGCTCCACATGATACTCGTCCAGATAGGGGACTATCATGGGGAGAAACTCCCCGGCGACGGCGCTGTCCACCAGCAGACACTCCATGGCGTTACAGACGGAGGGACGGGAGCACTTGGCGTTCTGAACGATGCGGCAGGCCATCTCCAGGTCGGCGGCCCGGTCTACATAGGTGTGGCACACACCCTCTCCGGTGCGGATGACCGGGACGCTGGCGTTGGCGGCCACCGCCCGGATCAGGCCCCGGCCCCCTCTGGGGATGAGCACGTCCAGATACTCGGTGAGATTCATCAGCTCGGTGCTGCTGGCCCGGGTGGTGTCCTGCACCAGAGCCACCGAGTCGGCGGGGAGGCCCGCGTCGGCCAGGGCGGCGCGCATGATTTCGGTCAGGGCCTGGTTGGAATGGAACGCCTCCTTGCCCCCCCGAAGAATGACGGCGTTGCCCGACTTGAGGCAGAGGGCGGCGGCGTCCACTGTGACGTTGGGCCGGGCCTCATAGATGATGCCGATGACCCCCAGAGGCACCCGGCGGCGGGCGATGCGCAGACCGTTGGGCCGGACGCTCTCCCGGGTGACGGCGCCGATGGGGTCGGGCAGAGCGGCCACCTGGCGCGCCCCGTCCGCCATGCCCCGGATGCGCCCCTCGTTCAGGGCCAGCCGGTCCTGGAGACTGACGCTCATGCCGGAGGCCCTGGCCGCCGCCATGTCCTGGGCGTTGGCGGCCAGGATGTCGTCGGTGTGGGCCAGCAGCGCGTTGGCAATGGCCTCCAGAGCGGCGTTCTTCCGTCCGGTGCCGGCCACCGCCAGCACCCGGGAGGCTGCCTTGGCGGCCTGTCCCTGTAATTCAATGGGTGTCATATCGGTTCCTCCTTTTATAGTAATGTCTGTTATTGTAATGCCAAATACTGTTGCTTACCGGGCCGCCACGAACCGTGTCCCCACGTCCTTTCCCTCTGCGATGTCGTAGAGGGCGTCCATCCGATTGCTGTTGGTGAGCACCATGTCGATGCCCAGCCGGTTGGCCACCCGGGCGGCCTCCAGCTTGGTGACCATGCCGCCGGTGCCCCAACGGGAGCCAACCCCTCCCGCCATGTCGTAGATGGACTCGTCGATTTCCGTGACCCGGGAGATGAGCTTTGCCTCCGGGTTCTGCCGGGGGTCGCTGTCGTACAGGCCGTCGATGTCGCTGAGGATAATGAGCAGATCCGCCCGGCACAGCCCCGCCACGATGGCGGAGAGGGTATCGTTGTCTCCCAGCACCTTCCGGTCGCCGGTCTCGATCTCGGCGGCGGAGACGGAGTCGTTCTCGTTGACCACCGGGATGACCCCCAGTCCCAGCAGGGCGGCGAAGGTGCCGGAGAGGTGGGCATGACGGAAGGGGTCCTTCACGTCGTCGTCGGTGAGCAACACCTGGGCCACCGTTTGGCCGTACTCCCCGAAGAATTTGTCGTACAGGTGCATCATCTCGCACTGGCCCACGGCGGCGGCGGCCTGCTTCATCCGCAGCTGGCTGGGCCGGGCGGTCATGCCCAGCTTGCCTGCTCCCATGCCGATGGCTCCGGAGGAGACCAGTATGATCTCGTGGCCCATCCCCTTCAGGTCGGAGAGCACCCGGGCCAGCAGTTCCATATTCCGCAGGTTCCGGCTCCCGTCCACCCGGGTCAGGCTGGAGGTGCCTACCTTGACGACGATGCGCAGCTTGCGCTCCAATTCACACATGACGTTCTATCTCCATTCTCTCTCAGACTGATTCGCTGTTATACAAAACAATAGCACAGAATCCCTCATCTGGCAAGCAGTCACGCCCGGACAAAAGACATATTTTCACTGAGCCTGCCATAAAATGACCGGTTCCTTTCCCGGGCTGCCCCGGTCGGGAGATGCCGTTTACATTGGCGGGATAATCCGTTATACTGTAGAAAAACAGGACGGGAGCAGGGATATGTACGGCTCTGCGCACCCTGGACATTATGGCAGGGGCCAACACCCATATGCCCACAGAATACTGAGGACAACACCAGAAGGGGAGAAGGTCATATGAATCAGAAGCTGCGTCGGGACGCGGAGACGATCGCCCGGGCCGCTATTGAGGCGGTCAAGCCGGATACGGCGGTAAGGGAGGCCCTGCGGGATTTCGCCCCCGCCGGACGGCTGTATCTTTTTGCCGTGGGCAAGGCGGCCTGGCAGATGGCCAAGGCCGCCCTGGAGCTGCCCGGCATCCGGCCGGAGGGTGGCATCGTGCTGACAAAGTACGGCCATGTGGGACACCCGCTGAGGGGTATCACATCCCTGGAGGCGGGGCATCCGGTGCCGGACGACAACTCCTATGCAGGGACCCAGGCCATCCTGGATATGAGCGCCGACCTGCAGGAGGGGGACACGGTGCTGCTCCTCCTCTCCGGCGGCGGCAGCGCTCTGTTTGAGAAACCCCGTGTCACCCCGGACAGGATGGAGCAGATCACGAAACTGCTCCTGGCCTCCGGCGCGGACATCACAGAGATCAACACCATCCGCAAGCGGCTCTCCCTGGTCAAGGGGGGACAGTTCGCCGCCTGGTGCGCCCCGGCCAGGGTATATACGGTGGTACTCTCCGACATTCTGGGAGACCCTCTGGACATGATCGCCGGAGGGCCGACGGTGCCGGATAGCACCACCGCACAACAGGCGCTGTCGATCGCTGAGAAATATCAGCTGCCACTGACGGCGGAGGAGAGGCTGCTCCTGAGCGCCGAGCTGCCCAAAAGCCTGCCCAACGCCCAGGCCCAAATCATCGGCATCGTCCGTCAGCTGTGCGGGGCGGCCATGTCCGCCTGCGCCTCCTTGGGATATGAGCCAGTCCTGCTGACAGACCGGCTCTCCTGCGAGGCCAGGGAGGCCGGGCGCTTCCTGGGCGCCATTGCCGGGAGCCACGCCGCCGACGGGAAAAGGCTGGCCTTTCTGGCCGGCGGCGAGACGGTGGTGCACCTCCGGGGCAGCGGCCTCGGGGGACGGAATCAGGAGCTTGCCCTGGCGGCGGCGAAGGAGCTGGCGGGGATACCAAACGTAGCAGTCCTCAGCGTCGGCTCCGACGGAACCGACGGCCCCACCGACGCCGCCGGAGGCTATGCCGACGGCGACACCTGCGGGGAGCTGGAAGGGCTTGGAATCGACTATGAAGCGTATCTCAACAACAATGACGCCTATCATGCGTTACAGGCTGTGCATAACCTCATCATCACCGGCCCCACCGGCACCAATGTAAATGATCTGTCCCTGGTGCTGATCGACGGAAGCACCAATTAGAACGGGGCTTTGGCCAAGGCAGAGAGAAACGTCCCCTCCAGCGGTATTTCCCGGTACCGTTGGAGGGGACGTCTGCCGTGCCGGTGATGTCTCACCGTTCACGGGATTTCCTGCTCAGATGGTATGCGCTTTTTTAATGCTTTACATTGCACCTGTGCCGGTGACGGCAAAGCTGGCGTAATACTGGCTCAGAAACTCCCGGATCGCTACAAAAATGTTCTTCATGACAAGTACCTCCTTTGATACAGGTCGGGGTTGGAGTGGCGGTTTCTTTTGATGTCTGTATGATAACACCTTGACGGGAACCTGTAAAATACATATAATAGACCTGTCACCATACCTTTAAAGTATCATAAGGAGGGATAAGATGGAGCTTCGACACCTTCGGTATTTCCTGGCCGTGGCGGAGGAGATGAGCTTTACCAGGGCGGCGGAAAAGCTGTGTATCGCCCAGCCGCCGCTGAGCCGCCAGATCAAAGACCTGGAGGAGGAGCTGGGGGTGCAGCTGTTTCTCCGCAGGCCCCACGCCCTCCAGCTGACCGACGAGGGGCAGGTGTTCCGGCAGTATGCCGTCCGGGTGCTGGATCTGGTGCGGCGGTCGGAGGAGGATGTCCGGGAGATGCAGACCGGGCTCCACGGGGTCATCTATCTGGCCACGGTGGAGGGCCACGCCCCCAAGCTGTTCTCTCAGTGGATCGCCGGGTTTCAGAAGGAGAACCCCTACGTCACCTATAACCTGTGGAACGGCAACTCCGACGATGTGCTGAACCGGCTGATGAAGGGGCTCTGCGAGCTGGCCATCATCATGGAGCCACACAACGCAGAGGGGGTCTACTCCGTCCCGGTCTACAGGGAGCCGTGGATTGCCATGATCCCGGACTCCTGCCCTCTGGCAAAGGAGCCGGGAGACACGGTGGACTTTCAGCGGGTCACTGACTATGACCTGATCATCCCGTCCCGGGAATCCCGGCTGCAGGAGATCACGGACTGGGTCGCCTCGCCGGAAAAGAAGCTGAAGATCCGGTGCCGGATGTCCCATATGCTCAACGCCTATGAGCTGACCCGGCAAAACGTGGGCATTACTCTCTATCCCGCCTCCGCCAACATCGGGACGGACGCCTCCGTGTGCATTAAGCGGCTGGTGAATCCCTCTGTGACCGCCTCCTATGTCCTCATCTGGGAGAAGGGCCGCAAGCTCTCCCACGCGGCAGAGCAGTTCTTGCGGTATATCCAAACCCGGTACGCCGGATTCTCCTTTCCCTGAGCGGTCCCCCGTACAGGCAGGAGGTCAGGGCAGTTCCATATCACAAGGCCCCGGCGCGACAGATGGGAGAACCAGGGAGACACCTGCAAGTTTTCTGAAAAAACTAAAAATCAACTCTTGCATTTCCCGGGAAAACGTGGTAGTATATACAGGCCGCTTGAAAAGAGCCCCGCATCCGGGTGTGGCGAAGTTTGGTATCGCGCTTGAATGGGGTTCAAGAGGCCGCTGGTTCGACTCCAGTCACTCGGATAGGAAAAGCTCCCGAAACCGCCTGGTTTCGGGAGCTTTTCTAACTTTTTACGGCGGTTCGATTTTAATGAGATACATTATCCCTTGAATGCCCCAAAACACGCTTGATTTTTTGGACACCCCGCAAAACCGGATGCGGCCACCGACGAAAGTCCGGACCCGCAGGGAAGGGGCCGGTTGACCGGAAACGGCTTCCTGTGAAGGCGATTCCGGCGATACTGCCCGGGAATTTCCGTATGTGAAGCGGCAGAAAATCCCCTCCGGGAGACAAGACGCCGTTTTTCTTTCTTCTGGCAGAAAAGCGGAGAAAATCCCTTGACGGGTGGGGAAAAAGAGATTAGAATGACATCAGTTTGTTTCAGAGCCTGGGAGAGACGATCTGTCTGCTCTGTTTTACAGCCGTCTGCGGACGGTGCCCCTTTTTGAGTGGAGGTCATGACAGCAAATGTCGAAATTGAGGAAGGTCATTCTGGTCATGCTGGCCGTTCTGTCGCTGATGGTGATTGGCGCATACGCTTTTTTACAGACACAGCTCAACAAAATCAACCGCGTCACCGCCAGCGAGACGGAGTACACCACGGAGGACTTTGAGGAGGATGTAGACGAGGAGGACACCATCGACAGCAGCACCATCGACTACGGTACGGTAGGAGATGTGGAGACGGTGGAAGGTGTCATCAACATCATGCTGGTGGGTCAGGACACCCGGGTGGCCGGTCAGCGGGGCAGATCAGATACCATGATCATCCTGACCATCGACACCGACAACGGCGCCCTGAAAATGACCTCCCTCATGCGCGACCTGTACGTTCAGATCCCCGGCTACAGCGACAACAAGCTCAACGCTGCCTATGCCTTTGGCGGCTTCGACCTGCTTGATTCCACCATCGAGACCAACTTCGGCATCACCATCGACTACAATGTGGAGGTTGACTTCACCGGCTTCCAGGAGATCATCGACGCCATCGGCGGTGTGAGCATCAAGCTCACCGAGTCCGAGGTGAACTACCTCAGCGGCAACAGCAAGTACAGCAGCAAGGGCGGCGGCAACAATTACTCCGGGCTGACGGTGGGGTATAACCTGCTGGACGGGGAGGAGGCCCTGGCCTACGCCCGCATCCGCTACGTCAACACGGAGGACGGCTCCTACTCCGACTTCGGCCGTACCCAGCGTCAGCGCGCTGTGATTCAGGCGATCTTCAATCAGATCAAGGAGGAGGAGTTCACCGATTTGTGGGCCCTCTATGAGACGGTGGCTGACGACATCACCACCGACATGAACAACGACGAGATTCTCTCTCTGGCATTGACTGCATACAACCTGGGGGTGGATTCCATCGAGGAGTACCGCATCCCCGAGGACGGTAGCTATTCCAGCCAGTACATTCGGAAGATGGCCGTACTGGTGCCCACCAACTGGGACCTGCTTCGGGCCAACCTGAAGGATTTCATCTATGGGACCAGTTCTACCACTACAACGGACTGACCGGGCACAGAGATCACGCCGCACACTTTTCACAGGGTGTGCGGCGTTTTCAGCACAGGGACATACTGCGGCAGACGGAAGCGAGGGGAGTTACCATGCCAGACGATACCAAACGTCCCGGAGACATTGAGAAGTTCTCCGGAATCAACCGGCTGTTCAAATCCAAAGCGGTCCAGTATATCATCAATCTCATCGACGACGGCACCTTTCGGGAATTCTTTGCAGACTGGAAGTGGATCTTCTCCTTCAGCAGGAAGTATAGGTGGGTCATCGCCTTCTATACCGTCCTGGGCATCGTCAGCTCGTCCCTGAGCCTGCTGTCCTCTGTCATCAGTAAGTATTTGGTGGATATCATCGTCAATCATGAGACGGGGATGCTGTGGGTGCTGATCGCCTCCATGGTGTTCAGCACGGTGTTCAGCCTGGTGTTCTCCAGCCTGGTCAGTCGCTACTCCGCCAAGCTGAGCATCTATGTCAACAACGACATCCAGGCGTATATCTTCGATAAGATCGTAGACGCAGACTGGTATGAGCTGAGCAAGTTCGCCAACGGCGACCTGCTCAACCGGTTCAACTCCGATGTGAGCACCATTGCAAACAATGCCGTGAGCTGGCTGCCCAACGTGATCATCGCCCTGTACAACTTTATTGCCACCTTCTGCGTCCTGTTCTACTACGATCATACCATGGCCTTTATCGCTCTGCTCTCCGCCCCTTTCCTCCTGCTGGCCAGCCGGTTCCTCATGCGGAAGAACAAGGAGTACCGCATGAAGGTCCTGCAGATGAACAGCTCCCTGATGACCTTTGAGTCGGAGACCTTCTACAACATCGACACCATCAAGAGCTTTGGCGTCACCGACTACTACAGCAAGGGGATGCGGGACTGGCAGGAAAAGTATAAGAAGGTCAATCTGGACTACAACATGTTCTCCATCAAGGCCGGCGTTTTCAACAATATCCTGGCCACCATGGTCTATATAGTGGCCTTCTGCTACTGCCTGTTCGCGCTCTGGGATGGCCGCATCACCTATGGCACCATGACCCTGTTTCTCACCCAGCGCGCCCAGCTCTCCAGCAGCTTTTCCTCCCTGGTGAGCGTCATCCCGGGGATGCTCAACAGCTCTGTCTCCGCCCACCGTGTCCGGGAGCTGGTGGAGCTGCCCCGGGAGGTGCATCTCGCCCAGGAGTCGGAGGACATGGCAAAGGCGGCGGCCCAGGGCTTTGAGGTGCGCATGACCGGGGTGGACTTCTCCTATGTGGAGGGCGAGCGGGTTATCTCCGGCTCCGACTTCGTGGCCCGTCCCAACGAGATCGTCGCGCTGGTGGGCCCCACCGGAGAGGGCAAGACCACCATGATACGGCTCATCCTGGGCCTGATCCATCCGGGCAGCGGCGAGGTGACTCTGGTGGACAGCCAGGGCAACCAGGTGGAGATCAACGCGGACACCCGCAGGTATTTCTCCTACGTTCCCCAGGGCAATACCATGATCTCCGGCACCGTGGCGGAGAATCTCCGCATGGTGAAGGAGGACGCCACCGACGAGGAGATCATCGAGGCGCTGAAGATCGCCTGCGCCTGGGACTTCGTCTCCAAAAAGGAGGGCGGCATCAACGGCAAGCTGGGGGAGCGGGGAAAGGGCTTCTCCGGCGGACAGGCCCAGCGCATTGCCATCGCCCGGGCAGTCCTCCGGGATGCACCGGTGCTGCTGCTGGACGAGGCCACCAGTAATCTGGATATCGAGACCGAGCGTCAGGTACTGCGCAACATCATCCGCCAGCGGCCCAACAAGACCTGTATCGTCACCACCCACCGGCCCAGCGTGCTCAACCTGTGCCAGCGGGTGTACCGGGTAGTGGATACCCACGTGACCCAGCTCACCGAGGAGGAGTCGGCGAGAATGGTCATTGATTTTTGACCCCGGGGGTTGTCCCGGAGAGGCAAAACGTGGTACAATAGGCATCGGCAGGAGATCGATTCTACGTCCACAGGACGGCACCGAAAACCGAAAAAGGAGGACGCTTCCATGGAGATCGAACGGAAATTCTGGCTGGAGCAGTTCCCGGAGCAGCTGCCCCTGGTGCGCAGGCATCAGGTCTGGCAGGGCTACCTCTATACCGACCCCTCCGAGGTCCGTATCCGCCGGAGCAGGGAGGAGGACACCGGACGGGAGCAGTACCGTCTCTGCATCAAGAGCAGCGGAGAGCTGGTCCGCCATGAGATCGAGACTGAGCTGACCCGGGAACAGTTTGAGGAGCTGTGCCTCCTGCTGGAGCTGGGCAAGCCCCTGATCCACAAGGACTACCGGGCCTATGACATCGGCGACGGCCTGCTCCTGGAGTGCTCTGTGGTAGACGGCGGCGCGTTTGCCTATGCCGAGGTGGAGTTCCCGTCGGAGGAGGCGGCCAACGCCTGGCAGCCCCCCGCCTTTCTGGGCCGGGAGACCACCTATGAGCGGGGCTTTAAGATGAAACGGTACTGGCACGACCGGACCCTCTCCGGCGCGGTCCAGACCGGGAAAGGATGACACGATAATGGAGATCAAGGAAATACTGTCCCGTGTAGACCACACGCTGCTGGCCCCCTCCGCCACCTGGGAGGAGATCAGGGCCATCTGCGACGACGGGGCGGCCTACGGCTGCGCCAGCGTCTGTATCCCCGCCAGCTATGTCAGGCCGGCAGCGGAGTACCTCCAGGGCCGCTGCCCTGTGTGCACCGTGATCGGCTTCCCCAACGGCTACTCCACCACTGCCACCAAGGTCTTTGAGGCCGCCGACGCTGTGAACAACGGAGCCGACGAGGTGGACATGGTCATCAACATCGGCTGGGTGAAGGACAAAAAGTGGGACGACCTGCTGGACGAGATCCGCCAGGTCAAGGCCGCCTGCGGCGACCACATCCTGAAGGTCATCATCGAGACCTGCCTGCTCACCGACGAGGAGAAGGTCAAAATGTGCCAGATCGTCGCCCAATCCGGGGCGGACTACATCAAGACCTCTACCGGCTTCTCCACCGCCGGAGCCACCAAGCCGGACGTGGCCCTGATGGCCGCCAATGTGGAGCCTCATGTGAAGGTCAAGGCGGCAGGGGGCATCTCCTCCCTCCAGGACGCCGAGGACTTTCTGAACCTGGGCGCCGACCGCCTGGGCACCTCCCGCATCGTTAAGCTGGTCAAGAGCCAGAAGTAAGCAGAACCGGATACAGACAGAGACGCAGGGCCACCCAACCGGATGGCCCTGCGTCATGTCATTCTTCGTCCTGTTCGCCCTCTTCGGCCTCTGCGGCGGCTTTCGCCCTGTTCCGCTGTATTCGCTTCCGTATCCACAAGCTCAGCCGACAGAGAAGGTAGGGCAGCGGGAAGCAGAGGAGCAGCAAAATCCCCAGCCATGGCCAGGTGAAGGCGTTCCGGGCCAGCTCCTGATGGAGAAGCAGCCCAAAGACCACGCACTCCGCCGCCAGCAGCACCAGCTCCCAGGCCTGCCGCCGCTCCAGAAAGGAGCGGGAGTTCGGGTCGATGTACTCCATCACCTCAATGCCGTTGGCCCGGGCCAGCTCTCTGGCCCCTTCGGTGAGGACGCTGTTGGTGACCACCATGCCCCGCTCGCAGTCGTAGTAGGCCATGCCTGCCACCGCCTCCTGGACGGCGGCTCCCCCCACTGCGCCGGAGTAGTACTTGCACTGGATGGCGTACCGGTTCCGTCCGTGGGTGGCCAGCAGGTCCACGCCAAAATCCCCCGTCCGGGGGGTAAAGGCGATGTCCCGGAAGCCCTGCCGCCGGAGCAGCTCCGCCACGTAGGTCTCATATTCGACCCCGTCCATCTCCTTTTTCCAAAAGGGCAAGAGAAGCACCTCCCAAATATGTCAGCCGCCCCGTCTTAGCAGAACAGACCGGGGCGGCTGATTTCTCATTTCTTAAAGCTGTCCTTCAGGCTGACCGACCGGTTGAATACCGGCGCGCCGGGTTTACTGTCCCTGTTGTCCACGCAGAAGTAGCCCAGCCGCATGAACTGGAAGGAGGCGGGCACCTGCGCCTCCGCCAGAGAGGCCTCCAGCTTGCAGCCCTGGAGCACCTCCAGAGAGCCGGGATTCAGGCAGGCCAGGAAATCCTTTCCGGCGGCGTCGGGGGCGGCGTCGCTGAACAGGTCGTCGTACAGCCGGACCTCCGCATCCACAGCGGGGGCGGCGTCCACCCAGTGGATGGCAGCGCCCTTGATCTTCCGCCCGTCAGCGGGGTCGCCGCCCTTGGAATCGGGGTCGTACTCCGCCAGCACCTCCACCACGTTGCCCGCCTCGTCCTTGACGCAGCCGGTGCAGCGGATGACATAGGCTCCCTTGAGCCGACACTCCAGCCCGTTGGGGGAGAGGCGCTTGTACTTCTTCACCGGCTCCTCCATAAAGTCCTCCGTCTCGATGTAGAGATGGCGGGAGAAGGTGACGGTGCGGCTGCCCATGGAGGGGTCCTTGGGATGGTTTTCGATGGAGAAGGTCTCGCTCTGGCCCTTGGGATAGTTGGTGATAGTGAGCGCCACCGGGCGCAGCACCGCCATGACCCGCCGGGCGGACCGGTCCAGATCCTCCCGGAGACAGCGCTCCAGGAAGGAGAACTCCACCGTAGAAGCCGCCTTGGACACGCCGTTGGCCTCGGAGAAGGCACGGATGGAGGCGGGGGTGTAACCTCTCCGCCGCAGGCCGCAGATGGTGGGCATCCGGGGGTCGTCCCAGCCGGAGACATACCCTCCCTCCACCAGCGCCCGGAGCTTGCGCTTGCTCATGACGGTGTGGTCGATGCCTAACCGGGCAAACTCGATCTGCCGGGGCTTGTTGGGGCAGGAGATGTTGTCGATCACCCAGTCGTACAGGGGCCGATGGTCCTCAAACTCCAGGGTGCAGAGAGAATGGGTGATCCCCTCCAGAGCGTCCTCAATGGGGTGGGCGTAGTCGTACATGGGGTAGATGCACCACTGATCTCCCGTGCGGTGGTGGCGCTGGTGCTTGATGCGATAGATGGCCGGGTCCCGCATATTGAAGTTGCCGGAGGCCAGGTCGATCTTCGCCCGAAGGGTCATGGCCCCGTCAGGGAACTCTCCCGCCCGCATCCGGCGGAACAGGTCGAGGGACTCCTCGATGGGCCTGTCCCGGTAGGGGCTGGTGGCGGGGGTGTTCACGTCCCCCCGGTTGGCGCTCATCTCCTCGGGAGAGAGCTGGCACACATAGGCCTTGCCCGCCAGGATCAGCTCCTCGGCGAACTGGTACATCTGCTCAAAGTAATCCGAGGCGTAGTAGAACCGGTCGTCCCAGTCGTAGCCCAGCCAGTGGATGTCCTCCTGAATGGCGTCCACAAACTCCACGTCCTCCTTGGTGGGGTTGGTGTCGTCCATGCGGAGATTGCAAAGGCCGTGATATTTTTGAGCCGTGCCAAAGTCCACATAGATGGCCTTGGCGTGGCCGATGTGGAGATAGCCGTTGGGCTCCGGCGGGAAGCGGGTGTGTACCTCCATCCCGGCGTAACGTCCGCCCTCGGCGATATCCTCGTCGATAAAATCATGGATAAAGTTTTGACTCATCAGGCTGTTGTCCTTCTCTGCCAAAGGAATCCCTCCCTCTCTTTCTCGGTGAGCCATATTATATCCCAAAATCTGCCGTTTGAAAAGAGGGAAGAGAACGGGAATTGATTTTTGCGCACGGGGCCGCTCCAAGTCTTGAATTATCCGCCCCAAACGGATATAATGAATCGGTATGACTGATGATTTCGATAACAGGATAGGGGGAATCTCTATGACCTTTACGCAATGGCTGGAGGAGATGGGCCGACACACCGTCGCCATCGTGGGCATCGGCGTCTCCAATGTGCCGCTGATTCGCCTGCTCACCGACCACGGCGTTTCCGTCACCGCCTGCGATAAACAGACCCGGGAGAAGTTCGGTAACGAGGCCCTGCTCCGGGAGCTGGAGGAGCGGGGTGTCCGGCTCCGGCTGGGGGAGGGCTATCTGGACGGCCTCGACCAGGACTATATTTTCCGCTCACCCGGTATCCGCCCGGATATCCCCGCCTTTGAAGCGGCGAAGGCTAGAGGCAGCGTCATCACCTCGGAGATGGAGGTGTTCTTTGAGGTCTGCCCCTGCAAAAAGATCGCCGTGACCGGCTCCGACGGCAAGACCACCACCACCACCATCATCGCCAGGCTGCTGGAGGCCCAGGGCTACACCGTTCATCTGGGTGGCAATATCGGTCACCCCCTCCTGGCGGAGACGGGGGAGATGAGGCCGGAGGATATCGCCGTGCTGGAGCTGTCCTCCTTCCAGCTCATGACCATGCGCCGCTCCCCGGAGATCGCTGTCATCACCAATCTGGCCCCCAATCATCTGGACATCCACAAGGGGATGGAGGAATACGTGGCGGCCAAGGAGAACATCTATCTCTGGCAGGACGAGAGCGGCAGGCTGGTGCTCAATCACGACAACGACTATACCCGCAGCTTTGCGGCAAAGGCCAGGGGGACCGTCACCTGGTTTGCCCGACAGACGGAGGCCCCCTCCGGGGTGGCGCTGGAGGACGGCTCTATTGTGGTCAAGGGGGACCGGTCCGTGTTGCCGGTGTCTGACATTCTCCTCCCCGGCGTCCACAACTGGGAGAACTATATGGCGGCCATCGCCGCCGTGGACGGTCTGGTGTCCAACGAGACGATCCGCACCTTTGCCAGAACCTTCGGCGGGGTGGAGCACCGCATCGAGCTGGTGGCGGAGAAGGCGGGGGTCCGGTACTACAACGACTCCATCGCCTCCAGCCCCAGCCGCACCATCGCCGGCCTCCGCTCCTTCCGGCAAAAGGTCATCCTCATCGCCGGAGGCTACGACAAGCACCTGGATTACGCCCCTCTTGGCCCGGAGATCGTTTCCCACGTGAAGGCCCTGGTGCTGACCGGGGCCACCGCCGGAAAGATTCGGGCGGCCACAGAGGCCGCTCCCGGCTACGACCCGGCTCAGCTGCCCATCTATGACGGCCTGGGCTTCGCCGGGGCGCTGGAGCAGGCCCGGCGCATCGCCCGGCCCGGAGACGTGGTCATCCTGTCCCCGGCCTCTGCCTCCTTTGATCAGTTCAAAAACTTTATGGTCCGGGGAGACACCTTCAAACAGCTGGTACGGGCACTGCTGGAGCATTGAGAGGAGAGAACGGACTGTGAACTATTTCGACTGCCTGGCCCGGCTGAGCCAGGCTCCCGGCCCCTCCGGGTTTGAGGAGCGGGCGGCGGACGTAGCTTATAAAATGCTGGCCCCCCTCACCGACGAGGTGCACCGGGACCGGCTGGGGAGCGTTATCGGCCTGCGCCGGTGCGGGAAGGAGAACGCCCCCAAGGTCCTGCTGGACGCCCATCTGGACGAGGTGGGGCTCATCGTCACCGGCATCGAGGAGGGCTTTCTCCGCTTCTCCTCCCTGGGGGGCATCGACCCCCGCATCCTGCCGGACCGGGAGATCACCGTTCTCACCGACCTGCCCATTCTGGGGGTGGTGGCGGTCAAACCGCCTCACGTCATGAACGACGACGACAAGGAAAACGTGGTGCCCATCAAGGACCTGTACCTGGATATCGGCATGAGCCAGGCCCAGGCGGAGCGGACCGTCCCTCTGGGTACCCCCATGGTCTACCGGGAGGACATCCTCCGGCTGGCGGGGGACCGCATTGCCGGAAAGAGCCTGGACGACCGGGCGTGCTTTGCCATCCTCCTGCGCACCCTGGAGCTGCTGGAGGGGGAGACACTGAACGTGGACGTGGCGGTGCTCGGCTCCTGCTTTGAGGAGACCTCCGGGGACGGGGCGCTGGTGGCTACCTTCGCCGAGCGCCCGGACTGCGCTATCGCGGTGGATGTGACCTTCGGCGTCTCCCACGACGGGCCGGAGGAGACGGGTTTTGCCCTGGGCAAGGGCCCGGCGGTGGGCATTGGCCCCAACTGCGCCCGCTGGATGGTGGACGGCCTGCGGAAGGCCTGCGCTGTCCGGGAGATCAACTGGAATCCGGAGGTCATGGCGGGCAATACCGGCACCAACGGCTGGGAGATGCAGGTGGCCCGGGAGGGCGTCCCGGTGGCGCTGGTGTCTCTGCCGCTGAACTATATGCACACCCCTCTGGAGGTCATCTCCGAGGGTGACGCGGAGCAGACCGCCCGGCTGCTGGCGGACTTTCTCCTGGGGCTGCGAGAGGAGGACGGAGTTCTGTGCTGGAAGAATTAAAGACCCTCTGCGCCCTCTCCGGCGTCTCCAGCCGGGAGGACCAGGTGCGGGACTATATCCGCGCCCAGGCGGAGCCCTACGCCGCCTCTGTCCGGACCGATCGTCTGGGCAACCTGATCGTGGAAAAGCGCGGGGCCAGGTCCGCCCCCGGTGAGCTGCTGTTGGCCGCCCACATGGACGAGGTGGGTATGATGATCGACCGTATCCACAAAGACGGCACCCTGGGCTTTCAGTTTGTGGGCGGCGTGAACTGCCAGGTGGTCATCGGGAAAAAGGTCTATATCGGCCCCAACCGGGTCCCCGCCGTGGTGGGGATGAAGCCCATCCACCTGACCACCGCCGAGGAGCGAAAAAAGGCTCCACCCACGGACAAGCTGTATCTGGACATCGGCACCGATTCCCGGGAGGAGAGCGAAAAGCTGGTAGAGCTCGGGGACGTGGCGGTCTTTTCCAACGACATCCGGGAATTTGGCGACGGACGGCTCAAGGCCAAGGCCATCGACGACCGGGTGGGCTGCGCCGTTCTGCTGGACCTGCTGAGGCAGGAGCTGCCCATGGATGTCACTTTCGTCTTTACCGTCCAGGAGGAGGTGGGCACCCGTGGCGCCCTGGGAGCCGCCTTTGCCCTCCAGCCGAAAAACGTCCTGGTGGTAGAGGGCACCACCGCCGCCGACCTTCCGGGCATGGAGGGCGGCGCCCACGTCTGCCGGGTGGGGGGCGGCCCGGTCCTGCCCTTTATGGACAAGGGAAGCATCGCCAGCCGCAGGCTGTTTCTGCTCCTGCGCCGCCTGGCGGAGGAGAATGGCATCCCCTGGCAGACCAAGGAATATATCGCCGGAGGCACCGACGGCAAAGCCTTCCAGCGCAGCGGCGTGGGAGCCAGAGTGGCGGGCCTGTCCGCTCCGGTGCGGTATCTCCACGCCCCCTCCAGCGTTGTCTCTATCGAGGATTGCCGCAATATGTGTCGCCTGGCCCGTCTGTTCGTGGACGCCATGGCACAGGAGGTATGACGATGAATACATTTGAAACCCTGTCCCGGCTGACCCAGACCCACGGGGTCTCCGGCAACGAGGGGAATATCCGCTCCCTGGCCCAGCCCTACGCCGACGACATCCGGGAGGATGCCATGGGCAACCTCATCGTTCACCGGGCAGGGAAGGGGCCGAGACTGCTCTTCTCCGCCCACATGGACTCGGTGGGCCTGGTGGCCACCCATATCGACAAGGACGGGACCATCCGCTTCGGCACTCTGGGGGGCTTCTGCGTCCCCGACCTGATTCAGCAGACCTTCCGCTTCCAGAACGGGGCCTATGCCCTGTGCTGCGCCCGGGAGGACAAGCTGGAGGAGGCCAAGCTCCGGGACCTGTATCTGGACATCGGCGCCGCCAACGAGCAGGAGGCAAAGGAGCTGGTTCAGGTGGGGGACACCGCCGCCTTTGTCAGCCCACTGAAGCATCTGAGCAAAAACCGGGTGTCCGGCTGCTTCCTGGATAACCGCATCGGCTGCCTGGCCCTTCTGCATGCGCTGAAGGATGTCACCGCCCCTGCCAACGACCTGTACTTCGTGTTCAGCGTCCAGGAGGAGGTAGGCACCCGGGGGGCCAAGCCCGCCTCCTTTGGGGTGGACCCGGACTATGGCATTGCGGTAGACGTGACCTGTGCCGACGACGTGCCCGGCTCTCTCCACGAGGGGACTGCCGTCATGGGCAAGGGCGCGGCGGTGAAGGTGATGGACCGCTCGGTCATCTGTTCCCCCAGCCTGGTCAGGCGGCTCAACGACCTGGCGGAGGCCAGGGGCATCCCTGTCCAGCCGGACATCCTTACCTGCGGCGGCACTGACGCCGGCCCCATCCGCACCGCCCGCAAGGGAGTCGTGACCGGAGGCATCTCTGTCCCCTGTCGCTACACACACTCCGCTGTGGAGCAGTGCGATTTGGAGGACCTGGACGCCTGTACCCGCCTCATCCGGGCGATCTGTGAGGAGGCGCTTCCCACCGTATGAGTACATTGGAGCTATCCCCCCGCACCCTGGAGCTGGCAAAAGAGGCCCAGGCCGCCCTCCGGGAGCAGTTTGACGCCATTGACGAGATGGCGGAGCGCAACAGCCGGAAGGTGCTGGCTGCGTTCCAGGCCCATCGGGTGTCGGAGGCCTGTTTTGCGGGCACCACCGGCTACGGCTACGACGACCTGGGCCGGGACACCCTGGACAAAATCTATGCGGACATCTTCCAGACGGAGGACGCCCTGGTGCGCATCCAGTTTGTCAACGGCACTCACGCTATCGCCTCCTGCCTTTACGGCGTGCTGGAGCCGGGAGACGTTCTGCTCTCCGCTGTAGGGGCCCCATACGACACCATTCAGGGGGTCATCGGCATGACAGGGGACTATCCCCTGAGCCTGAAACGCTATGGAATTGAATACCGGGAAGTCCCCATTTCCCGGGAAAACACCCCCGACCGGGCCAGGCTGGCGGAGATGGCCGCCGACCCGAAGGTGAAGGCGGTGCTCATCCAGCGCTCCAAGGGCTATTCCACCCGGGCCTCCCTCTCCGTTCGGGAGATCGGAGAGCTAATCGCTGTGGTGAAATCGGTCAACCCGGAAGCGGTCTGCATCGTGGACAACTGCTACGGAGAGTTCGTCGAGGAACAGGAGCCGTCCCAGGTGGGGGCGGACCTGGTGGTGGGGAGCCTGATCAAAAACCCCGGCGGCGGTCTGGCTCCCATGGGTGGCTATCTCTGCGGCAGGGCAGACCTGGTGGAGCGGGCCTCCTACCGGCTCACCGTCCCCGGCATCGGCCGGGAGTGCGGGGCCACGCTGGGGAACAACCGGGCCCTCTATCAGGGGCTGTTCCTGGCTCCCCATGCGGTGGCCCAGGCGCTGAAAACGGCGATCTTTGCCGCCCGCATCATGGAGCAGCTGGGGTATGTCACCAAGCCCCACTCCTGGCAGGAGCGGCACGACATCATCCAGATGATCTCCCTCCAGACCCCGGAGCGGGTGGAGCAGTTCTGCAAGGGAATCCAGGCGGGTTCCCCGGTGGACAGCTACGTCACCCCGGTGCCCTGGGCCATGCCGGGATACGATGTGCCTGTCATTATGGCGGCGGGAGCCTTCATCCAGGGGGCCTCCATCGAGCTGTCCGCCGACGCCCCCATGCGGGAGCCGTACACCGTCTATCTCCAGGGCGGCCTGACCTACGAGTCGGGTAAGACGGGCATCCTGCTGGCGGTGGAGGAGCTGCTGAAAAACGGGGCAGACTAGTTGCTGCCCGCCCCATAGTCAAAATAGGCGTCCGAGGCGTCGGAGACGCTGTCGAACTGGCTGAAATAGGTGTACGCCTCCGGCACCTGACCCAGCAGCACCGTCTCCGCCAGAGTGAGCCGGGCCGTCACCGTCTGGGTGGCCAGCCCGCCGGGTAAAAGCAGGACCACCTCCGTCTCCAACACCAGCTCCAGAGTGTGGAGAGACTGGTTGATGCCCGCCGCTGTGAGGGCGCTTTCAAAGGCCCCGTCCACCCTGGAGACGGAGAGCACCCGCACCGGGATGCTCCATCCCCGGCCGGAGAGAAGGGACAGCCCTGTCAGCGTCCCCACCGGGACGGAGAGGGTGGTGTCCTCCATGGTCTCCAGCTCATCCAGAAGGGAGACGGTCAGCGTCTCCCGGAGCAGATTGGCCTGCTCCATTCGGGTGGTGACGGCGGAGAGAGCGCCGCTGTCGTCGTAGTGCAGCTCCACCAGATTTTGAAACGAGTCGTCGTCTTCGACGCACTCCGCCAGCACCGAGGCGGCGGTCCGGGCGATGCGGTTGGACAGCTCCGCTTGGGTGACGGCCAGGATGACGGGCCGGAGCTGACTGCTCATCCAGACAATGACGCCGATGCCCAGCCCCAGCCCAACCAGCAGACTGAATATAAGCTGCCGGGCAGGGGTGAGCCTCCGACGGCTCCCGGGCATTCTCGGAACGGGACCCCTATTTCTCACGGAAACACCACCTCCCATTATTCTATGCGGGAGAGAAAGCACAGGTGACAGAATGGACATTCAGACAGAGATCCGGGCCCTGCGGGACAGGCTGGAGCGTTGGAGCCACCAGTATTACGACCTGGACGCCCCCACCGTGTCCGACTACGAGTATGACATGGCCCTCCGGGAGCTGGAGCGTCTGGAGGGGGAGCACCCGGAGCTCATCACCCCGGACTCTCCAACCCAGCGGGTGGGGGGGCAGCCGCTGTCCCAGTTCCAGGAGGTGCGCCATGAGGTGCCTCTCCAGTCCCTCCAGGACCTCTTCGAGCCGGGAGAGTTGACTGACTTTCTCCGGAAGGTGGAGGAGCAGTCGGAGCAGCACCGCTGGGTCATGGAGCCCAAGGTGGACGGTCTCTCCGTCGCTCTGGAGTATGTGGACGGGGTCTTTGTCCGGGGAGCCACCCGGGGAGACGGCCAGGTGGGGGAGGACGTTACCGAGAACCTCCGCACCGTCCGCTCTATCCCCCTACAGCTGAAAAACGCCCCTCACCGGCTCATCGTCCGGGGGGAGTGCTATATGTCCAGGGCGGTGTTCCAAACGCTGAACGCCCAACGAGAGGAGGCGGGGGAGCCGCTGATGGCCAACCCCAGAAACGCCGCCGCCGGGTCTCTGCGGCAGCTCGACCCCAAGATCGCCGCCCGCCGCCGCCTGGACTGCATCATCTTCCAGGCTCTGCTCATCGAGGGCCGGGATTTCCCCACCGACAGCGAGACCCTGGACTGGCTGGAGACGCTGGGCTTCTCCGTCATCGACCATCCGGTCTGTGAAACGGAGAAGGAGATCAGCCGCCGCATCGCAGACCTGGGGGAGGACCGGGAGCGGTATCCCTTCGACATCGACGGGGCAGTGGTCAAGCTGGATGACCTGGCCCAGCGGGAGCTGCTGGGCTCCACCGCCAAGTTCCCCCGGTGGGCGGCGGCGTGGAAGTATCCTCCGGAGCAGAAGGAGACGGTGCTGCGGGACATCGTCGTCCAGGTGGGGCGAACGGGGGTGCTGACCCCCAAGGCGGTGGTGGACCCGGTGCGTCTGGCGGGGACTACCGTGACCAACGCCACCCTCCACAATCAGGATTTTATCACGGAAAAGGATATCCGCATCGGTGATACCGTCCTGCTGCAAAAGGCGGGGGAGATCATCCCCCAGGTGGTCAGCGTGCGAAAGGACCGTAGGCCGGAGGGGACGGAGCCCTATCATCTCCCCGCTGTCTGCCCGGTCTGCGGCGCTCCCGTGCGCCGGGACGAGGACGGGGCGGCCTTCCGCTGCACCGGGGCGGAGTGTCCCGCTCAGCTGGTGCGCAATATCACCCACTTCGCCAGCCGGGAGGCTATGGACATCGAGGGCCTGGGTCCCGCGGTGGTGCAGCAGCTGGTGAACGCCGGGATGCTGGCCAGCCCCGCCGACCTCTACGACCTGGACGAGGGCCGTGTGGCCCAGCTGGACGGCATGGGGCAGAAGTCCGCCCACAATCTCTCCCTGGCCCTGGAAAAGAGCAAGGGGCAGGGGATGGCCCGGCTGCTCACCGCCTTTGGTATCCGCCAGGTGGGCAGCAAGGCCGCCCAGACCCTGAGCCGCACCTTCCCCACCCTGGACGCCCTCATGGCGGCCACAGCGGAGGAGCTGACGGCGGTGGAGGATATCGGCGACATCACCGCCCGGAGCCTGACGGAGTGGTTCGCCGCCCCACAGTCTCAGCACCTCATTCGCCGCCTCCGGGAGGCGGGGGTCAGCTTTGAGAGCAAAGAGCAGCCGGTGGGCAGCGCCCTGGCGGGCAAGACCTTCGTTCTCACCGGGACGCTGACCTCCTACACCCGCGCCCAGGCAAAGCAGTTGCTGGAGGCCCAGGGGGCCAAGGTGGCCGGTTCCGTCTCCAAAAAGACCAGCTACGTGGTGGCGGGAGAGAGCGCCGGCTCCAAGCTGACCCGGGCCAACGAGCTGGGCATCCCGGTCCTCTCCGAGGAGGAGCTGGCAGAGCTGCTGGGATGACAGACAGCAAAACACACTCCGGAAGTCTCTTACCGGAGTGTGTTTTGCTTTTATCCGTCAAATGACCGTCCCCGCCTCCAGGTACAGGAGGAAATGACCCGCAAAGAGCAGGGCCACTGTCCCCTCGGGGCCCATGGGCCAGACCAGCTCCTGCTCCCGCTTCCAGCCGGTAAGCCGGGCGAACAGCCGGAACAGCCCCCAGCCCGCCACGGCTCCCAGGGTGTTCATCACCAGGTCGTCCACGTCGCTGGCCCGGAAGTTGACCAGCTGGCTCACCTCCACCAGAAGAGAGCAGCCCAGCCCGCCCAGCAGCGCGAGATAAAATTTGTCCCGGCTGTCCCACAGCAGGGGGGTGAGAAAGCCCAGGGGCACAAAGAGCAGCACGTTGAGCGCATACCCCACCGGGTCGATTCCCTGGGAGAAGGGGGCGAGGTTCACCTCGTTGCAGCCCCAGCAGAGGCCGTTTTGCAGCGTCTCGGCCAGTGTGCCTGCCCCGGTGACCGCCCAGATACCGGCGATGTAGAGGACGTACAGCGCCATCCACAGCCAGCGGGTGCCCTCCATCCGGCGGACGCCCCGCGCCTCCTGACGGCGGCGGAGTAGAACGGTGACAGCCAGCCAGGGCAGGACGGCGGAGGACAGCTCATAGAGCAGCTGCAAAAATGTCCCGCCGTCGGGAGAGAACACTGCGCAGGTCAGCAGAAACAGCACGGCACACACCAGGGCCGGGATGAGCAGCAGCATGGTGGCCTCCTTTCCGGACGGGCTTTCTTCGTTTGCGTCAGTCTGTGATGGTGAGGGAAAGAGATTCCGTAAGCGTATCCGCTTCCGCCCCCACCTTGTAGCTGAGGGCGTGAGTCAGCCCGGAAAACGTAAATGATGTCTCGCTGTCTGTCAGGGTGGCGTACATGATCGGTTCGTCGCCGGCATCATTGGAGTACAGGTAGAGCTGAATTTCCACCCCTTCAGGAATACTGTCTGCGAATACGGTGATCTCCGCTGTATTGGTGGTGAGATAGTCCTGGGTGATCTGCACCTTTGTCTCGTCTGCGGCCAGCTCCAGGGTCACGTCGTTGTCGCTGAGAGCGATACCCTCCGTGTTCCTTTGGGAGGCGCTAATGTCTGTGGTGTCAACGGCGTTCTCCGATGTCTGGCCGGAGCAGCCCGCACAGGCCAAAAGGCAGAATGTCATGGTCAACAGCAAAAGAAACGGTTTCTTCATTATCATTTTCCTCCTTTACCCTGTCCGTTTATATCCCCAGGGGCCTCCCGACCCCTGGGGTCTATTCTTATTCCGTTCCGACCGTTCTAGAATCCTCCGTCTCCGGCCCGGCTGAGGCGTCGTCCTCCTTTGGCGGCTCCGGGGTCGGCTCAAGGTCCTCTGCTTCCGCCGGTCCCGTCTCAGGGGGCATGGTGGGCGGCTCGGGCAGGGGAGGGGCATTGGGGGTCTTTGGCTCCTCTGTTTTTTCCGGCTCCTCCGGCAGCGGAGGCGCGGCCGGGAAGGTGATGACAGCCTTGAACAGATCGCCGTCCACCACCAGGTCGAACTGCCCGCCCTGGACGTTGGTGAGATTCCGGGCGATGGACAGGCCCAGGCCGCTGCCCTCGGTGGTGCGGGAGGCGTCGCCCCGGACGAACCGCTTCATCAGCTCCTCGGGCGGGACGTTCAGGGGGTCGGCGGAGATGTTCTTCACCGTCACCACATAGTCGTTCTCCCGATGGGCCACATCCAGATAGGCCCGGGTCCCCGGCATGGCGTATTTCGTGCAGTTGCCCAGCAGGTTGTCCAGCACCCGCCACAGGTGATGTCCGTCCGCTTGGATGGGACAGGGCTCCTCCGGGGTGGTGAGGATGGTGGTCAGTCCGGCGGCCTCCAGCCGGTCGCTGTACTCCGCCGCCGCCTGCTCCACCAGCTGGACGATGTCCAGCCGCTCCAGCCGGACGGCCACGGTGCCGCTGGCTGCCTTGGACGCCTCCACCAGGTCCTCTGTCAGTGTCTTGAGCCGCTGGCTCTTCCGGTCCAGCACGTCGATATAGCCCCGGATTGTCTCGTCCGGGATGTCCGCCTTTTTCAGCAGATCCACATAGTTGATGATGGAGGTGAGGGGGGTTTTCAGGTCGTGGGAGACGTTGGTGATGAGCTCGGTCTTGAACCGCTGGCCCTTGACCTCCTCCTCCACCGCCTTTTTCAGCCCCTGGGAGAGACTGCCCAAGTCGTTGGCGTGGTCCTTCAGGTCGGGGAGCATATGGCGGCTGTCCACCGTGGCGTCCAGCTTGCCGTCCACCATCTCCTTGACGGTTTTCCGCAGTCTGGCCCAGTCCACCGCCCACTTGCAGGCCAGGGCCACCGGTGGGAGCATGAGTAGCAGGAAGAGCAGCAACGCCTGGATGGGATACCAGTAGACCAGGGCATCGAAGCCGATGACAAAGAACAGCCCTGCTGCCACATAGTACACGGCGCAGCCCACCAGCACCTTCCAGTAGAGGGCCCACTGGGAGACGGCCTTTTTACACCCGTCCACCACGGCTCTGCCCAGCTTTCCGCACCGGCGCAGGAGACGGCAAATCAGGCTCTGCTGGCCTACCGTCCGGGTCTTGATCTGGGCGGCGATGACCACCCAGGCGATGAGACAGCCCAGCGCCCCTGCCATTCCGGCCAGGCCCCAGACCATGGCGGCATAGGTCAGTGTCGCGTCACGCCAGTAGAAACGGGAAAACTCCAAGGCGGCTCCTATGAGGGCCAGAGCGACCACGGCGATGATCGCCTCGATGGGCAGCCTGTTCAGCCCCCGGAGGGCCAGCTCCCCCTCCCGGTTCCAGCCCCAGGCCCAGGTCATCTCCGCCAGCAGCGCCAGGAAGAGCAGCAGAGAGATGCCGGTGATCCACGCCGCCGGGGTGATATACTGCTCAAACTGTTGCTGAGCGAGGAGAGAGCTCTTGTAGCCCTGGAAGTATGCGTCCGCCACCGGGTAATCCTGGTCCACCCAGGTATAGACGGTGTAGAAGGCCTCCGTCCCGGTGTAGACGTAGTAGTAATAGTAATAGGACTCGTCCTCGTAGGAATCGGCCTCGTCCACCGCCTCGGTGGCGTCGGTGTCGGTGCTGGCGGATTCCATGGCCGCCTCACTGTCGTAGCTGTAATCGTAGCCGTAGTCCTCGTTCACATAGAGGGAACCGTCGGCGACGCTGGACAGGACCGCCCTCCAGCTGACGTTGGCGTCGGCCAGAAACTCCGCCAGGGAATCCCCCTCGTAATAGTAGCTGGAGGCGTAGCTGGTCAGGCTCCACTCCTCCTCGGTGCCCCGGACCAGCACCCAGTCGCCGGTGGCGGTGAGGTCCAGGTAGTAGCCCACATTCTCCTCAAGGCCCAGCTCGTAGGAGCTGTACATATAAATGCCCCGATACTCCTCGTTGGCCTCCTCCACGGTGGCGTCGTTGTTGGCCAGGAGAATATCCCCGTCCTCGCTGACGACCACATAGCGGAAGTTGGTCTCGTCGGCGGAGAGATTCTTGTCCAGCTCGGCGTACCACTCCTCACCGGCGGCGGTCAGCTCGTCTGCATACAGCGAGAGAAACAGAAATTCCTTTGTGTACTGGCACTGACTGTCATAGGCGTACACGTCCACGGGGTCATAGTCCGTGTTGTATCTGGCCGCCAGGACGATCAGCACTCCCGCCCCGGCACAGGCCACCGTAGCCAGCGCCCAGGCCAGCAGAAAGGCCAGAGCCTTGACCACGCCGGAGCCACGGAGACGGAATCCCTTTTTCATATTACTGCACCTCCATTATTATGTCAACTTGGGATGGTTTGGAAATGGGGGGGGTTGTACGAGTTCGCCGGTCGTTTTCCGGTTGTCATGGGTGCGTGCTGCACCCCTCCACCGGCTTACGCCGGTCCCCCTCTACCGCTTTGCGGCACTTACGCCCTTTCAGGGGAGGTAAAGGCCTGCGCAACCCTCTGGCTCCCCTGAAAGGGGAGCTGTCAGCGAAGCTGACTGAGGGGTGCAGTAGGGGCCGTCGTCGAAACAGAGCACCTCCGGCGAATCCGTTAAGGGTTGGTCATCCCTCCAGCTTATACCCCATGCCCCACACCACATTGAGGTAGCGGGGATGGGCGGGGTCGATCTCCAGCTTTTCCCGGAGATGGCGGATGTGGACGGCTACCACGTTCTCGCTGCCCAGGAGGGGGTCCTTCCACACCGCCTCATAAATCTGGGCGCTGGAGAGCACCTGGCCCGGGTGCTGCATCATCACCCGGAGGATGTTGTACTGGGTGGAGGTCAGTTCCACGGCGTCCCCGTCCAGCGTCACCTGCTTGGCCCGGTCGTCCATGACGATGGGGCCCACCTGGAGGACATTCCTGTCGCCGTCCGCCCGGCCTCCCAGCTGGGTGTACCGACGGAGGTGGGAGCGGACCCGGGCCAGCACCTCCATGGGCTTGAAGGGCTTGGTGATGTAATCGTCCGCCCCCACGTTGAGGCCCTGGATCAGGTCCACGTCCTCGCTTTTTGCAGTGAGGAACAGGATGGGGATGTTGCTGTTGGCCCTGATCTGCTTCGTGGCGGCGATGCCGTCCATCTGGGGCATCATCACGTCCATCAAAATCAGGTCCACCCGATGCTCACGCAGGACGTTGATGGCCTCCCGGCCGTTATAGGCCCTGAGGACCTCATAGCCCCCGTTGGACAGGTAAATCTCCAGCGCGGCGACGATGTCCCGGTCGTCGTCCACCACCAAAATGCGGTTCATTGGCATCTCCCTCTTTCCGCTTCCGTTATGAGCCTATTGTAGCAGGCATTTCTGAATTTGGGCGGCGCTGTTTCTTAAGAATTCCTTAATTTCCGCCGCAGGATACACCGACAAAAAGCGCCCGCATCTGCGGACGCTTTTGAAAGATCGGAACGGATTATTTGACCTCGTGCCCCTTGGCGCGGATGACGTTGACCACGTGATAGACGTATTCCTGGCACAGCTCGGCGGTCTCCGCCTCCACCATGACCCGGATGAGAGGCTCGGTGCCGGACTCCCGGACCAGGATACGGCCGGCGTCGCCCAGCCGGTTGGCCACATTCTCCACGGCAGCCTGGACGTCCGGGTCGTTCTGGGCGGCCTCCTTGTCCTTCACCTTCACGTTGACCAACAGCTGGGGATAGACGGTCATGGGCTCGCACAGCTGGCTCAGGGTCAGCCGTTTGGCCTGCATAACCTCCATGACCTTGATGGAGGTGAGGATGCCGTCTCCGGTGGTGGCGTACTTGCTGAAGATGATGTGGCCGGACTGCTCCCCGCCCAGGCGGTTGCCGTGCTTGACCATGTACTCATAGACGTACTTGTCTCCCACATCCGTCTTGACGTAGTCAATGCCCACGGCGTCCAGGGCCTTGTACAGGCCGAAGTTGGACATGACAGTGGTGACCACCGTGTTGGTGAGCAGCTTATCCCGGTCCTTCATATACCGGGCGTAGAGGTACATGATCTCGTCTCCGCTGACCGCCTTGCCGTTTTCATCCACCGCCAGGCACCGGTCGGCGTCGCCGTCATAGGCAAAGCCCACGTCCAGGTGGTTGTCCACCACGAATTTCTGGAGGGTCTCCAGATGGGTGGAGCCGCAGTTGAGGTTGATGTTGGTGCCGTCCGGCTCGTTGCCGATGACGTACACCTTGGCTCCCAGAGCCTCGAACACCACCTTGGCGATGGACCAGGCGGAGCCGTTGGCGCAGTCCAGGCCCACCCGTTTGCCCCGGAAGGAGTGGACCGCCAGGGAGATCAGATAGGCGATATAGCGGTGCCGCCCGGAGTCGTAATCAAAGGCGGCGCCGATGTCCGCCCCGGTGGCGGCGGGGATGTCCGGGCCCCTGCCGTCCAGATAGGCCTCCACCTTGTCGATGGTCTCCTGGTCCATCTTCTCACCCTGGTCGTTGATGAGCTTGATGCCGTTGTCATAGAAGGGGTTGTGGCTGGCGGAGATCATGATACCGCAGTCGAAGCTGTCCACCTTGGCGATATAGGCCACGCTGGGGGTGGTGGTCACCCGGAGCAGATAGACGTCCGCTCCGGCGGAGGTGATGCCGCTGGACAGGGCGAACTCCAGCATATAGCTGGAACGCCGGGTGTCCTTGCCGATGACGATGCGGGCCCGCTTGCTGTCGATGGGGTGCTGATTGTAATACCAGCCCAGGAAAAAGCCCACCTGATAGGCCCGCTCCGCGGTCAGCGTTACGTTGGCCTCTCCCCGGAAGCCGTCCGTCCCAAAATACTTTCCCATGCTCGATTCCTTCCTTTGCCTCTGGATTGGATGATATGCGTCCGCTGCGAAAGGGCGGCGCAGAACGGCTCTGCTGAGCCGACGTTATGCTGAAAGCATTGGATATTGTAACACAGCTGATTCGGTTTTCCAACAGGGATTTAAAATTTTTTCCGGATTACTGTGACGCTGTCATTGCAACAGGAATGGCCGAATGGCGATTGACAGCTTTCGCCGCATTTGCTAAAATAGATAAGCAATCGATCGAACGGCGCTTCGGCCCGCTTCAGGCCGGAGACAGGAAAGGACAAACACGCTATGAGCTTACATATTCTGGGAACAGGCAGCTATCTCCCACCCACGGTCGTCACCAACGATGATATGGCAAAGCTGGTGGACACCAACGACGAATGGATCTCCACCCGCACCGGCATCCGCTCCCGGCACGTCTCCACCGATGAGCCGGCCTCCACCCTGGCGGCCAAGGCGGCCCAGGCAGCCCTGGAGAACAGCGGCGTCCGGGCGGAGGAGCTGGACCTGATTCTCTGCGCTACCGTCAGCGGCGAGTTCATCGTGCCCAGCATGGCCTGTCTGGTACAGCGGGAGATCGGGGCCACCTGTCCCGGATTCGACCTCAACGGAGCTTGCTCCGCCTTCCTGTTTCTCATGGAGACGGCGGCGGCCTATCTCTCCACCGGCCGTTATCAGAAGATCCTCATCGTGGGCACCGAGCAGATGTCCCGTATCCTGGACTGGACGGACCGCTCCACCTGCATTCTCTTCGGCGACGGCGCCGGAGCCGCCGTGCTGGAGCCGGGAGAGGACTACCTCGGCTCCCACATGACCGTCAAGGGCGGGGAAGAGGTGCTTCGGGTCCCCACCCACAAGGGCATCTCCCCCTTCTGGACGGCAGGGGAGGAGCATCCCTACGTCTTTATGAACGGCAGCGAGACCTACAAATTCGCCACCCGCTCCATCCCTCAGGAGGTGGAGGCCCTGCTGGCCCAGTGTGGTGTGGAGCAGTCCCAGGTGGACTGGGTGATCTGCCACCAGGCGAACCGCCGCATCATCGAGGCCGCCGCCCGGCGGCTCAAGGGCATCCCCGCCGAAAAATTCCTGATGAACATCGACCACTGCGGCAACTGCTCCGCTGCCAGCGTCCCCATCCTGCTGGACGAGTGCAACCGGAAGGGCATTTTCCACCGGGGCGACCTGATTCTGATGTGCGCCTTCGGGGGGGGACTGTCCAGCACCGCCTGCCTCGTCCGGTGGTAAAGGCTCCTGTGCCGCAGTCAATGCGTAGAATCACAAATAATGCTCTTAAAGGCTGTAAAGCGCAATTGCTTTACAGCTTTATTTTGCGGCTGGACTGTTCCGAACCATGGCGGTCTGCGGCTGTCTGAGCGGTTTTTACCCGTTTTTGGAGATTTTTTATGTGAAAATGCCGCTTAGCTATTGTCTTTTTCACTATCATCGTGTATAATAACAAACAAGTGACATTTGGTTACAGACCTGTAACCTTTTCCGTACCATGTTTGACAGAAAGAAAACGTTCCACCCCCGGCAAAACGAAAGGAATGATACGACGATATGACCAAGACGAGCTTTTTCACCCGCCTTCTCTCTGCCCTCCTGGCAGTCTGCCTGCTCCTGACCGGGCTCTGGCCGAGCCTGGCCTGGGCTGCGGAGACGGACGGCGACGAGGTCTCCCAGGAGACGGCAGATACAACAGGGGAAGACAGCTCTGCAGAGGAGGACATCCTCACGGAGGCAGAGACAGAGAATGATACCCTCACAGCTGAGGACGAGACCTCTGGGGACTTCTCCCAGGAGGCATCAGACACAGCGGAGAGTGACGGCTCTACAGAGGATGACGCCTCCGACGATGACGATGAGGATACCTCTGATGACGGGTCCTCTCAGGAGACGGCGGCAGCTGATTCCGACGAAACATCCGACACCTCCACTTCCGGCGGGGACGCCGTTGCCGACAGTGCAGACGGGGATGCTACCGACGAGGGCGCAACTGCCACAGATTCCGAAGAGGAGGGCGCCGCAGAGGACGCGGACGCTGAGGAGGACGATGAATTGGCAGAGGTGGTCCAGGCAGAGGAGAACGCCATGGCCCGGATCGAGTCCATCCTGGCCGCAGCTATGGCCTCTGATGAGACGGACTATGATTACGCCACCGAGCTGGCAAAATTCCCCTCCAGCTATCAGACCTATCTGAAGGCCCTTCACAAGACCTATCCCAATTGGATCTTTGTGGCCGTGGACACCGGTCTGTCCTGGGATGACGTGATCAACGGGGAGTACGGCTCCAACAGCACCATCGACTACAACCTCAACGGCACCACCGATGATCTGCTGTTAAACAATCACAGCGGATATTACAGCACCTCCAGCTATTCCAGTACCAACCATTATATGCCCATCGACGGCAACCATGTCAGTGCCAGCCGAGCGGCCATCGCCTATTACATGGACCCCAGGAACTTCCTGACGGCCAAGTACATCTTCCAGTTTGAGGACCAGACCTACAGCAGCGTCCAGCAGCTCTCCGGAGTTCAGAAGGTGCTGAAAAACGCCGCTGATTCCAGCAGCAGCTCCAGCAAGGGGCTGTATTATGTCTCCACCTATGTGAACACCAGCGGGAGTACGGTCAACCTGAGCAGTCTGAACAGCAGCTACGGCTCTGACTACTCCTCCATCATTTATAATGTGGGCGTCGCCACCGATGTCAGCCCCTACTATCTGGCCAGCAAGATCGTCCAGGAGACCGGGGCCGTCACCACCAACCAGTCCATCAGCGGAACGGTGAGCGGCTATGTGGGCTATTATAATTTCTACAACATCGGAGCTACGGCCTCCACCACCGGCACTGCGGTGATCAACGGGCTGAAGTATGCAAAAAACGCCGGATGGTATAACCCGGTCCTCGCTCTTTACGGCGGAGCGGAGTTCCTGGCGGACAGCTATATCAGCAAGGGACAGAACACCAGCTACTATATGCGCTTCAATGTGAGTCCCGACCGGTATTATTCTGCCTATGCCCATCAGTACATGTCTGCCACCTATGCTGTGGCGGCGGAATCCATCACCACCTACAATGCCTACAACGCCTCCGGCGCCGTCAGCAGTGCCTTTCTGTTCTACATCCCAATCTTTGATGACATGCCGGATGAGGACTCCACTGTCCGCCTCAGCGGTACCAACACGGGCACCACCACCGCTACGACAACCCTGTACTCCTCTCCCTCCATGAGCTCCTCCGTGGTCTCGGTCCCCAAAGGGACGACGGTCACCGTGCTGGGCGGCTATCAGACTGAGTCCACCGGCTACACCGAGCGGCTCTACTATCCGTACTGGTACCAGGTCAAGGTCACCGTCTCCGGCACCACCTATACCGGATATCTGCGGGAGTCTCAGGTGTCCCTGTCCTCCGCCTATACCATCAAAACCGGCAACACAAAGTCCATCGCCTCCACTCTGACCACCACGGGAGACGCCGGGACGATCTACTATGAGACCAGCGATCCTGCGGTCGCCACCGTCTCTGACTCCGGTGTCATCACCGCCGTGGCCGCAGGTACCTGCACCATCTACGCCATCAGTGGGGCGGGCAGCTTCGACGCCGTCGGTGTGACGGTTTCCGACAGCGAGAGCAGTAGCACCACCAGCATCCCAAGCACCCCGACCCTGAGCTCTGCCTCCAACGCCACCTCCGGCATAACGGTGAAATGGGGGTCCGTGAGCGGCGCCACCAGCTACCGCGTCTACCGCAAGACCTCCGGCGGGGACTGGAGCCGGATCGCCATCGTTACCTCCACCAGCTACACCGACACCACCGCCGTCTCCGGAACTACCTATATTTATA
The DNA here is from genome assembly GCA_021201185.1 of Clostridiales bacterium. Classification (GTDB taxonomy): domain Bacteria; phylum Bacillota; class Clostridia; order Oscillospirales; family Oscillospiraceae; genus Onthomonas. Next base: position 51,903 of record JAJQFJ010000057.1, read on the forward strand.
CGGTCCGGGCCTATAACAGCGCCGGTCTCTCCGGCTATAGCTCCACCGGCGTGACCTGCATCCGTCTGAGCAATCCCAGCCTGAGCTCTGCCACGGCCTCCTCCAGTGGGATCACCGTGAAGTGGGGGGCTGTCACCGGAGCAACAGGCTATCGGGTGTACCGGAAGGTTTCCGGCGGCAGCTGGGAGAGGATCGCAACCCTCTCCGGCAACTCAGCGGTCAGCTATACTGACACATCGGTGACCTCCGGGACGACTTACATTTACACCGTCCGTGCGGTGAGCGGGAGTTATCTTTCCTACTACAACACCTCCGGCGTCTCCGCCAAGGCGGCTGGTACGACGACTGCCCCAAGCACCCCGACCCTGAGCTCTGCCTCCAACGCCACCTCCGGCATAACGGTG
>JAJQFJ010000057.1:52406-90195 GCA_021201185.1 Clostridiales bacterium
GCTATACTGACACATCGGTGACCTCCGGGACGACTTACATTTACACCGTCCGTGCAGTGAGCGGGAGCTATCTCTCCTACTACAGCACCTCCGGCGTCTCCGCCAAGGCGTCAGTCAGCTCCACTCCCACCCTGGTGAACTATGTCACCACAGGGATGCTGAACTACCGCACCGGCCCGGGCTCCAGTTATTCTCTGGCGGGCACCTTCGCCTCCGGAGCGACGGTCAAGGTGGTGGACGGCGAGTCCTATGATGTGAGAGGCACCATCTGGTACCGTGTCTATGTCAACGGCAGCTATTACTACTGCTCCTCCAAATACCTGACCAAGGCGTAATACAGCGCAAAAAAGCGGCGCACTGTCGGACGGAAGCTCCGTCGGCAGTGCGCCGTTATTCTGCTATTCTATGGAACATTCACTTTTCTGAGTGAAGGAGGAGCGGAGGACAGAAAGCGGCGGTCTGGATCATCCCTCTGTTTCGTCCTCTGCTGTCGGCTCCCGCAGGAGCACCGCCACATACCGCCGGTAGACCAGAGAGCGAATGGCGGCCTCCATCAGGGGGTGCGCACCGGAAAAGGATTCGATGGAGTCACCGGCCAGCTCAGACAGCGCACCCTCCAGCTGGGCACAGAAGCAGCGATAGGATGGCTCCACATCCTCCGAATCGAACTCCCGCTGCAGGAGCAGGCGAATCTCCTCCATACTCAGCACCTGCTTGAGCAGGAAGATGATATAAAGCGTGACCACTTGATTACGGCTGTACTTTTTCTGCACCGGGGCAGGGAGCACCTTCAGCTTCACATAGTTGTTGATCATGGAGGCGGTGACCGGGGCTTCCGTGTCCGGGTAGAAGGGATTGACCGCCTGGGTGAGCAGAGAGATGACCTGATCCATATACAGGGGAATAGCCGGGTACTCAGAAAAGGGCGGACAGCGGTAGCTGACGAGCTGCTCCAGTGAGTTCATTTTTGCCTCAAACTCCTTCCAACATCTTCCAGATGTCCAATTGACGGAAGACCTGTGACAGCATCCGGGGGATGCGAATACGACTTTCCTTGAGCCGGGAAACGGCGTCAGATGATTTCACTTCTCAATAGTATAGCAGATATGAACAATTTGTCAAGTTGCAGAATAACGCTTGACAAATGCGGCAGGATGATATAATCTAATATTAAAAACGAGATAAACTGCTTTTGAGGAGTGAATCATATGGTACAGGTACAGATGACAGCGGTCGCGGGGGCAACCGGCGCGCCTCAATCCGCCTACTACTTTCGGGCGAAAGACCCGTACAGCGCGCTGAGTCATTTTATCGGTTTCCTGCTGGCGGTGATCGGGACCTTCCCGCTGTTGGTAAAAGCGTCCTGCGTGGGCTGCTCGATGGCAGAAACCCTGTCCCTGTGTGCTTTTTCAGGGGGCGCTATCGCCCTCTATGGGGCCAGCACCGCCTACCACACATTCCGGCTGAACCGGACTGGCTATCTCCGGTTGAAACGGCTGGACCACTCCATGATCTATCTACTCATTGTCGGTTCCTACCTGCCGGTGTGTGTGTTTGGCCTGTGGGATGGCGGCGGAAAGGTGCTGGCATCGGCTGTTTCTGTAATTGCTCTGCTGGGTATCCTGTTCACCATGTTTTGGGTGACCTGTCCCAAATGGCTCTCCTCGACGATCTATATCGCCCTGGGCTGGGTGTCCGTGCTGGCTCTGCCGCAGATGCTGGAGCATATGCCGCTGGGAGCAGTGGTCTGGCTGGCAGTGGGCGGGGTACTCTATACGGTGGGCGGGGTGATTTACGCCCTGAAGCTCCCGGGCCTGGAGAAGCGTATCCCCGGCTTTGGCGCCCATGAGCTGTTCCACCTCTTTGTCCTGGCAGGTACTGTCTGTCATTATATCATGGTGATTGGTTATCTGGTGGTGTGAGGGCAAACATTCAGAAGAATTCAGCGGCGCCGGTCCGAGGGACCGACGTCTCTCTGTCACTCTGAAAAAAATCGTTCGACAAAACCGGCGCAAAATGGGCGGAACCGGGGAGAACCGACGCAGGAGGACGGAGCTTCGGCGGGAAAACGTCGAACTGTGCGATACTTTTTTCTGGAAAAACAGGCCGAAATCACTATAATAGTCCCCACAGACGGGCGAAAACGGCAGATTCGCCCAGGGGAGGGGTACAGAGTGAAACGGGAGTGGAGAGAGGAGCGCAGCATCCTGCTGGAGGGCGGTGAGACCCTGGCACTGGACTACTGGCTGCTGACGGAGGAGACCTGCTGGGGAGACAGCTTCGGCCTGGCGGTCACGGACAGCGGTGGGGGAGAGGAGATCATCCGTCACATCACCACCCGCCGGGAGCAGATCCTGCTCCTGCTGGACCGGATGGCGGCGGGAACGGTCACCGCGGTCACGGCAGGGGACGTGGTGGAGGATTTTCTGGCGGAGTTGTGATTGAAGTCACACATCCGGTCAAAGATATGATATAATCAGAGGGGCGGCATGAAACGTGCCGCCCCTTTGTAATTGTAATCGCGGCTGCTTCGGCAGACCATTACGGAAAACAGGAGGTATCCCAATGACAGCAGACAGCAGAGAGTTTGCAGGCAGCCGCTGCGGCTGCCGCTATGAGCGGGAGAAGGAGCACAGCGTCCGGGACTGCCTGACCTTCTACATCGACGGCCGGGTCCTCTTTGAGCGCTACTGCTACGGCGAGGCGGCGGGCCTGGTCTTTCAGTCCTGGGCCTCCGGCTTTGACGAGAAGGGTGTCCTCCTCTGGGGAGAGGAACCCACCTGGAAGGGACACCGGGACGCTCTGCCCAAACAGCTCACCGACATCCAGGAGGACGGCGCCGCCCTGAAATTCGACGACCGCTGGCAGCGGTATGTCCGCACCCAGGAGCTGGACAGCGACCCGGAGCACGGCCATGGGGCGTGGAAGCTGTTCTGGCTGAGGCGGAAGAAGAAGGGTTAAGGAGAGATACACTCCTGCCGCCCCTGATAAAAAAGGAAAAAAACATCCGTCTCCCACTTTCCCGGGAGAGAATGTTATGCTATAATGCTATCTGTTGAATTGTGGCCTGAGCAGGGGAGAGGACTCTCCCTCAGGCCTGTCTACCCTGCGGAGGGGCGGTTTCCCGCTCCGCAGCAATCCTCCATGGAAAGGAAGCATTATTGTGGGACTGTTACAGGCAATCTTCGGCACCACCTCCGCACGGGAGGTCAAGAAGATCACCCCGATCGTAGATAAAATCGAAGCACTCAGCGACGAATACAAGGCGCTGACCGACGAGCAGCTCAAGGCCAAGACACCGGAATTTAAGGAGCGCTACGCCAACGGCGAGAGTCTGGACGACCTGCTCCCGGAGGCGTTTGCCACCGTCCGGGAGGCGTCCGACCGTGTGCTGGGCATGCGTCCCTACCGGGTGCAGCTCATCGGCGGCATCATCCTCCATCAGGGCCGCATCGCTGAGATGAAGACCGGCGAGGGCAAGACCCTGGTTGCAACCCTCCCCGCCTACCTGAACGCCATCTCCGGGGAGGGCGTCCATATCGTCACCGTCAACGACTATCTGGCCAAGCGTGACTCCGAGTGGATGGGCAAGGTCTACCGCTTTCTGGGCCTCACCGTGGGGCTGATCGTCCACGGCCTGACCCGGAAGGAGCGCCGGGACGCCTATGCCGCTGACATCACCTACGGCACCAACAACGAGATTGGCTTCGACTACCTCCGGGACAATATGGCCATCTATGACCGGGACCTGGTCCAGCGGGGGCAGAACTTCGCCATCGTGGACGAGGTGGACTCCATCCTCATTGACGAGGCCCGTACCCCCCTGATCATCTCCGGCCGGGGGGACGAGTCCACCCAGCTCTACCAGATGGCGGACCAGTTCGTCTGCACCCTGAAGCGGTATGTTATCGCTGAGAGCGACGACAAGGAGATCGACGACGAGATCAACGAGAATTACGACTATGTGGTGGAGGAGAAGCGGAAGCAGTGTACCCTCACCGCCCGGGGCATCGCCAAGGCGGAGGCCTATTTCAACCTGGAAAACCTGGCCGACGAGGAGAACACCACCCTGAACCACCACATCAACCAGGCCATTCGGGCCCACGGCGTCATGCGCCGGGACGTGGACTATGTGGTCAAGGACAACCAGGTCATCATCGTGGACGAGTTCACCGGCCGCCTGATGTACGGCCGCCGGTACAACGAGGGCCTGCACCAGGCCATCGAGGCCAAGGAGGGTCTGGAGGTCGCCCGGGAGTCCAAGACCCTGGCCACCATCACCTTCCAGAACCTGTTCCGTCTGTACAAAAAGCTCTCCGGCATGACGGGCACCGCCATGACCGAGGAGGAGGAGTTCAACTCCATCTACAGCCTGGACATCGTGGAGATTCCCACCAACCGCAAGGTGGTGCGTATCGACCAGCCGGACTGCGTCTACAAGACCGAGGCAGGGAAGTATCGGGCCATTGTGAACCAGATCGTGGCCTGCCACGAAAAGGGCCAGCCGGTGCTGGTGGGCACCGTCTCCATCGAGAAGTCGGAGAAGCTGAGCCGGATGCTCCGGGCCAAGGGCATCCCTCACAACGTCCTCAACGCCAAGAATCACGAGCGTGAGGCGGAGATCATCGCCCAGGCGGGCAAGCTGGGCGCGGTGACGGTGGCCACCAACATGGCCGGCCGTGGCACCGACATTATGCTGGGCGGCAACGCCGAGTATCTGGCCAAGGCGGAGCTGCGCCGGAAGGGCTACGACGATGAGGTCATCGCCGAGGCCACCGGCTACGCCGACACGGACAACGAGGAGATTCTGGAGGCCAGGGCCCTCTTTGCCGAGAAGATGGAGGAATACAAGGAGAGCATCGCCCAGGAGGCCGAGCAGGTCCGGGCGGCGGGCGGCCTCTATATCCTGGGCACCGAGCGCCACGAGGCACGGCGCATCGATAACCAGCTCCGCGGCCGTTCCGGCCGTCAGGGCGACCCCGGCGAGAGCCGCTTCTTCCTCTCCCTGGAGGACGACATTCTCCGGCTGTTCGGCTCTGACCGCATCTCCAACATGATGGACACCCTGAAGATCGACGAGGACACCCCCATCGACGCCAAGATGCTCTCCAACGCCATTGAGAACGCCCAGAAGAAGGTGGAGTCCCGGAACTTCCAGATCCGGAAGAACGTGCTGGACTACGACGACGTGATGAACACCCAGCGGGAGGTCATCTACGGCGAGCGCCGGAAGGTGCTCAACGGGGAAAATCTGAAGCCCTATATTGAGAACATGATCGACCGGATCATCGAGCACGACGTGCTGGGCGCCGCCGGGGAGCGAAAGCATCTGACCGCTGACGACCTGACCGAGGCTACCAAGGACTATCGCAACGTGTTCCTGACCCCCGACGAGCTGGTCTACACCGACGAGGAGCTCAAGACCATGAAGCCCCAGGAGGTCTGCGACCAGGTGAAGGAGCGGGCCCACGACATCTACCAGAAGAAGGAGGATATCCGGGGCGAGCCGCTCATGCGGGAGCTGGAGCGGGTCATGTTCCTCCGGGTGGTGGACGAGTACTGGATGGACCACATCGACGCCGTGGACGACCTGAAGCAGGGCATCCGGCTTCGGGCCTACGGCCAGGAGGACCCGGTCAAGGCCTTCAAGAAGGAAGCCGCCAACATGTTCGAGGAGATGAACGCTGCCATCCAGCGGGAGGCGGTGCGGCGCATCTATATCGCCCGGGTCCAGACCAACAAAGTGGAGCGGAAGGCGGTGGCCAAGGTCACCGGCGAGTCCGCCGGAGGCGAGAGCCCCAAGGAGAAGCCCCGGCGTATCCCCGTCCGCAAGGCCAAGAAGATCGGCCCCAACGATCCCTGTCCCTGCGGCTCCGGCAAGAAGTACAAAAAGTGCTGCGGCCGGAACCGGGGGATGGACTGAGTTGGCCTTTCGGGAGCAGACGGGGGAAAACGGTCTCCTCTGGTGGGAGAGTGAGGGCCTTTCCCGGACCGGAGACGTGGCCCACGGCTTCTCCACCCGGCTGGGCGGCGTGAGCCGGGGGGTGTACGCCTCCCTGAACCTGGGCCACACCCGGGGGGGCGACCCAGAAGCGGTCCGGGAAAACTACCGCCGGTTCTGCCGGGCCACGGGAGCGGGGGAGATCTCCGATCTCGTCCTCTCCCACCAGGTACACGGCAGCGAGATTCGTGTCTGCACCCCGGCTGACCGGGGCAAGGGCCTGGACCGGGAGCGGGACTACGAGGCCGACGGCCTGATGACCGACGTGCCCGGCCTGATTCTGACCATTTTCACCGCCGACTGTATTCCGTTGTTGTTTTATGACCCGGTGCGCCGGGTGGCGGCGGCCAGCCACGCCGGATGGCGGGGGACCGCCCAGGCCATCGCCCCGCACACCGTCCGCCGGATGGGGGAGGTCTACGGCTCCCGGCCGGAGGATATCCGGGCGGCCATCGGCCCCGGTATCGGCCCCTGCTGCTTTCTCACCCACGAGGACGTGACGGACGCCATGGAGACTGCCCTGGGAGAGCTGGCAAAGCCCTTTCTCCGCCCCGCCGGGGACGGCAGGTTCCATGTGGACCTGAAGGGCATCAACCGGGCGCTGCTGCTGGACTGCGGCGTCCGCCAGATCGACGTCTGTCCCGACTGCACCGGCTGCCACCCGGAGCGATACTGGAGCCACCGGACCACCGGCCCCGCCCGGGGCTCCATGGCGGCGGTCATCGCCATCCGACCCTGAACGATCATCATTTGGCAAGGAGGCCGCTTTTGGCAGTCTCCTTGTCCGTCTGTTCCGTCCTCCGCCGGAGCGCAACGCTCCGTTTGTATGTACTACCTCCATGAAATACAGAAGGGAGATCAGTGCCATGAACCAAGTGTACCGCTGCTATGCGGAAAAACGCCCCGGCTTTGACGTCAAGGCCAACCAGGTATTCAAAGAGCTGAGAGAACAGCTGGGCATCCAGACCCTCACCGGTCTGCGGCTGTTGTACCGCTACGATGTGGACCGCATTGACCGGGCGGTGTTCGAGCAGGCGGCCTCCACCGTCTTCTCCGAGCCCATGGTGGACAACTACTATGAGGAGACCATGCCCCAGGTCACGGGTCCTCACTCCGTCCTGGTGGGGGAGGCCCTCCCCGGCCAGTTTGACCAGCGGGCGGACTCCTGCGCCCAGTGCATCCAGCTGCTGGCGGGCTGTGACCGGCCTCTGGTCAGCGCCGCCACGGTGTACGTCCTTCTGGGCGAGCTGACCGGAGACGAGGTGGACCGGATCGCCGGATACCTCATCAACCCGGAGGAGAGCCGCCGGGCATCCCAGGACAAGCCGGAGACGCTGGAGCGGACCTACGCTGTCCCCAGCAGCGTCCCCACGTTGGACGGCTTTATCGCCCAGGATGAGGAGGGACTGGAGGCCACCCTCCGTCAGTACGGCCTCGCCATGGACCTGGACGACCTGAAATTCCTCCAGGCCTACTTCCGGGACGACGAGGGACGGGACCCCACCGTCACGGAATTGAAGGTAGTGGACACCTACTGGTCCGACCATTGCCGCCACACCACCTTCGGCACCCACATCGACGGCGTTGACCTCCGGGACGAGGGAGTCAAAGCCGCCTATGAGCAGTTCCTGGCGGACCGGGTGGAGGTCTATGGCCCGGAAAAGGCGGCCCAGCGTCCCGTCACCCTGATGGACATCGCCACCGCCGGGACCAAGGTGCTGAAAAAGCGGGGCGAGCTGCCCAACCTGGACGAGAGCGAGGAGATCAACGCCTGCTCCATCCACATCCCGGTGGACGTGGACGGTCAGGAGCAGGACTGGCTGCTCCAGTTCAAAAACGAGACCCACAACCATCCCACCGAGATCGAGCCCTTCGGCGGGGCGGCCACTTGTATCGGCGGGGCCATCCGTGACCCCCTGGCGGGCCGGGCTTATGTGTATCAGGCCATGCGTATCACCGGCTGCGGCGACCCCCGGACCCCGCTGGAGGAGACCATCCCCGGCCGTCTGCCTCAGCGGAAGCTGGCCACCACCGCCGCCGCGGGCTATTCCTCCTACGGCAACCAGATCGGCCTGGCTACCGGTGTGATCAGCGAGTTCTACCACCCCGGCTATGTGGCCAAGCACATGGAGCTGGGCGCCGTGGTGGGGGCTGTCCCGGCAGATCAGGTGGTCCGGGTCCAGCCTGAGCCGGGGGATGTGGTCATCCTCCTGGGCGGCCGCACTGGACGGGACGGCATCGGCGGGGCCACCGGCTCCTCCAAGAGCCACAGCATGGACTCCCTCCAGACCATGGGGTCTGAGGTGCAGAAGGGCAACGCCCCGGAGGAGCGGAAGCTCCAGCGGCTGTTCCGCAACCCGGAGGTGACCCGGCTCATCAAGCGCTGCAACGACTTCGGCGCAGGAGGCGTCTCCGTAGCCATCGGCGAGCTGGCCGACGGCCTGGAGATCAACCTGAACGCCGTTCACAAGAAGTACGAGGGTCTGGACGGCACTGAGCTTGCCATCTCTGAGTCCCAGGAGCGGATGGCCGTGGTGGTGGACGCCGAAAACGCAGACCGGCTCATCGCCTTTGCCACGGCGGAGAATCTGGAGGCCTACCCGGTGGCGGTGGTCACGGAGAGCCCCCGGATGGTCATGGAGTGGAATGGGGTGAAGATCGCCGACCTGTCAAGAGCCTTTCTGAACACCAACGGGGCCTCCAAGCACACCACCGCCTCCGTGCCCGCCCTGCCGGGGCGGGAGCCAGTGGCCCCTGTGACCGACATCTGCCAGGGCTTCTACGACCTGGCGGCCAATCCCAACCTGGCCTCTCAGCGGGGCCTGGGGGAGCGGTTCGATTCCACCATCGGCGCGTCCTCTGTGCTGGCCCCCTACGGCGGCAAGTATCAGCTCACCCCGGAGCAGACCATGGTGGGTCTGCTGCCGGTGGGTCCGGGAAAGCAGACCGAGACCTGCTCCGTCATGGCCTGCGGCTTCGACCCCTACCTCATGGAGCGGGACCCCTTCCTGGGCGCTCAGTGCGCCGTGGTGGAGAGCGTTTCCAAGCTGGCCGCCGCCGGGGCCGACCCGGAGAAGGCCTATCTCACCCTACAGGAATACTTCGAGCGCCTCCGGGAGGAGCCGGAGCGTTGGGGCAAGCCCTTTGCCGCTCTATTGGGCGCTTACAAGGCACAGATCGGTCTGGGCTGCGCCGCCATCGGCGGCAAGGATTCTATGTCCGGCTCCTTTATGGACCTGGACGTGCCCCCCACCCTTGTCTCCTTTGCCATCGCTCCCGAACAGGCGGGGCAAATCGGCTCCGCCGCCTTTAAGGAGACGGACAAGCCGGTCTATCTGTTCCGCGCCCCCGCCGGAGATTACGCCGGGACCCGGGCCATGTGGGCGGAATACCGCTCTCTGGTGCGCTCCGGCAAGGTCCGGGCGGCCTGGGCTCTTTCCTCCGGCGGCGTGGCGGAGGGCCTGATGAAGATGGCCTTCGGCAACGGCATCGGCTTCCGGGGCAATGGACATCTGACCTCTGAGCTGCTGTTCTCCAGGGGCTACGGCTCTATCATCGCCCAGCTCACCGAGGATATCCCCGGCTTTGGAGAGAAGCTGGGTGAGACTACGGCGGAGCCGGTGCTGGAGGTCTGCGGCGTCCGGGTGCCGCTGGAGGAGCTGACCCGCCGCTGGGAGGGGACGCTGGAGGAGGTCTATCCCACCCAGGCCAAGGCGGAGACCTGCAACGCCCCGGTGCTCTCCTGCACCGTGCGCCCCGTCTCCCGGCCCGCCGTCAGGACGGCCCGGCCCCGGGCGGTTATCCCTGTGTTCCCCGGCACCAACTGCGAGTACGACACCGCCAACGCCTGCCTCCGGGCGGGCATCGAGCCGGAGATCCTGGTCATCCGCAACCTCAATGTGGAGCAGCTGCTGGAATCCGAGGGTGAGCTGGAACGGGCCATCCGCAAGGCTCAGATGATCGTCCTGCCGGGAGGCTTCTCCGGCGGCGACGAGCCGGAGGGCTCCGGCAAGTTCATCGCCTCCTTCTTCCGCAACCCCCGCATCAAAGATGCGGTGCATGACCTTCTGAAAAACCGGGACGGCCTGATGCTGGGCATCTGCAACGGCTTCCAGGCCCTGGTCAAGCTGGGCCTGGTGCCCTACGGGGAGATTAGGGACCTGGACGAGAGCTGCCCCACCCTGACCTTCAACCTGATCGGCCGCCATCAGAGCCGCTACTGCGATACCCGGGTGGCCTCGGTGAAGTCGCCCTGGATGCTGAAATGCCATGTGGGCGACGTGTACACCGTCCCCGTGTCCCACGGCGAGGGCCGGTTCGTGGCCCCGGAGCCGGTGCTGGAGCAGATGATCGCCAACGGCCAGGTGGCCACCCAGTACGTGGGCGGCGGCGGATTCCCCTCCATGGACATCTCCGCCAACCCCAACGGCTCCGTCTGCGCCGTCGAGGGCATTTTCTCCCCGGACGGACGGGTCTTCGGCAAGATGGGACACACTGAGCGGTGGAACCCGGGTGTGGCCCAGAATATCCCCGGTGAGAAGCTGATGCCCATCTTTGAGTCCGGCGCACTCTATTTTAAGTGAGAACGCCCCGCCCCGGCGCTGTCCGGGGACGGGAGAAGGGAAGTGGCTCCATGGATGCGCTGATCTTCGACGTGGACGGCACCCTTTGGGACTCCCGGCAGGTGGTGGCCGACGCCTGGAATCAGGTGGTGCTGGAGGAGCTGGGCTACCGTCCCGGCTACGACCGGGAGAACATCAGCTATCTGTTCGGCAAGACCATGACCGCCATTGCAGACAGCCTCTTTCCCCAGTTGCCCCCGGAGGAGCGGTATCGCATCGCCCGCCGGCGCTTCCGGGATGAGAACACCGCCCTGGAAAAGACTCCCGGTGACTTCTATCCCGGTGTGCTGGAGACCGTTCCCCGGCTGGCGGAACGGCTGCCCCTGTACATCCTCTCCAACTGTCAGGCGGGGTACATCGACATCATGGTGGGGCACACCGGTCTGGCCCGGTGCTTCTCCGGCTGGATGTGCTTTGACGACACCGGCCTTTCCAAGGGGGAGAACCTGAAGCTGCTGGTGCAGCGCCACGGATTGCGCAGCCCGGTCTATGTGGGGGATACCCAGGGGGACTGGGAGGCCTGCCGGCAGGCGGGCGTCCCTATGATCTTCGCCGCCTACGGCCTGGGAACGGTGGACGCCGCCACCCCAACCATTCAGAGATTTGACCAGCTACCGGAGCTGGTGGACGGGAACGTCCTTTGAAAACTGCATGATCTGATTCAGGCCCGACAGATGTTCACGTCTGCCGGGCCTGGTTTGTCCGGAGCTTCCTCAAAATATCCAACGACTTTTTAAAATCATCTTGACTTTTTGGCAAAAATCGCATATGATAAGGGCCAGGAAAACGGTTGCGCAAGGGAGACGCCGCCGTTACATATCTTTGACCGGAGCGAGGACAGAAGGAGACAGGGGAGCATGGCACAGACAACGGATCGAAAGATATATACCATTGACGAGGTCGCCCGGGAGCTGGGCATCAGCAAGACCACTGTATCCCGGGCCATCTCCGGCAAGGGCCGGATCAGTGCGGAGACCCGGACCAGGGTGTTGGACTTCATTCAGAAGCACAACTATCGCCCCAACATGGTGGCCAGGGGATTGGCCCAGAGCCGGACGTATAACATCTGTCTGGTACTGCCCAGCGACCACGCCATCGACGACATGCCCTTTTTCCAGCGGTGCATGGCCGGTGTCTGCGAGATGGCCGCCAGCCGGGACTACGACGTGGTGCTGTCCATGGTCACTGACCGGGACGCCTCCCATCTTCAGCGCATCCTGGAAAACCGAAAGGTGGAGGGGGTGCTCTCCACCCGGACCACGGTGGAGGACCCGGTGGTCAGTCTCATGCGGGAGAGCGATCTTCCCTTTGCGGTCATCGGCACCTCCGACGACCCGGAGCCCATCCACGTGGACAACGACCAGCGGGACGCCTGCCGGGAGCTGACCTTTATCCTGCTCATGCGGGGCATCCGGAATATGGGCCTCATCGGGGGCAATCCCCGGCACCTGGTCAACGAAAACCGGCTCCAGGGCTTTCTGGACGCCCACGAGTCCCTGGGGATTCCGGCGCGGCAGGACCTGATCCGGATGGGGGTGACCAACGACCTCCAGGTGAGCAAGGCGGTGGAGGAGCTGCTGGCCGCCGGGTGCGAGTGCATTGTCAGCGGGAACGACACCATCTGCCGTCTGGTGATGACAGATCTGGCCCGACGGAGGATGCGGGTCCCGGAGGACGTGAAGATCGCCAGCTTTTACAACAGCGTTCTGCTGGAGCAGAGCGCCACGCCGGTCACCAGTCTCCGCTTCGACGCCCGGGAGCTGGGCCGCACCGCCTGTAAGCTGCTGCTGGACCGGATGAGCGGCCTGGAGGTGCAGGACGAGACCCATCTGGGCTATCAGGTCATCCTCCGGGAGTCCACAAAATAGTCTGTTTCAGCGTTGGAGCGAAACAGTTTCGCAGACATTTTACCGATGAGCAACCAATTGCAAAGAAATTTCAGACTGGAAAACATATTTTCAGGTAAAATTCGACAAAAAACAGTGGTCTGAATTGTGCAAAATAAAGCGTTGACAATAAAAGTCACCTCTGGTATGATATGCTCTATAGGATACATGAAAAAACTTGTTTGAAGTTCGTTGCGCAAGTTGCGCATGATTGGAAGGGAAGATGCCACAATCGTGAACTACGGGGAGAATCCCCGAAAATGATAGTTCAAAAAACATTAAGGAGGAACAAACAACAATGAGCAAGATCAAGAAGCTGCTGGCGCTGGTCATGGCGCTGGCAATGGTTCTGTCTCTGGCGGCCTGCGGCGGCAGCGACACTTCCAGCGACACCTCCACCGACGACACCTCCACCACTGAGGACAGCACCGACGACACAGAAGAGGCTGCTGACACCGAGGAAGAGGCCGAGGACACCACCGAGGAGACCTCCGGTGACGCCACCGCCTCCGGCGACGTCATCTCCCTGACCGTCTGGGGCGCTGAGGAGGATCAGACCCTGCTGGCCGAGCTGGTCGCTGGCTTTGAAGAGGCCTATGCCGACTACGCCACCTTCGACATCCAGATCGGCGTGGAGTCCGAGTCCACCGCCAAGGACACCATCCTCACCGACATCGAGGCCGCTGCCGACGTGTTCGCCTTTGCTGACGACCAGCTGGCCGACCTGGTGAATGCTGACGCCCTCCAGTCCATCGACGCCCTGAACGACGCTCTGGTCGCCTACACCGGCAAGAGCGTGGAGGACATCGAGGCCGCTAACGGCGCCGGTTCCGTGGCTGCTGCCACCATGAACGACACCCTGTACGCCTTCCCCATGGGCGGCGGCAACAACTACTTCCTGTACTACGACTCCTCCGTCCTGAGCGAAGAGGACGTTGCCTCCTGGGATTCCCTGCTGGCCGCTGCTGAGGCCGCTGGCAAGCAGGTGGGCATGACCCTGTCCTCCGGCTGGTACAACGCCTCCTTCTTCATCGGCGCCGGCTTCACCACCAGCCTGAACGGCGACGGCACCACCAGCATCGACTGGAACGGCACCTCCTCTCTGGGTTACACCGGCGTGGACGTGGTCAAGAGCATGCTGAACATCGCCTCCAACTCCGCCTTCATGGCCATTGCTGACGGCGACATCTCCAACCAGATCGCCTCCGGCAGCCTGTGCGCCGCCGTCTCCGGCACCTGGGATGCCGAGGCCGCTCAGGCCGCTTTCGGCGACGGCTATGCCGCCACCAAGCTGCCCACCTTCACCTGCGCCGGCGATCAGGTCCAGCAGGGCTGCTACTCCGGCTTCAAGCTGATCGGCGTCAACGCCTATTCTCAGAACGCCGGTTGGGCCGCACTCCTGGCTGAGTACCTGACCAACGAGGAGTCCCAGACCGCCCGCTTCGAGGCCCGTCAGCTGGCTCCCACCAACACCAACGCCGCTGCCAACGAGGCAGTCTCCGCCAATATCGCCATCGCCGCTTCCTCCGCACAGGACGTCTATGGTGTTGTCCAGTCTGTGGGCGGCAAGTTCTGGGACCCCACCGCTACCTTCGGTGAGATGATTGCCCAGCAGACCCTGGACGTGAACGATGACGACGCCATCCAGGCCGCTCTGGACGAGCTGGTCGTCGGCGTCACTGCCGCTGTGGACTGATAAGTCCGTCTGCACTCTGCCATCCTGACAGATAGCTGACTCACGGCCCGTATGCACTCGCCGTGCATACGGGCTTTTCTTTCCTCTGTAGCATCGAAAGAAATGGCAAGGAGGTTATCCATGAACAAACTCAAGTCCGGCTTCGGCGCGGTTGGCCGGTTCTTTGCGGACTTCGGCCATGCGATTGCCGATGGCGACATCTTCGTCAAGCTCTCCCTGGTCTGGTTCGGCGCAGGTTATCTGGGCCGGAAGCAGTACATCAAGGCCATCATCATGACTGCCCTGGAGGCGCTCATCATCGCCTACACCGTTCTGGTGGGCATTCCCTACATCTCCGACTTTGGCACCCTGGGCACGGTTCAGCAGGAATCCGTGTTCAACCCGGTGACCATGCAGAACGAGTTTAACGACTATGACAACTCCTTCATGATCCTGCTCTTTTCCGTCGTCACCCTGGTCGTCTGGGCGTTTACCATCTATATCTGGATGTACAACGTCAAAAACGTCTACCGCCTCCAGAAGGATCAGGAGCACGGCAAGCACGTCAACAACTTCCGGGAGGACCTGAACGACTACATTAACCAGAAGTTCTACATCGTCCTCCTGGCCCTCCCCATCGCGGGTGTGGTGATTTTTACCGTCGTGCCGCTGATCATCATGATCTTTGTGGCCTTCACCAACTACGACCAAAACCATATGCCTCCCAGCGCCCTGTTTGACTGGGTGGGCCTGGATAACTTTATCAACCTGTTCGGCGGCGGCGGCATGACCGTATCCTTCGGCTATGCCTTCGTCCGGGTGCTGGGCTGGACCCTGGTGTGGTCCTTCTTCGCCACCCTGACCACCTACTTCGGCGGCATCCTCATGGCCCTGCTGGTCAACGGCAAGACCACCATGTGGAAGTCCATGTGGCGGGTGCTGTTCATGATTACCATTGCCGTGCCCCAGTTCGTATCCCTGCTGCTGGTGCGGAACTTCTTCGCCGACAACGGCATTATGAACACCATCCTGCAAAACATCGGTCTGACCGGGTTCCTACAGGATATCGGGTTGATCTCCGGCAACTACATACCATTCCTGACAGCGCCAGGGTGGGCCCATGTGATGATCATCATTATCAACATCTGGATCGGCGTGCCCTACCAGATGCTCATCGCCAATGGCGTGCTGATGAACATCCCCTCCGAGCAGCTGGAGAGCGCTTCCATCGACGGGGCCAACTCCTGGCAGACCTTCTGGAACATCACCATGCCCTACGTATTCAGCGTCACAGGGCCTGCTCTGGTCACCGACTTCGTCAAGAATATCAACAACTTCAACGTGATTTATCTGCTCACCTCCAACTTCTACACCACCACCGACCAGGCCATGGCCAACTCCCAGGCAAAGGAGACCGACCTGCTGGTGACCTGGCTGTTCACGCTGACCCAGGACTACTACAACTACAAGATGGCCGCCACCATCGGCATCGTCATCTTCGTCATCTGCGCTGTCTTCACACTGGTGGCCTTTAACAGGGTAGTGGCCCGCACCGGAGAGGGGGATTTCGCGTAATGAAACGGAAATATGTCAATATTGTCCTCAAGCAGGTGGTGCTGGCTGTGCTGGCCCTGATCTGGCTGGTCCCCATCATCTGGCTGGTGGTCACCTCCTTCAGCGCCTACAACGGGCGCAACACCTCCACCTTCTTCCCCTCGGAGTGGAGCCTGACCCAGTATGAGAAGCTGCTCTCCGGCGCAGACACCGTGGCCAACTTCCCCGCCTGGTTCATGAACACGCTGATCATCGCAATTGCGACCTGCGTCATCTCCACCCTGTTTGTGCTCATGGTGGCCTATGCCTTTGCCTGCATGGACTTCCGGGGCAGCAAGGGATTGCAGAACCTGTCCGTCATCGTCAACCTGTTCCCGGGCGTCCTGTCCATGATCGCCGTCTACTTCGTGCTGAAGTCGGTGGGCCTGACCAACAGCCATCTGGGCCTGATTCTGGTCTACTCCGGCTCCTCCGGTCTGGGCTATCTGATTGCCAAGGGCTTCTTCGGGACGGTGCCCAAGGCCCTCCAGGAGGCCGCCAAGCTGGACGGTGCCAGCGAGGCCCGGTGCTTTGTCCAGGTGGTGCTGCCCATGAGCCGTCCCATCATCGTCTACACCATCATCAGCTCCTTCCTGGTGCCCTGGATGGACTTCGTCTACGCCAAGATGATTCTGAACGCAGGCGTGTCCTCCCAGTGGACCGTGGCCATCGGCCTGTATAATATGCTGGACAAGAGCCTGATCAACACCTATTTCGGCCAGTTCTGCGCCGGCGGTGTGCTGATCTCCATCCCCATCTCTATCCTGTACATCATTATGCAGAAATTCTACGTCGAAGGTGTTACCGGAGGCGCTGTCAAGGGCTAAGCCGTCGGGCTTGCCAGGGACTGCCCCGCTGCTCCACTGCGGTGGGGCAGTCCGTCTGCCGGGAGAGGCGGGAAGCCATCCGTCCTCCCGGATGTACCCTGAAATGAATCGGAAAGGGATTGGAGCTTATGAGCCAATTTGTGGTCAACATCATCCACCGGCCGGAGATGGTGCCGGAGTATGCGGAGAAGGTCACCGGTCACGGCAAGGCGGAGGACCTGGGCCGGAAGGCGTTGCTGACCGAGAGTCTGGATATCTTCAAGACCCAGCAGCAGCTGGCCCACGAGAACGGCCTGAAAACCACCATTCAGATGACCTACGCCAGCCTGTTCAACGACGAGGCGGTGGAGCTTGCCAAGGAGGATCACGCCAAATACGGCGACGAGATCGCCCTGAGCCTGCTGGGCCTGCCCTGCAAGGAGTTCCGGGAGAAGTACCAGACCAAGGACTTCTGCATCTGGATGTTCTCCATGGAGGACAAGAAAGCCATCGTCACCGATGTCTTTGAAAAGTTCCATGAGCGCTTCGGCTTCTACCCGGAGTCCACCGGCTCCTATTATATGGATGCCGACCTGATCAACTTCATCAAGGAGAAATACCCCTCTGTCAAGTGCGCTGTGGCCACCTGCTGGGAGGAGGGTCCCAAGGCCTACCACACCTGCAACAACAGCTGGTACACCTTTATGGACGGCGGCCCCTGGGCCCCCTGGATTCCCTCCAAGGTCAACACCCATGCCCCCGCCGCCAACGAGGAGGAGGACTCCGGCATCGTGGCCATCCCCCACCTGAGCCGGGACCTGATCGCCTGCTACGACGGCAACGGCTCCAACTTTGGCACCCATCCCCAGAACGTCCTCCGGGGTATGATTTACGACACCGAGACCTGGGAGTACCCCTATCTCTACAATCTCATCGACCAGTACCGTTATCAGGAGAAGTTCAACAACGGCTACGCCTACAACATGATGTTCGTCGGCCCCGGCTGGATGAACAAGATGGGCCGGTGGGAGTCCCCCTATGAGCTGCTGAAAAAGAGCTACGCCGACGGCTGCGCCTATTACGGCAAGCTGAAAAAGGAGGGCAAGCTGCTGGACCTTACCATGAGCGAGTTTGCCGACTTCTACCGGGCCAAGAAGCATTACACCGAGCCGGAGTGCGCTCTGTGGCGGGACATCCTCTACGGCAGCGACAAGCAGCTCTTCTGGTACTGCGACCCCAATATGCGGGCCTGCGTCAACATGGACCAGGGCGGCGCCATCGTGGACCTGCGGCCCTATGCCGCCAAGCTCTATTGGCCGGTGGGCATCGGCACCCCCCATGTCACCGACGCCAGCTACCCCTTCCTCATCCAGGAGAAGTACCGGGCGGGCTACTTCACCCATTATGCCGGTGAGGGCACCATCCGCAGCGCCAAGCTGTGTCACAACGGGGAGGAGGTCGATCTGGCCCTCTGCCGCACCAAGGCCCACTTCTCCCAGGAGGGGAGCGACCGGGTGCTGACCCTGGACCCGGTGGAGGTGGTGTTCTCCGACCTGACCGTCAAACTCCAGACCGTCATCACCTTCCGGGAGGGAGACAGCTCCATCCGCATCGACCGGAACATCCTGGAGATGAGCGACCCGGAGGCAGAGGTGGACATCAACGAGTACATGGTGGGCTGCTACGGCACCACCGAGTACGCCGAGGACATGACCAGCCTGACCCTATCCGCCGTAAAGGGAGAGGGCGCAGTGTCCCTGCCCTATGAGTACAAGTGCCGGGAGGTGTCCATCCCCGGGGCGGACCGGGTGTCCTGCACCCTGCCTCCCATCCAGACCAGGGTCTCCCTGCTGTGCGAGGGACCGGAAAAGGCGGGCTACTTCAAGGAGGGCTATGCCTTCAGCCCCATGTTCACCCTGGGCTATACCGGGAAACTCTGTGAAAAGGAGGTCTTTACCACATGGCTCAAGCTGGAAAGGGCAAACTGAACTACCGCTGCCCCTCCTGCTTTATGCGGGATCTGGACATTGACATGTTCTATGACAGCGACAAGGGCGAATACTATTGTATCCGCTGCCAGTACACCGGCACGGAGGAGGACGTCCTGGCGAAGAACCAGCTGGCCCGGTTCCGTTACCGGGACATGATGAAGCGGTTCTCCATGGAGGACTTCGAGACCTTCGACAAGTGATGACAAAAAAACAGGGCCAGCCTCTTGGGAGACTGGCCCTGTAAGTCCCCGCAAGAAGACTACTCTAAAAACTGTTAGAATTCCAAAATTAAGTAAGCCCACCGCAGGAGTTTTGTTGCGTTAGCAACAAAATAAAATGAAACTGTGCTTTTAGCCGGGCGTGTACCGGCAAAAGCACTCAGGGAGGCGACGACTGTGCGAGCGAAGCGAGTGCGGAGAGGAGCCGCACAATCGAACCAAATGCTTGCATTTGGTTCGAGAGCCTGTCGTAAACGACAGGCTCTCAGGGCCAGCCTCCCATGAGACTGGCCCTGCCTATGCGCCTGTGTGCGCTCATTATGACCAAAAAGGACTGATGAACCACATGACCAACTGGATTTCCGGCGTAGACCTCTCCACCCTGGCCGAGGTGGAACAGTGCGGCGGCGCCTTCCGGGACCGGGGGCGGGAGGCGGACGCCATGACCCTCCTCCATGAGCGGGGGGCGAACCTGGTGCGGCTCCGGCTGTGGAACGACCCCTATTCCCCCCAGGGCGAGCCCTACGGGGCGGGGACCTGTGACCTGAACTGCGTCCTCTCCCTGGCCCTCCGGGCGAAGGCCCTGGGCATGGACTGGATGCTGGACATTCACTACAGCGACTTCTGGGCGGACCCGGGCAAGCAGCGGCTTCCCAAGGCCTGGGTGGGCCTGGACGAGGAAGGGCTTGTGGAGGCGGTGTATGCCTACACCGCCCAGGTGCTGTCTTCCCTCCGGGACTGCGGCGCTTCGCCCCAGTATGTGGCGGTGGGCAACGAGCTGACCTACGGCCTGCTGTGGCCTCTGGGGCGGACGCCCCGATATAAGACCATCGCCCGGCTCCTCTCCGCCGGTATTCGCGCCGTGCGGGAGCAGGCCCCGGACGCCCTGGTCATGCTCCATCTGGACAACGGGGGGAACAACGAGCTGTACCGCACCTGGTTCGACCACTACCGGCAGGAGGGGGGCGCAGACTTCGACCTGATCGGCCTGTCCTACTATCCCTTCTGGCACGGGACCATGGAGATGCTCCGGGACAATCTCCACGACCTGGCGGACCGCTTCGGCAAACCCATGGTGGTGGCGGAGACCTCCTCCGGCTTCACCCTGGAGGACTACGCCCAGTATGAGCGGCTCTCTCCGGAAAACCGGAAGGGAATGGCGGGCACCCGCAAGCTGGCGGAGCACATCGACTACCCCATGACCCCGGAGGGACAGCGGGACTATCTCCGGGACATCGTGGACACCGTCCGGCAGACGCCTCACGGCCTGGGCCGGGGCTTCATCTACTGGGAGCCCGCCTGGATTCCCGTCCCCGGCAGCCAGTGGGCCAACGACTGCGTCTTTTCCTACATCCAGGAGCCGGGGCCGGGGGGCAACGAGTGGGCGAACCAGGCACTCTTCGACTACGAGGGCAACGGACTGCCCGCTCTGGAGATGCTGGGAAGATAATCCCACAGTCAAGTCTGCGGAAAAATCCACAAAAAAGCGTTGCAAAAAAACAGTTTGCGTGTACAATGGTAGATGAAATCAAGGAAAAGGGGAGAAACGCACATGGGCAGACCGATTCTGGTGGTCATGGCCGCCGGTATGGGCAGCCGCTTCGGCGGGCTGAAGCAGATCACCCCGGTGGACGACGAGGGACACATCATTATGGATTTCTCCCTCTACGACGCCCGGCGGGCCGGATTTGAGAAGGTGGTCTTTGTCATCAAACAGGCCATCGATGACACCTTCCGGGCCAACATCGGCCGACGGATGGAGCCATATTTTGACGTGAAATATGTCTATCAGGAGCTGGACCGGCTGCCGGAGGGCTACCGTGTGCCGGAGGGCCGGGTGAAGCCCTGGGGCACCGCCCATGCCATCGCCTGCGCCGCCCCCGAGCTGGACGGCCCCTTTGCGGTGGTCAACGCCGACGACTTCTACGGGCGCACCTCCTTCCGGACCATCTATGACTTCCTCTCCGGGGACGCCCCGGAGAACTGCCAGGCCATGGTGGGCTATCGCCTGAAAAACACCGTCACGGAAAACGGCTATGTGGCCCGGGGCGTCTGTCAGGTGGAGGACGGGCTGCTGGTGGACATCACCGAGCGCACCCACATCGAGACCCGTCCGGATGGCATCGTCTACACGGAAAACGGCACGGACTTCCTGCCCCTGGACGGGGACAGCCTGGTCTCCATGAACCTCTGGGGCTTCCACGAGGGGATGAAGGACGAGTTCACCGGCCGGTTCCCCGCCTTCCTGGATGCCAACCTGCCCGTCAATCCCATCAAATGCGAGTATTACCTCCCCTCTGTGGCCAACGCCCAGATCCAGGAGGGGAGAGGCACCATCCGGGTCCTGCCCACCGAGGAGCAGTGGCACGGCGTGACCTACCGGGAGGACCTGCCCTCGGTGCAGGAGGCCGTCCGGCAGATGAAGAACGAGGGCATCTATCCCCGGCGGCTGTGGGAGACCAACGCCTAATCGTAAAGACAAAAAGGAGGAAATTCACATGACAGTTTTAGTGACCGGCGGCAGCGGGTACATCGGAAGCCACACCTGCCTGGAGCTGCTCAACGCCGGGTATGACGTGGTGGTCATCGACAATCTCTGCAACTCCAGCCCCAAGTCCCTCCAGCGGGTGGAGGAGCTGGCAGGGGGAAAGCACATCCCCTTCTATCAGGCGGACGTCCGTGACCGGGCGGCCCTGACTAAAATCTTCGAGGAGCACACCATCGACTTTGTCATCCACTTCGCCGGGCTCAAGGCGGTAGGGGAGTCGGTGGCCAAGCCCCTGGCCTACTATGACAACAATCTGAACGCCACCATGACCCTGTGCGACGTCATGGGGAGCCACGGCTGCAAGCGCATCGTGTTCTCCTCCTCCGCCACGGTGTACTCCGGTGACAACGAGATGCCCCTCTCCGAGAGCAGCAGGACGGGCAACTGCACCAACCCCTACGGCTGGACCAAGTACATGGGAGAACAGATCCTCCGGGACATCGCCAAGGCTGACCCGGAGTGGTCGGTGTGCAACCTCCGGTATTTCAACCCTGTGGGCGCTCACGAGAGCGGCCTCATCGGCGAGGACCCCAAGGACATCCCCAACAACCTGATGCCCTATATCTCCCAGACCGCCATCGGCCGGAGAGACCACCTCTCCGTCTTTGGCAACGACTACGACACCCCCGACGGTACCGGCGTCCGGGACTATATCCACGTGGTCGATCTGGCCCGGGGCCATGTGGCCGCCCTGTCCTATCTCCAGGACCACAAGGGCGAGTGCATCTTCAACCTGGGTACCGGCGTGGGCTACAGCGTGCTGGACATGGTGCATGCCTTTGAGACCGCCAACGGCATCGACGTGCCCTACGAGATCGCGCCCCGCCGCCCGGGCGACCTGGCCACCGTCTACTCCAGCCCGGAGAAGAGCCGCCAGGTGCTGGGCTGGGAGGCCACCCACAGCCTGGAGGATATGTGCCGGGACACCTGGCACTGGCAGAGCATGAATCCCAACGGCTACCAGGACTGACACCATCTTACCCCTTTGAAGCTGACAACCACCCATACCGCAAAAAAGGCATCTGCCCGGAACCGCCCGGACAGATGCCTTTTCTCTGTGATTTACCTCATTCAGCCAGGAACCGCTCCAGACGGTCCAGGCCCTTTTTGATGTTCTCCATGGAGGCGGCGTAGCTCCAACGGAGGAAGCCGTCGATGCCGAAGCCGGAGCAGGGCACCAGGCAGACCAGCCCCTCCTTGAGGAAGGCGTCGCTGAAATCGTCGGCGGAGCCGATGTAGTGGCCCCGGATGGTCCGGCCCAGCTGCTCCTTGATGTTGACCATGACGTAGAAGGCCCCCTGGGGCTTCAAGCAGCTGAGTCCGGGGATGGCGTTGATGCGGTCCACCAGATAGTTCCGGCGCTCCTCAAAGGCCTGGCGCATGACCTCGGCGGAAGCCTGGTCCGCCTCCAGAGCCATGGCGGAGGCCGCCTGGGTGATAGAGCAGGGGCTGCCGGTGGAGTGGCTCAGGTAGTTGGCGGCCACCTTGGCGATGGTCTCGTCGCAGGCCAGATAGCCCAGCCGCCAGCCGGTCATGGCGTAGCTCTTGGAGACGCCGTTGATGAGGATGGTGCGCCGCTTGACCTCCTCGCCCAGAGAGGCCACAGAGACGAAGGTATTGTCGTCATAGACCAGCTTGTAGTAAATCTCGTCGGAGAGGATATAGAGGTCGTGCTTCACGCACACCGCAGCCAGGGCCTCCAGCTCCTCCCGGGTGTAGAGCATACCGGTGGGGTTAGAGGGGTTGTTGAGCATGACGCACTTGGTATTGGGGGTGACGGCGGCCTCCAGCTTTTCAGGGGTGAGCTTGAAATCCTCCTCCTCGGTGGCCAGGACGCAGACGGGGACGCCGCCCACCATCTTCACCAGCTCCACATAGCTGACCCAGTAGGGGGCGGGGATGATGACCTCGTCTCCCGGATTGACCAGAGTGCGGAGGGCGATGTAGACGCAGTGCTTGGCGCCGGAGGAGCAGACGATCTGGGGCGGCTCATAGTACAGGCCCAGGTCCTCCTTCAGCCGGTCGCAGATGGCAATCTTCAGGTCCATGGTGCCGGAGGCGGGGGTGTAGCGGGTCTGGTTGTGGATAATGGCCTCCACGGCGGCCAGCTTGATGTGGTCCGGCGTGGGGAAGTCCGGCTCCCCGGCGGCGAAGCCCAGCACGTCCACCCCGTTGGCCTTCATCTCCTTATAGAGGGAGTCCAGCGCCATGGTGGTGGATGCCTGGACATTTGATGCAATGGAAGAAATGGGTTTCAAGCGGATTACCTCCCAATCATTTTCTCGTGGTTTAGTATACTGCTTTTCTTGCATCTCTGCAAGCCCAAAACGGCAAAAACGGCGAAAAAATGAAAGAGAAGCCAGTCAGAGTTTCATGTTTTGGGAATAGTGACCAAGACCGGACGGCAGGATTTTGCAGGGTAGGAGGGATTTCCTGCAAAACGGTGGAGCTAGGATTAGGTGCAACCCCTTGGCTCCCTCTTTGAGGCAGGGAGCGTAGCGGAAGTGCCGCTTGACGGCGGAGCTGGCTGCCCGAAGGGCAGACTGAGGGAGAGCAGTACGCATCCTCGACACTGTAAAAACCATTGGCGAATTCGTAACAGCCCCTACGAATTCGCCGGTAGATTTTTGCTGAATGATTGTGCCTGCTGCTCTCCCTCCGTCACGGCTGACGCCGTGCCACCTCTACCGCCTGACAGCGGCACTTCGCCTCACGGAGGGAGGCAAGGGCCCCCTCTCCGTATTTCATTCCACAATAACCCCTTTTCCCTACTTGTTGAACAGAGACAAATGTGCTATACTTTAACCTGTATGAATACGTCCCGCTCTGTGGGACGGTATGAAGGAGTGTAATCCATGAAGATCGTGGTTTTGGCGGGAGGTCTGTCGGGAGAGCGGAACGTCTCCCTCTCCTCCGGGGTCATGGTGGCCCAGGCCCTCCGTGGCTATGGACATGAGGTGGCGCTGGTGGATATGTTCTTCGGCCTGGAGGGCTGCACCGACAGCCTGGAGAGCCGGTTCCAGGCACCCCTTCCTCTCCAGTGGCGTTATGTGGCGGCGGAGGCTCCCGACCTGAAGGCGGTGCGGGCCAGCCGGAAGGATAAAAGTCCCTCTCTCTTTGGCCCCGGCGTGCTGGAGCTGTGCCGCATGGCGGACATCGTCTATCTGGCCCTCCACGGGGATGTGGGGGAGAACGGCAGCGTACAGGCCGCCTTTGACCTGATGGGCATCCCCTATACCGGTTCCGGCTCCTTCCCCAGTGCCATCGCCATGGATAAGGACCTGACCAAGCGGCTCATCGCTGACACGGGGGTCAAGACCCCCGCCTGGCGCAAGGTGGTGTATACCGTGGAAGACATCCCCGCTCTGGTGGAGGAGACTGCCCTGCCGGTGGTGGTGAAGCCTCTGGACTCCGGCTCCTCTATCGGCGTGGCCATCGCCTCCACGAAGGAGGAGCTGCAAGCCGCCCTGACGGACTGCCTGAACTACGGCGGACGGGTGGTGCTGGAGCAGTACATCCAGGGCCGGGAAATTCAGATGGCCTGGCTGGAGGGCCACGTCCTCCCCTCCATTGAGATCATCCCCAAGGAGGGCTTTTACGACTACAAGAACAAGTATCAGCCCGGGGCCACCGTGGAGATTACCCCCTCTCCCATCCCAGCCGAGTGGGAGGAGCGGATCGCCAGAGACACGAAAACGGTGTTTGAGACGGTGGGGCTCTCCGTCTACGCCCGGGCGGACTTTATCGTCACCGAGGACGGTACCCCCTGGTTTTTGGAGATCAATACCCTGCCGGGGATGACCCCCACCAGCCTGGTGCCCCAGGAGGCCCAGGCCGCAGGTATCGGCTACGGCGATCTGTGCGAGATCGTTATCAAACAGTCCCTGAAGGCCAGAGGCCGGGAGAGAGAGGAATAAGGACAGATGGAATCGATCACAGTTGCAGAGCTTCTGACCGCCGTCAACGGCGAGCTGCTCCAGCCCTACGACGAGCAAACGTCTTTTGCCCAGGTGGACACGGACAGCCGGAGCATCACCCCCGGCTCCCTCTTTATCCCCCTGGTGGGGGAGACCTTCGACGGCCACAGGTATCTGGACCAGGCCCTGGAGCAGGGCGCGGTGGGCTGCCTGACTCAGATGCCCATGGAGACCTATCGCCCCGACCGGTTCTATGTTCTGGTGGAGGACACCACCACCGCCCTGGGGGATCTGGCCCGGTACTACCGGAGCCGGTTCCACATCAGGGTGATCGGCATCACCGGCAGCGTGGGCAAGACCACCACCAAGGATATGGTGGCCTCGGTGCTCAGCCGGAGGTACAACGTCCTCAAGACCCATGGGAACTATAACAACAATATTGGCGTACCCAAGACCCTCTTTGGCCTCAACGCCTCCCATCAGGTGGCGGTGGTGGAGATGGGCATGAACCACATGGGGGAGATCGACTATCTCACCCGCATCGCTCAGCCGGACATCGCCATCATCACCAACATCGGAGACGCCCACATTGAGAACCTGGGCAGCCGGGAGAACACCCTCCAGGCCAAGGCGGAGATCTTCAATGGCATGAAGCCGGAGGGGATGGCGGTGCTCAACGGCGACGACCCGCTTCTGTCCAAGCTGGGCGGGGTGCTCATCCACCCCATCACCTGGTACGGGGAGAGCGACCGCTGCGCCTTCCGCTGCACCTCCATCACCGAGACGGACCGGGACTGCATGGCCCTGGAGACGGAGACCCCGGAGGGGAGTCTCTCCGCCACCATCCACTGTCTGGGCCGGCACCTGCTGTACCCTGCCCTGTCTGCGGCGGCGGTGGGCTGCCTGCTGGGCCTGACCAATGAAGAAATTCAGGCTGGCATCGAGGACTTCGTCCCCACCAAAATGCGGATGGACGTGGTGCGCTGTCCGGGAGATGTGACCATTCTCAACGACACCTATAACGCCAACCCCCAGTCCATGCGGGCGGCGGTAGATGTGCTGGTAAACTACTCCGGCAGCAGCCGTATCGCCGTTCTGGGGGATATGCTGGAGCTGGGAAACTTGGGCCCCGTTCTCCACGAGAGCGTGGGGACCTTTGTGGGCGCCTCCACAATAGACTGTCTCATCACGGTGGGTCAGCTGGGCGCCTGTATTGCCCGGGGCGCCCGGGAGACGGGCATGGAGCGGGTCTATGACTGCCCGGACAAGGAGAGCGCCAAGGTGGCGCTGGCCCAGGTGCTCCGGCCAGGCTCCGTCGTCCTATGCAAGGCCAGCCGGGGCATGAAATTTGAAGAGCTGGTGGACTATCTGAAGCGGCTCGCCGCCAGCGAGTGATACTGTATGATCGACATTACCGTACAAAACCTGGTCAAATCCTTCGAGGTGGGGGAGAACCTGCTGGACGGACTGACCTTTCAGGTGAACGCCGGAGAACGGGTGGGCATTCTGGGCAAAAACGGCTGCGGCAAGACCTCCCTGTTCAAAATCATCACCGGGGAGTACGACTGGGACGAGGGCCAGGTGACGGTGGCCCCTGGGGAAAAGGTGGGGCTCATCTCCCAGATCCCCCATTACCCCCAGGGCTACTCGGTGGAGGACGTGCTGGACACCGCCTTTCGCCACCTCCAACAGGCAGAGCGGGAGCTGGCCGACCTGGAGGAGCGGATGTCCCGGGGAGACGCAGACCGGGAGACCCTGGCCCGGTACGACAGCCTGTCCCAGTCCTACCTGACCGCCGGGGGCTACAGCACCCAGGTCCAGAAGGGAAAGGTATGTAACGGCCTCCAGATCTCCCAGGAGATGCGGCAGCAGAGCTTTGACGAGCTCTCCGGCGGGGAAAAGACCCGGGTGAACCTGGCCCGTCTCATCCTGGAGGACACGGACATCCTGCTCCTGGACGAGCCCACCAACCACCTGGACCTCCGGGCCACAGAATGGCTGGAGGAATATCTGGACTCCTTCCGGGGCACCGTCCTGGCCATCTCCCACGACCGCTATTTCCTCGACCGGGTGGTCAAACGCATCGTAGAGATCGACCGGGGAAGGGCCAGCTTTTACTCCGGCAACTATTCCTTCTACGTGGTGGAGAAGGAGCGACGCTATCAGGAGCAGCTCCGCCAGTACGAGAAGGAGCAGGCCAAGGTGGCCCAGCTGGAGGAGGCTGCCGAGAAAATGCGGATGTGGGCCTTTAAGGGGAAGGACAAGACCTATAAACGGGTATTCTCCATGGAAAAGCGCATCCAGCGGCTCCAGACCCAGGATAAGCCCATCGGCCCGGAAAAGATCATGACCACAGGCTTTGGGGAGCGGGAGTTCCGGGGAGATATGCTCTTCGCCGTCTCCAACCTCTCCAAGTCCTTCGGGGAGCGGACCCTTTTCTCTGGCTGGAGCGCGGAGGTCCTGGGAGGCGAGCGCATCGCCCTCTTAGGGGACAACGGCACCGGCAAGACCACCTTTCTGAAAATCCTCCTGGGGGACGAGACGCCGGACACCGGCAGGATACGCTTTGGCCCCACCGTCAAGACAGGCTATCTCCCCCAGATCGTCCGGTTCGACCACCCGGAGCGGAATCTGGTGGACACCCTCATCTGGGAGGACAACTGCTCCGCCCAAGAGGCCAGGGACCGGCTGGGGGCCTTCCGCTTCCGAGGCGAGGACGTATTCAAGCCGGTGGGGGCCCTCTCCGGCGGGGAGCTGTCCCGGCTCAAGCTGTGCCAGCTCATGGCAAAGAACATCAACCTCCTGGTGCTGGACGAGCCCACCAACCATCTGGACATCGCCTCCCGGGAGTGGATTGAAAACGCCGTGGAGGCCTACGAGGGGGCGCTGCTCTTCGTCTCCCACGACCGGTACTTCATCAACCGCTTCGCCACCCGTATCTGGATGCTGGAGGACGGGAAGATCACCGATTTCCGGGGCAATTATGAGCTCTGGCAGCAGAAAAAGGCCCGGGAGGCAGAACTGCGCAACGCCGTGAAGCCCCAGCAGACGGAGAAAAAGCCCCGGAAGGAGAAGCCCACCGGCGGCACCAAACAGCTGGAAAAGGAGCTTCGGGCCACGGAGCGGCAGATACAGCGTCTGGAGGAACAGAACGCCGCCCTCACCGATGAGATGGAGGCCAACGCCTCAGACTATAAAAAGCTCCAGGAGCTGACGCAGCAGCAGTCCGCCCTGGAGACAGAGCTGACGGAGGCATACGAGCGATGGGAAAGCCTGTCCGAACGCCTGGGAGGGTGAGCATGTTGACCTGCGTCCTGTTGGGCCTGCTCCTGGTGGGCCTTGGGTGTTTCCTGGTGCTGGAGGGGGTCGTCATCGCCGGTTCCCGCAGCGATTTGAAGGACGACCCGGACGCCGTCATCATCCTGGGCTGCAAGATCTGGGGAGAGGAGCCATCTCCCGCCCTCCGGCGGCGGCTGGACACCGCTCTGGACTATCTGGAGGAGCTGGAGAGCCGGGGTGTCTGTCCCGTCATCGTGGTCAGCGGCGGCCAGGGGGACGATGAGCCCATCAGTGAGGCACAGTCCATGGCGGACTATCTGACCGCCCACGGAGTAGACGAGAGCCGTGTCCTTCTGGAGGACAGGTCCACCAACACCCTGGAAAACCTGAAATACTCGTCGGCGCTGCTGGCAGAGCAGGGGATAGACGGGGGACACCTGACCGTCGTCTCCAACGGCTTCCACCTGACCCGGGTGCGGCTGCTGGCGAAACGGCTGGGGCTGGACTGCTCCACGCTGAGCGCCCCTATGCCGGACTGGCCCTCCCGCATCTATTCCACCGTCCGGGAGGCCTTCGCCCTGGTGAAATCCTTCCTTTTGGACCGATAAGGCTCACTATTCACAGAAATGGTACGACAAGAGGCACTATGCAGGATAAACTGGAACAACTAGACCAGCGCTACAGCGCCCTCCAGGCCAGGCTCTCCGCCCCGGAGACCTACAGCGACGCCGGGGAGGTCGCCCGGCTCAACCGGGAGCTGGCGGAGATCGAGGAGGTCGTGCAGACCTACCGGCAGCAGCAGGCGGCCCAGGCCGCCATTGACGCCGCCCAGGAGCTGCTGGGCGAGCCTGACCCGGAGCTGCGGGAGCTGGCCCGGGAGGAGCTGCGGGAGGGGAAGGAGCGGCTGGAGGACCTCAACCGCCGGCTGCAGCTGTTGCTGCTCCCCAAAGACCCCAACGACGACAAGCCCGTCATCGTGGAGATACGGGCAGGGGTCGGAGGAGAGGAGGCGGCTCTGTTCGCCCACTCCCTCTACCGGATGTACGCCATGTACGCCGACCGGAAGGGCTGGCAGCTCCAGGTGGTCAGCGCCAACGAGACGGAGCTGGGGGGCGTCCGGGAGCTGATCTTCACCATTGAGACCCCCGGGGCCTACTCCCGGATGAAGTTCGAGAGCGGCGTCCACCGGGTCCAGCGGGTGCCGGAGACGGAGTCCGGCGGCCGTATCCACACATCCACCGCCACCGTGGCGGTCCTGCCCCAGGTGGACGAGGTGGACTTCCAGCTGGACCGGAAGGACCTGCGCATCGACACCTTCCGTTCCTCCGGGGCGGGAGGGCAGCACATCAACAAGACCTCCTCCGCCATCCGGGTGACCCATCTCCCCACAGGCATGGTGGTGGAGTGCCAGGACCAGCGGAGCCAGCTGCAAAACAAGGAGAAGGCACTTCAAATTCTACGCTCTCGCCTCTGGCAGCAGAAGGCCCAGGAGCAGGCGGACTCCGTCTCCCAGGAGCGAAGAAGCCAGGTGGGGGCCGGTATGCGCAACGAGAAGATACGGACCTATAACTTTCCTCAGGACCGGGTGACCGACCACCGCATCGGCCTGACCCTCTATCAGATCGACAGCGTCATGGACGGGGACCTGGACGGCATCATCGACGCCCTGGCCGCCGCCCGGCAGGCGGAGCTGCTGGCCGAGCTGGGAAGGTGAAACCTTCCCCCATTTTCCCGACAGGGGCTATCACAGAGAAAGAAGACCTGCTCATGCAGACAAAACTGTTTTCCATCCCCTCCCCGGAGGGGCATGAGGCGGAGATCGCCCAGGCGGCAAAGCTGCTCCGGGAAGGGCAGCTGGTGGGGCTGCCCACCGAGACGGTCTACGGCCTGGGAGCGGACGCCCTGAACGCTGCCGCCGTGGCCGCCATCTACCGGGCCAAGGGCCGTCCCTCGGACAATCCGCTCATCATTCATGTGGTGAACGACATCGCCTGGCTGGACCGGTACTGCCGGGACATCCCGCCCCTGGCCTATGAGCTGGCGCAGACCTTCTGGCCCGGGCCGCTGACCATGATTTTGAAGCGGAATCCCATCGTCCCCGACCGGACCACCGGCGGACTGGACACGGTGGGCATCCGCTGCCCGGACCATCCCGTGACCCAGGCCATCATCCGGGCGGTAGACCGGCCCATCGCCGCCCCTTCCGCCAACACCTCCGGCCGACCCAGCTGCACCACCGCAGCCCAGGTGCTGGAGGACGTGGGGGGGAAGATCGCCGGTGTGGTGGACGGCGGTCCCTGCCAGGTGGGGGTGGAGTCCACCATCCTGGACCTGACCGTCACCCCGCCCCGGCTGCTCCGACCCGGCGGAATGTCTCTGGAGGCGCTGGAGGAGGTCTGCGGGGAGATACAGATCGACCCCGCCGTTCAGCGTCAGATGGGGGCCGCGGAGCGCCCCAGAGCGCCGGGGATGAAGTACCGGCACTATGCTCCAAAGGCACCCGTCACCGTCTATGAGGGGACCCCGGAGGCCACGGCTGCCGCCATCGCCCGGGCCGCCGGGCCGGGCACCGGGGTCATCTGCTTTGAGGAATACCGGGACCGGTTCCCCCGGTCCGTGACCGCCTCCCTGGGCCCCGTGGGGGACAAGCGGGAGCAGGCCCGTCGGGTGTTCTCCGCCC
Source organism: Clostridiales bacterium (assembly GCA_021201185.1). Classification (GTDB taxonomy): domain Bacteria; phylum Bacillota; class Clostridia; order Oscillospirales; family Oscillospiraceae; genus Onthomonas. The sequence goes on from JAJQFJ010000057.1 coordinate 83,623, forward strand.
TCCGCTCCTTTGACCGGACCAACGTGAAGGAGATTTTGGCCCAGTGTCCCGACCGGCGGGGGCTGGGACTGGCGGTAGGGAACCGGCTGAAAAAGGCGGCAGGCTTTCACACCGTCCCGGTGGGCAGCGGCCAGACCCGGGTCATCGGCGTCACCGGCCCCACCGGGGCGGGCAAGACCACCGCCCTCCGGGAGCTGGAGCGGATGGGGGCCAGGGTGCTCAACTGCGACGAAATTTACCACCGGCTGCTGGCGGAGAACGCCACCCTCCGCCGGGAGATCACCGCCCGGTTTGGCCCCGTGTTCGACGGGGAGACTCTGGACCGGAAAAAGCTGGGGGGCATGGTCTGGCAGGACCCCAAGGCCCTCCGGGACCTGAACGGCATCTGCCACAAATACATCCTCTCCCGGCTGGGGCTGGAGATCGCCGACGCCCGGGACGAGGGGCTGGTAGGAGTTGCCATCGACGCCGTAGCCCTGTTTGAGTCCGGGGGCGAGCTGCTCTGCGACACCACGGTGGCCATCGTCGCCCCGGAGGAGGAGCGGGTCCGCCGCATTATGAAGCGGGAGGGCATCACCCGGGAGTACGCCCTGGCCCGGGTCCACGCCCAGAGGCCGGATGAGTGGTTTTCCGACCACTGCGCACATACACTGGTCAACGACAGCACCCAGGAGGCGTTCCGCGCCAAATGTCAGGACCTGTTCTGGGAACTGCTGTTTGAATAACACACAGAATCAACATTTCAGGAAGGAAGCGCAAACCATGTCTGAACAGAAGAAGCTGAGAGAGGAACTGCTGCTGAACGGGAAGAACGGCTATGACCGCATCTCCCCGGAGGAGCTGACCGACATCAACGGGTACTGTGAGAACTACAAGGATTTCCTCAACCACGGCCGCACGGAGCGGGAGTGCGTGGAGACTGCCATCGCTCTGGCGGAGGCGGAGGGCTTCCGGGCCTATGAGCCCGGTCAGAGCCTCCGGCCGGGTGAGCGGGTGTACTGGAACAACCGGGGCAAGGCCCTGATGCTGGCGGTCATCGGCCAGGAGACGCTGGAGAAGGGCGTCGTCATCGGCGCGGCCCACATTGACTCCCCCCGTCTGGACTTAAAGCCCCGTCCGGTGACCGAGGACTCCGGCCTGTGCACCCTCAAGACCCACTACTATGGCGGCATCCGTAAGTATCAATGGGTGTCCATCCCCCTGCTGCTCACCGGCGTGGTGGAGCGGGCGGACGGCACCCAGGTGAAGGTCTCCATCGGCAGGGACCCCGGCGACCCGGTGCTGACTATTCCCGACCTGCTGCCCCATCTGGCGGATAAGCAGTCCCACAAGCCCCTGTTCCAGGGCATCGAGGGGGAGCAGCTCAACCTGCTCATCGGATCCAAACCCCTGCCGGACGACGACGGCAGCGACCGGGTGAAGCTGGCGGTGCTCAAGCTGCTCAACGAGAAGTACGGCATCACCGAGGCGGACTTTATCTCCGCCGAGCTGTGCGCCGTCCCCGCCTTTGACGCGGTGGACGTGGGTCTGGACCGCTCCATGATCGGGGCCTACGGCCAGGATGACCGGGTGTGCGGCTACGCCGCTCTCTCCGCTCTGCTGGAGCTGGGCACCCCCCGGCGCACCTGCATCGCCATGCTGGCGGACAAGGAGGAGATCGGCTCCATCGGTGTCAGCGGCATGGAGTCCCAGGCCTTCGACACCTTCGTGGCCCGTCTCTGCGCCGCCCAGGGGGTCCAGCTGCGGGACTGCTACGAGAAGTCCTTCTGCCTGTCTGCCGACGTCACCGTGGCCTATGACCCCAACTTCGCCGAGGTGTTTGACAAGAGCAACGCCTCTTTCCTGAATCAGGGTGTGGGCCTGTGCAAGTACACCGGCTCCCGGGGCAAGAGCGGCTCCTCCGACGCCTCCGCCGAGCTGGTGGGTCAGGTCCGCCGGACCCTGGACAAGGCCGGGGTCATCTGGCAGATGGCCGAGCTGGGCAAGGTGGACGAGGGCGGCGGCGGCACCGTCGCCATGTTCATGGCCAACCGCAACATCGACACCATCGACGCAGGCACCCCGGTGCTGGCTATGCACTCTCCCTTTGAGGTCACCTCCAAGCTGGACTGCTATATGACCTACAAGGCCATGAAGGCCGTTTTTGAGGCGTAACCGGACATCGTTTCCGCCCGCTCCCTCTGAAAGGAGGCACATTTATGAACTTTCTCACATCCATCCTCCTGGGTCTGATCCAGGGCCTTGCGGAGTTCCTGCCCATCTCCAGCTCGGGCCATCTGTCCCTGTTCCAAAACTTCTTCGGACTTCAGACGGCGGAGCAGGGCAGCCTGTTCTTCGACGTGCTGCTCCACCTGGGCACCCTGATTGCCGTCTTTGTCTATTACTGGAAGGACATCCGAGGGATGGCGGTGGAGTTTGGCGACATGTGCCTGGAGCTGGCGGGCCGGCGCAGGTCCCGGCCCAACGCCCAGTCCCTGTCCCTGCGGCGGATGCTGCTTTTGATCGTGGTGGGGACCCTGCCACTGTTTCTCATCCTGCCCGTCAAGAGCCGGATCGAGGCCCTCTACGACAACACCTGGTTCGTAGGCGTGGCGCTGATCATCACCGGACTGCTGCTCTTTCTCTCTGACCGTCTGGCCAAGGGGAGAAAGACGGTGCGCTCGGCCACCTTGGTGGACGCGCTGCTGGTGGGCTGTGCCCAGGTGGTGGCCACCGTCCCCGGTCTCTCCCGGTCCGGGGCCACCATCTCGGCGGGGCTGCTGCTGGGCTTTGACCGGAAGTTTGCCGTGCGCTACTCCTTCCTGCTGAGCATCCCGGCGGTGATCGGGGCCAACCTCCTGTCCTTGGTGGACGCCTTCCAGGCGGGCATCGACTGGTCCCTGCTGCCGGTGTACATCGTGGGGGTCTGCGTGGCCGCCATGAGCGGCTACTTCGCCATCGGCGTGGTGAAGAAGCTCACCGACCAGGGCCGGTTCGGCAACTTCGCCTACTACTGCTGGGGCGTGGGGGCCCTGACCATCATCCTGTCCGCCATCTTTTTCTTTCTGAACAAATAAAGGAATACCGCACCGGCACCTCGGAAGGGGTGCCGATGTCGTGTCCGAACACAATGAGGAGGTACACAACATGAATCTGACCAACTTCCGCTGGACCAGAGCGCCAAAGGAGTACACCGTCTGGACAGACCAGGTGGAGATCGTCACCGAGCCCCACACCGACCTGTGGCAGCGGACCTATTACCACTTCCAGAACGACAACGCCCCCGTCTTGCAAGCGGAGACGGCGGAGCCCTATTTCAGCTTCATCGTCAAAACGGACTTCACCGGCAGCCATCACCGCTTCGACCAGTGCGGGGTAGCCATGTACCTGGACAGTGAAAACTGGCTGAAGGGCTCGGTGGAGTACGAAAACGACGCCTTTCAGCGGCTGGGCAGCGTGGTCACCAACCTGGGCTATTCCGACTGGGCGACCACCGACATCCCCGCCACAGTGAAGGTCATGTGGTACCGTCTCAGCCGGAGACAGGACGACTACTGTATCGAGTGCTCGGAGGACGGCGTGCCCTTCCGGCAAATGCGCATCTGCCATCTGCACCGGGGGACCGGGACGGTCCGCTTCGGGGTCTACGCCTGCTCCCCGGAGGATTCCTCCTTCCGGGCGGTGTTCTCCGACTTCCGGCTGACGGAGTGCCAGTGGCAGGCCCACGACGGGCAGCAGCCGGACGGGGAATGAGCCGTTCTCGGACGGAACAAGGGACTGTTTGCAAAACGAAGGAAAGTGTGATAGGATAGGGAGCAGTAGCGGCCGCCCTCTGCCGCTTTGAGGTGAATTCGCAGAGGACCGGTACGGATTCGCCGAGAGATTTCGGCAAGTTGAAAGTGCCTGCTGCACCCCTCAGTCGCCTTGCGGCGACAGCTCCCCTTTCAGGGGAGCCAAAAGAGACCGCTGTCCCCTACCTCCCCTGAAAGGGGAGGGGGACCGGCGTAAGCCGGTGGAGGGGTGCGGCACGCACTCTCGACGAGCACAATATTACGGCGAACACGCAGAGGCCCGCTTTCCCCACTCAAAACCCATCACCCTTTCTGCGAGAGGATCTATACCTATGGCAACGACCACAAAGAAAAAATCCACATCTGCCGCCTCCGGCAAAAAGAGGACGTCCACGGCAAAGGACAAAACCTCCTCCACCAAAAAGACTGCCTCTGCCAAAAGGACCTCCGGGAAGCGGAGCGCCAAGCGCCGCCCGGACTATCGTCCCCGGCTGATCGGGGGAGCCGTTTGCTTCGCCCTGGCAGTGTTCTCCGCCTTTGGATATTTCAACATCCAGGCGGTGGTCATCGACCTGCTGGTCCAGCTGGAGCGGGGCCTGTTCGGCTACGGCTACTGGGTGACGCCGGTGATGCTGCTTTGGGCGGCCATCGTCCTCATCCTCCACAACGGGATGCCCGTTCGCCTGCGCACCGTCTCCGCCCTGGTGACTCCCACCATTGTGGGCGCTCTGGTGCAGTGCATCACCTGGAGCGGCGGCTATGCCCTCCAGTGGAGCATGTTCCCGGAGCTGTGGAGCCGTGGGCTGGAGATGACCTCCGGCGGCACCCTGGGCGGAGCCCTGGCCAATCTGCTGGTGACCGCGTTCAGCCGGTTCGGGGCCATCCCCATCTGTATCCTGGCCCTGTTTGCCATAGTGCTCATCCTGACCCGGACCACCCCCGCAGACCTGCTCCGCAGCATCCGGTCGGCCAACGACCGCATGAGAGAGCGCCGGGAGCAGCGCATCGTGGAGGAGGAGGCCTATCAGGCGGACCTGGCGGAGGAGTACGGCTACGACGAGGAGCCGGAGCCGAAGAGCCGCCCCGCCCGGCAGCCGGTCTCCGCCGTCACCCCCCGAAGCAAACGGAGCAGACGCACCCAGATCGACATCCCTGTGGACAATACGGACACGCCAACGGAGGAGACCCCGTCTCCCGCCCCGGAGGCCCCGGCTGCCGAGCCTGCCCCCACCTATGAGGACCAGGGCACCGGGCGTATGCCCATCTTCCGGAAGAAGGATAACGCCCCCCTCATGGAGGAGAAGAAGGAGAGCTTTATCGACAAATTCTTCGACCCTCAGACGCCGGAGGTGGAGGAGCCTGCCGGAGACTACCGGGTCAAGGGCAGCCCTGACGTGGGCTCCCCGGAGGTTCCGGTGGAAAAGCCCGCCGACATCCTGCTGAATCAGAAGCAAAACGGGGCCAAAGAGCGGGCTCAGGCCGCCGCCCAGGTGGCGAAGGAGCTGGACGAGAGCATGGAACAGCACGCCGTCCAGGAGTACGTCCATCCCCCGGTGGAGCTGCTGGGGATGGGCAAGGCCGCTCCGCAGGCCGCTGCCGCCCAGAACGAGCTGCGGGACGTGCAGGAGAAGCTCAGCGGCACCATCCAGGACTTCGGGGTGGACGCCCATGTGGTGGGGGCCGTCCGGGGTCCCACCGTCACCCGCTACGAGCTGGAGCTGGAGCGGGGAGTCAAGCTGAGCAAGGTCACCAACCTGGCGGATGATATCGCCCTGACTCTGGGGGTCCAGTCTGTGCGTATCGCACCCATCCCAGGCAAGAGCCTGGTAGTGGGGGTAGAGGTCCCCAACCGGCTGGTCACTCCGGTGGCCATCCGGCAGGTCATCGACTCCCCGGAGTTCCAGAATCACAAGTCCAACGTGGCCTTTGCCGTGGGCAAGGACATCTCCGGCCGGAACGTGGTGGGCAACATCTCCAAGCTGCCCCATATGCTCATCGCAGGCACCACCGGCTCCGGCAAGTCGGTTTGTACCAACTCCATCATCTGTTCTCTGCTGTACAAGTCCAGCCCGGACCAGGTGCGACTCATCATGATCGACCCAAAGATGGTGGAGCTGAGCGTTTACAACGGCATCCCCCATCTGCTCATCCCAGTGGTCACCGACCCGAAGAAGGCCGCAGGCTCCCTCCAGTGGGCGGTCACCGAGATGCTCAAGCGTTACCGCCTGTTCTCCGAACGCCACGTCCGGGACCTGGAGAGCTATAACCTCCAGGTGTCCAACGACCCGGACGCCGCTGAGGAGGAGCACCCCCTGCCCCAGATCGTCATCTTCATCGACGAGCTGGCGGATTTGATGCTGGTCTCCGCCAAGGAGGTGGAGGAATCCATCTGCCGCATCGCCCAGATGGGCCGTGCCGCCGGAATGCACCTCATTATCGCCACTCAGCGGCCCTCCACCGACGTCATCACCGGCCTGATGAAGGCCAACATCCCCTCCCGTATCGCCCTGTCCGTGGCCTCCGGTCTGGAGTCCCGCATCATTCTGGACACCACCGGGGCGGAGAAGCTGGTGGGCAACGGCGACATGCTGTTCAGCCCTGTGGGCTCCGGCAAGCCCCAGCGGGTCCAGGGCTGCTTTATCTCCGAGGAGGAGATTTCCCAGATCGTGGAGTTCATCAAGGAGCGCTGCGGCAGCGACTATGACCAGCAGATTACCGAGGAGATCGAGCACAACGCCGAGAGCATCGGCAAGGGCAGCAAGAAGGGGGGAAGCACCCTCCCGGACAGCACTATCCCCGAGCC
>JAJQFJ010000073.1 GCA_021201185.1 Clostridiales bacterium
CAGCCATGATGTATTTCGGGTCCTACTAAAGTGCCCTTTACAAGATACATCATGGTGTGCTGCTCAGAGAAAAAAGTATAAATGCGTCCTTTACTGCCAGCCATCATACTGCCATAGGAGATTACCTCGTCCAGCTCATCCTCTGTGCTGAACTGCCCGGCACCCAGCACCGCCGTCATCTCCGAAGTATATTCCTTCCAGGGAGCAGCCAGGTCATGCAGACCGTTCACCATCGCCGGGATATTGAGATGATAGAAGCGGAGAATACCCCGTTCCTGCTCGTAAAACCTGAGCAAATGCCTCCATATCTTGCGTAACGACAGCGAGGGCCTCCGGGTCAGCCAAGGGTATTTTTCACACATTCATCTCTGCAAAGAACGGAAAACGTTAGTTTCTCCCTTGCTACTGCACAGCCGGTCAGTTCGATTTAATCACCGTCCGCAGCGGCAAAAAGGTCAATTGCTTCCATGCAGCACCCCAACAGCATATAAGCCATATATCCCGCCGGGAGATGATGAACCGCCGTCATCTCCCGGCGGTTTGATTGCAACCGGGCCGACAACAGGCGAATCAGTCATCCGGAGAAACCGGTGCAAACGGTGAAAACAGAGGCCCATTTGCGCCCCTTCCACGCCGTTTGCGCCCCAAAACCTGCCGTTTGCGCCGGAGAGGGGGACCGGTTTCGCCGAGAGAGCGCCGTTTGAGGCTGTTTTGTTGAGGCGTTTTGAACAGAATGTTACCATATCTATACCTGAAACGTGCCTGAAAGGGAGACGTCAGCGAACTGACACGGAAGGGAGGGCAGAAGGAAAGCAAAGCCTGCAAGCGACCTTTATCTGAAAGGAGAGAACGAACCATGAAAAACAACCGACGCGCCGTACCGGGCATCACGATCATCGCCGTCCTGCTGGTGGTGATTCTGCTGATGAACGTCCTGCTCAGCAGCTTCGGCGACACCCTCTCCAGCTATCTGGGCGGCGGCACCACCGTCACCAGTACCGACGACTCCACCGCCGTTCTCACGGACGACGAGGCCCTGGCCGAAGGCCGGGAGATGGTCACCGAGCTGGAGGGAGAGGGCGCAGTCCTGCTCCGCAACGAGAACAACACCCTGCCGCTGGAAAAGGGCACCAAGGTAACCATCCTGGGCGCCATGTCCTATAACTACATCAACGGCGGCACCGGCTCTGCCGGCGGCAAGTACGACGAGTACACCTACACCATGTACGAGGCCTTTACCGGCACCAAGGACGACGGCTCCGACAGCGTCAGCACCGAGCTGTACCTGGACGTGAACGAGAAGGCCTGGGAGTGGCTGGAGCAGGCGGTAGGCGGTGGCCGCAACATGGACACCACCGAGGACTACTACGGCCACACCGGCACCGGCGAGCTGGCCACCTTCTCCGGCAGCGAGTACGCCGACAACAAGGACAACTACGGCTCCGGCGACTGGGGCGGCTACACCCGGGTCAACGAGTTCGCCGTAGAGGTCTACGAGCGGGACAAGGACGACTTTATGGCCGACGGCTACAACGACGTGGTCATCGTCACCTTTGGCCGCTCCGGCGCTGAGGGCGCATCCCCTACCATGGACTATGACGGGGACGGCGTGGCCTCCACCGGCACCACCTACCTCCAGCTCAGCGAGGATGAGAAGGACCTGCTCAAGTTCTGCAACGAGAACTATGAGACGGTCATCGTCCTCATCAACTCTTCCGCCGCCCTGGAGCTGGGCGAGATCGAGCAGGAGGAGTACGGCGTGGATGCCTGCCTGTGGATTGGACATCCCGGCGAGGCCGGACTGGTGGCCGTGGCCCAGATCCTGGTGGGCGACGTGACTCCCTCCGGCAAGCTGGCGGACACCTATGCCTACGATATGTCCACCATGCCCTCCTTCTACAACAACGACGACAACAAGTACACCAACGTGGAATCCATCGTCACCGGCTTTGACCAGTCCAGCAACTTCGGTTACTACCAGTACGAGGAGGGTATCTACGTCGGCTACCGCTTCTATGAGACGGCGGACGCAGAGGGCTACTTCGACTCGGAGGCCTTCACCACCCACGAGTGGAAGAACGGCACCGCCTCCGGCTATGACGAGGTCGTCCAGTACCCCTTCGGCTACGGCCTGAGCTACACCACCTTCTCGGAGGAGGTCACCGCCTCTGACGTGAGCCTGGAGGCCCACGGGAGCAACAGCATCACCGTCAAGGTGACCAACACCGGCGACACCTACAGCGGCAAGCAGGTGGTGGAGCTGTACATGGAGGCCCCCTACAACACCGACGACACCTGCGGCATCAGCGGCACCGGGCTCCAGAAGTCCTCCAAGGTGCTCATCGGCTATGCCAAGACCGGCGAGCTGGCCCCCGGCGAGAGCGAGGAGGTCTCCATCACCTTCAGCACCGACGACCTGGCCTCCTTCGACAGCTACGGCCACGGCTGCTACGTCCTGGAGACGGGCGAGTACATCTTCCACATCGGCGAGGACGCCCACAACGACGCCACTGACCCGGTCACCGCCACGCTGGATTCTTCTTATTACTATGACGACTCCACCAGCGGCGTGGGCGCACGGGACACCGACGAGACCGTCGCCACCGTGGCCCTCAGCGACGTGGACGCCGGCGACGGCAATATGCTGGACGGCTATCTGGACCGCAGCGACTTCGCCGGCGGCATGGCCACCATCATGGAGCACGAGTCCAACTGCTACACCGAGGAGCTGTTCGAGAGCGCCACGGCCGCCCTGGCCACTCCCGCCCTTGGCACCTCGGAGTACACCTATGAGACCTATGAAAACGGCGTCAAGGTGACCAAGACGGTCACGAAATACGTCGGCGGCGCCAGCTACCTGGCCTACTCCGAGGAGGAGAACTGGGAGGGGCTGACCCAGGACGACGAGCGCTACCTGTATGACGACGTGTACGAAAACCACGTCATTGAAAACGACAAGGTCTACTATGTGGTCGTGGACGACAACGGCGACCCGGTTCAGGATGCGGACGGCAACTACCAGCTCACCACGGAGGAGACCTCCATGCGGCTGGACGTGAACTGCCCCATTCTGAAGGAAGTGGACTACGACAACGAGATCTGGGCCTATCTGGTGGACCAGCTCTCCCTGGATGAGGACATCACCGCCGCCAGCAGCATGGGCTGGCAGACCCCGGCCATCGAGTCTGTGAACAAGGAGCAGACCAGCGTGGTGGACGGCCCCGGCGAGGCGGGCAACGGCAACAACTCCTATGGCACCAGCACCTGGTTCACCTCTGCTGTGGTCAACGCCTCCACCTGGAACCCCAACCTGCTGTACAAGATGGGCGTCGTCTATGCACACCAGTCCATCAAGAACGGTCTGAGCGGCGCATACGCCCCCGCTATGAACACCCACCGCACTCCCTTCGGCGGACGTAACTTCGAGTACTTCTCCGAGGACGGCTTCCTGGGCGGCACCATCGGCGCAGCCGAGGTCTCCGGCATCCAGAGCCAGGGCATCTCCGTGTTCATCAAGCACATGGCCCTGAACGATAACGACACCAACCGCGACGGCGCCATCACCTGGTTCTCTGAGCAGGCGGCCCGTGAGATCTACCTGAAGGACTACGAGATCTCCGTCAAGTACAGCTACGTGTACGATGAGGAGACGGACACCGGCAGCTTCGTCTACGGCGAGGGCGCGCTGGGCATCATGGGCTCCCTGAACCGGGACGGCATCTCCATGTTCCATCAGGGCCTGTACAAGAACATTCTGAGAGGCGAGTGGGGCTTCAACGGCATGGTCATCACCGACGGCGTCGGCCCCTACGCCTGGGTCATGTCTCCCGGCGCGGGCCTGTTCGGCGGCGTGGAGGGCCAGCTGGGTGGCAGCGCAGTCTCTGCTTACTATGAGTATGAGGGCAACTCCACCGCCACCAACTACGGCCGGTATCTGCTCCGCCAGGCGGCAAAGCACATGCTCTACCAGTACTGCCATACCGGCGGCACCAGTGCCAGCAGCGTCACCGTCACCAAGGACGAGAGCTGGAAGAACTTCTGGATCGCAGGCAACGTGATCCTGGGGGCCGGTATCGTGGTCACCGCCATCGCCTGCTTCATCCTGCCTGCGGTAAACAAAAAGAAGTATGCCACCGCCTCCGGTGAGGCCGTGGCCGCCGGAGGAGACACCATCGTCATCCCGGAGAAGGAGCCGGGCGCCATCAGCAGAGCCTTGGACAAGGTGTTCCACTTCACCGAGCGTGGCTCCACCATGAGCGGCGAAATTTGGGCCGGTCTGGGTGCGTTCTTCATCTCGGTGTGCGCCCTGATCATGAACACTCAGATCATCGGCACGGCCTACGGCAACTATGCCGGCTCCTACCTGGCCGTCACCCTCATCGCCTTTGCAGGCACCGTCCTCCTGGGGGCCCTGTGCAACCTGCCTCTGGTGCAGAGCGCCAGCATGGGCCTGAGCACCATCCTCATCTCCATGCTTGGGGTGGACACCGGCCTGACCTACGCCAACCTGATGCTGGTGACCTTCGTGGCCGCTATCGTCTACCTGATCGTGGTGGTCACGCCCGCCCGGAAGGTCCTGGTGGACGCCATCCCCGACGGCGTGAAGAAGGCGCTGCCCGTGGCTATGGGACTGTACATCGTCATTACCGGTCTCCAGAATGCGGGCATCATCAGCGAGGGGACTCTGGTCTCCGCCTCCAGCCTGACCACGCTGAACAACTTCTATTTCTGGCTGATGATCGGAGCCACCGTCGTCTACCTGCTCTTTAAGGCATTCAAGGTGAAGCGCTCCGCCACCAAGACCTTCGGCATCCTCATTGCCTGCATGTGGGTCGGCGGCATCCTGTTCTACATGGACAGCTTCCTGGGCGGCCAGACCGCCTCCGTGGTGGTGTATCAGCGGCTGAACCTGGTGGTCGCCACCGACGGCGCAAGCCCCTATAACATCGTCGCCGGTCTCCAGTCCCTGAACATCGGTGCACTGTTCACCGAGGGCACAGATTTCAGCGCCTACACCGGCTCCGTACCGCTGCTCTTCGTGCAGGGTATCCTGATCTTCCTGTTCATGGGCCTGTACACCAACCTGGGCTACACCAAGGCCGCTGCCGTGGCCGGCGACTATGAGGACGCCGACTACGCCGCCGAGGGCGAGTCCAAGGCCCTGACCATCGGCGCTGCCCTGAACGTGGCCGCCCCCATCCTGGGCGCATCTCCCACCTCCGTGGGCGCGCAGTCCTCCGTGGATGCCAGCGACGGCGGCAAGACCGGCCTGAGCTCCCTGGCCGCCGCTGTGGGCTATCTGATCGCCATGTTCTCCTGGATCTTCATCATGTTCTTTGCCACCGGCACCAACGGCGTGGGTATGTGGATCGAGGAGACCGAGACCAAGCTGGCCGCCTATGTCCAGGATACCTTCGTGTTCGCCGACCTGATCATGGTCCTGGTGGGCGCAGGCCTGCTCAAGGGCGTCCGGAAGGTGGACTTCTCCAAGCTGGCTGAGTACCTGCCCTTCATCGCCACCGTGGTGGCCGGGGCCTTCCTGGGCAACATCGCCCTGGGCGTCGCCATCGGCTGCGTGGCCTATGTCATCGTCAAGGCCGCCGGAAAGGACCGGAAGGAGCTCAACGCCTCCACCATCATCCTGGCAGTGGTGATGCTGATCTACGCCATTTTCGCCCTGGCATGACCGGGACGCTGGCTCCGGGCTCTGCCCGGGGCCAGCCCCAGACCCATTCAAATCCACTGAGAAATGGAGGAAAACCATGAACTCTTTGAAAAAAATCTCAGCGCTGGTGCTCAGCCTGCTGCTGTGTATGGCGCTTCTGGCCGGGTGCAGCTCCGGCTCCTCCGACTCCGCCAGCGACAGCGACTCCGGCATTATCACCGTCTATAGCAGCCCGGACGACGTGGTGGTGGACGACTCCGATCTGACCCCCCTGGCCGAGGTCACCGACTTCACCTTCGACTTTGAGAGCCTGGACTACTCCTTCACCGGAGCGGAGGGCGCAGATTTCTACTACATCCGTGTCTACCCCGTGACCGACGGCGAGGAGGGCAACTCCGCCAGCTTCCAGTCTGACAAGATCAGCGCCGACGACACCAACAGCTATTCCGGCACCATCGCCGACGAGACGCTGCTGGCCGGCGACTACATCGCCTATGTGGTGGCCTCCGGCGACGGCTACAGCTCCTCTGAGGCCTCCGTCTCCGGCAGCTCCACCCTGATGGCCTCTGCCTCCGTCTCCGCCAACTGGAACACCGGCGACGGCGAGGACGGGGACGGCACCGTCTCCGTGGACATCACCATCACCCCGGGGGACGACGTCGCCCAGACCTTCACCCTCACCGTCACCAACGAGGCGGGCGAGGAGGTCTACCGTGACGAGTCCGCCACCTCCGACCCCATCAACCTGACCGCCGCCGATCTGGGCGCTGACGAGCTGACGGTGGAGGACGTGTACAACGTCACCGTCACTGTCAACCAGGTCTCCGGCTACACCGCCCCTGCCGAGGGCGCCACCGCTCAGGTCACTGAGGCCATGAGCTTTGGCTTCCCCGGATAAGCAAAACCGTTTCGCCCCGCCTCCCCTCACCGGGAGGCGGGAGTGGACAGCCCGTCGGGGCTGTCCGCAGGGGGATGTGTTCTGAAACGTCCCTCTGCGGAGACTCCCGACCAGGGAGCCGGATGTCTGTGCTGTGAGGTTGCTTCCCTAAAGCCGATTTTCTCACGTTCTCCTCCTGCATGAATGGATCGCGCAGACCGACAGGGCAGCCCTGGTTGGCGGACAGAAAGTGGTGGTTCTGTCTGCCGATCAGGGCTGTGCTTTTACAAAATTGTACAAAATACGTTGCCTGTTCCCCGTTTTCAGTGTATAATATTGTCATCCTGACAGGGGGGGGACATCGTATGCTGGACTATTTTCAGACCTATTATATCGCACGATCCTTTGGCCCGGGCTACGTGGCAACATCCATCGCCTATGTGATCGGCCTGGTGTTGGTGCTCAACGATGTTCAGCTGACGCCCAGGGGCATCGTCCGGAAGGCGGGGGAGTGCGCCCTGTTCTGGCTGTTGAGCGTTTTGTATTGCAGCGTCTATTATATGATTTTTGGCCACAGCTGGATGGATCGCTCCATGATGGCTGTAATACTGGCGGTCTATGCGCTCTTTATCAGCCGGTATAAGCCGGTGACCCGCATTGTGCGCAGCTTCGTCTACTACTCCAGCACCCTGCTCATGATCCCCGTGTCCGAGCCCATCGGAGAGCTGATCAAGGATAACATCAACGCTGAGTACACCTGGGCGGAGCACCTGACCTCTGTGGTGATGATCCTTGCCACGGCGCTGGTGGTGCTGTTTCTGCGGCGGTACTCCACGGAAAAGCTGACCTTTATCCCCAGATACACTGTCTGGCTGGTGGTGGTGACCTCAATGCTCAGTGGGCTTTTAATGCTGTTGTCCGAGGCGGTGGAGGTGAGCCGGGCGTTCAATGTACCCACGATGGCCTGTCTTTGGATCATCGAGCTGATGAGCTATTATATGTTCTACATCGTCAACCAGGAGTATGAGCGCAACCTGGAGCTGGTGGCCATCGGCCACAAGGAGGCGCTGGAGGAGGAGCTGCTCCAATTTTCCCGGGACAACTATGAGGAGATGCACCAGATCCGCCACGAAATCAAAAACCACCTGGCCTATCTCCAGGTGCTGGCGGAGCAGGGCGAATATGAGAAGCTGAAGAGCTACCTGCACACCGTCTCCGGTGAGACGGAGGAGCTGTTTCAGTTTGTCGAGTGCGGCAACGATGTGATCAACGCTGTCATGAACCACGCCATCTGCCAGGCCCGGAACCGGGGGGTGGAGATCGACGCCCAGATCATCGTGCCGCCCACCCTGCCCTATGAGGAGACCCAGCTTTGCAGTCTGCTGTCCAATCTGATGGACAACGCCATCGAGGCGGCGGCCCAGTCCGGGGCGGAGTCGCCCACCGTCAGGGTGCTCATCCGGCCTCAGCAGGACTATCTGTTCCTGCGGGTGACCAACCCGGTGCGGACCGACTTGCCGCCCAGACGGGTGCTGTCCCTGCACACCACAAAGGAGGATCAAAAGCTCCATGGCTATGGAACAAAGATTATCCGCAATGTGGCGGAGCGCTACCAGGGAAGCGTCAAGTTCGACCTCCGGGACGGAATTTTCCTTGCAGACGTCATGCTCTACCTGGAGGAGGGACGAGAGGATGGATAAGCTGTATCTTGCCATCTGTGACGATGATGCGGGTATCCTGAGCGTGGTCTCCGGAGCCATTATCAGCACCTTCCGCAAGCACGGCATCACTGCCGAGGTGGAGCTGTTCCGCCGCCCCCGGGATTTGGAGCGTCGGATGCAGGAGCAGGAGTTCGAGCTGCTGTTTCTGGACATCGACATGCCGGGGATGGACGGCATCACCTTCGCCAAAAAGCTCCGGGCGTCCAACAGCCGGACGGACATCATCTTCGTCTCCAGCCGGGAGGACAAGGTGTTTGACGCCCTGCGCACCAATCCCGGCGGCTTCATCCGCAAGAGCCGTTTCCTGGAGGACGCCCCCGCCGTCATCGCCCAGTGGATGAAAAACCGCCCCCGGGAGGAGCGGGCCCAGCTGGTCATCCAGAACCGGGATAAGACGGTGGCCGTCCCCCTGGACACCATCCTCTACATCGAGGGCAACGACAAGGCCCAGCTGCTCCACGCAGCCAACCAGCCGGAACCGATCCCGGTGCGCCGCTCCATGGCCGACCTGGAGGAGGCCCTGTCCCCAAAGGGGTTCCTGCGCATCCACAAGGGCTATCTGGTCAACTATAAGTTCATCCGTCGTCTGGAGAATACCGATGCGGTGCTGACCAACGGGGAGCGCATCCCCCTGTCCCGGCGGCGTGTGCAGGAGATCCGCACCCGCTACCTGGAGCTGATGCAGGACGGCCGGACGGTGATTTTGTGACGGCGGTTTTCAGGGCAAATTGAAAATATCAGATTTTATTTTCAGAGCCAGATTTCCGGGCTGAAGCCCGGAGATCTGGCTCTTTCTCTTTGCCGTTTGCGGCGGACACCCTCCGTTTGCGCCGTTTTGGATACCGTTTGCCCACCCGATCAGGCCGTTTTCGGCTGCCTGTCTCCGTTTGCGCCCCATTCATTGAGATTGTTTTAACATCTTATTAAAATAATCTTACACGTGAAACGGGCGGCTCCGTGCAGAAGCGAAAGGAGGAGGTGAATCACAGACCATACACCGGCTTCTGCTGCGGGATGTATCTTAAAAAGCAGTAAGCTGGACATGAATGACGCCCATCGGGGGAACCGAAATCTCTCTGATGGGCGTTGCTTTCATTTTGATATGAATTAGATGTACCTTGTTAGATTAGTTTGCTACCAAGCATTTTTGTTTTTCTAACTCCCTGCTCCCAGCAGAACCTGCCACTATAAGAACTCCCATGTTCTCCAGACCAAGATAATCCAGAAAATCACCTTGGAATGAAAACAGTGCACCATCATACACATCTGGTGAGCCGGAATACAGCTTTCTTCAGTTTAGCGGGCTTCATAGGATAGGCTGTTGAGTAAAATCGGTCTATCGTACATTTAAGCTGACCCAAAATACCATGATAGTAGATTGGCGAAGCAACCACCAACATTTCAGTATCTTTCAAAAGACTGTATACTTCTTGCATATCGTCTTTCAATTACTTTGTTCCCTTCTGGTGTGCAGATAACAGTAAAGCCCCAAAATGAAGCTTTACAATCTGTTTGCGAATTCAATCTTCAGTTGAGATAAACTTATGCCAAGATTTTCCAGGCTTTGAGATAGAAAAATCCGTGAGAGAGGCAGACTATTCTCCGGGTAAAATGCTGAGGGGGCAGAGACGATGGCTACAAAAATGTCAAAGGGAGCTGATTATGGGGATGCTTCACTCATGTACCAGGCGGTTCATTTCCTTTTGCAGCCCATCCGATACAAGCTGTTCGGGATGAAAAGGCCGAATCCGCTGGCGTTACCTGAGGGGCCTTGCCTTATCCTTGCGAACCATTCCGGCTTTTATGACCCGACCATCATGATTTCCGTATCCCCAAGGCAAATCCATTTCGTGGCAGAGGGGCACCTCTTTCATCATAGGATCATGAATCTGGTTCTCGTGGAAGGATTGGGATGTATTCCATGTGAAAAGGGAAAGTTGAATTCCAGAACGGTTTTCCAAATTTTTGAAAAAATCAAGCACGGAAAAGCCGTAGGCCTATTTGGAAGCGGAAATATTACATATGATGGCGCTGTGGAGGAATTTCCCAACGCAATTGGAAAGCTGGCCAAAGCATTGAAATGCAACGTCGTCACCGTGCGTATTCGGGGAAGCTACCTGATGAAGCCCCGCTGGAGCAAACGCACCTGCCGGGGCAGGATTACCTGCGAAACGGTCAATATCTATTCCCCGGAGAAGCTGGCCGGGATGACGTCTGAGGAGGTCACCGACCGGCTAAACCGGGATGTGTATCTGGAGGAGCCGTCCCCGGATGAGTCCGGGGGAAAGAGGTATCGCCGCAGTGCGGAGGGACTTCAGCTGGTGCTCTACATGTGCCCCGTCTGCAGCGAGATGATGACAGTTACTCCGAAAGGGAGACGCTTTGTGTGTGAAAACTGTCATGCTGAGGGCATACTGAACCCGTATGGGTTCATTGACAGCCAGGATTTCCCCTTCCGAACCATATATGAGTGGAACCGCTGGCAGAGTGAGCAGATCCGGTTGCTGGCGGAGCGAGGCAGTCCGATTCACATCTGCTCACACGAGGTAGAACTGGTGCAGATATTGCCGGACTACCGCCGCAAAAGAGCCGCTAAGGGTGATCTCGTTTTGACGGACAAGTCACTTGCCTGCGGAGAGACGCAGTTCCCCATAGAGGAGATCGTGCGAATGGACACCAGGGACAAGGGTATCCTCCTGTTTTCTACCCGGAACGGGGATTATTTTGAGGCATCTTCCCGAAAGGGATTTCCGGGACTCCTGTTCAAGACGGCTTATCGTCAGATGGCAGGCAAGAGCGCAGCACATCAGACGAGAGACCAGGAGCGGATGAATCAGAGATGAGACTTTTTATCGTATGTATGGTAGCCGGGCTCACTGCCGGAGTGGGGACGGGGTTTGCCGGCCTGTCGGCGGCGACGGTGATCGCCCCCATGCTGATCGCATTTATGGGCTACCCCTGGTATGAGTCGGTGGGGATTGGGCTGGCGTCCGACGTGCTGGCCTCCGCCTTTTCCGCATATATCTATCGAAAAAATGGCAGGGTGGATGTGACCAACGGCATTTATATGCTGATCTCCGTTCTGTGTATGACGGTGGTGGGCAGCTATTTCTCCCAGTATATGCCGAATCTACAAATGGGCTATTTCTCTATTATCGCATCCGTCTGTATGGGGGTGAACTTCATCATCCACCCCGTCCGGAAAGAAAACTCCCTGTTTGTGAGGGGAACGCCCCAATTCCAAAAGGGGCTGTCCGTAGCGTGCGGGGCGGTGATTGGCTTCTACTGCGGGGCCATGGGCGTGGGCGGCGGTATGATGATGCTCTTTATCCTGACGGCTATCCTGGGCTACGAGTTGAAAACCGCTGTGGGCACCAGCGTGTTCATCATGACTTTTACGGCCCTGACCGGTGCAGTCTCCCACTTCTATTTCGGGGAGATCAGCGGGTACATTCCGGCGCTGCTGCTGTGTGTGCTGTTTACGTTGGTGGGCGCCATCGCCTCCTCCTCGGCGGCTAACCACATGGAGCCAGCTAAAACCGGACGGGCGACGGGGGCCACCCTGGTGGCATTAGGCATCTGCATGGTCTTTGAGACGATAATTGCCGATTGAAAGAAAACTATCACTCTAGCTTATGAGTCCCAAGCCGAAAGGCAGGGGATTCCACAGCTAGTATTTCGATGACAGAAAAGGACGTGGCTGTTTTGAAGGAAAAACTGTCTGCAAAAAATTTCGCAGGCTACGGAATGTGTGATCTTGCAAATGGTCTCGCATTCTGCGTAATGAGCTCCTTCCTGTCAGTATATTGCTCAGATATTCTGGGCATTTCCGGCGCAAGTATCACTGCCATCATGCTGGTGGCGCGTATCTGGGACGGGATAAACGATCCAATCATGGGCTTCCTTGTGCAGGGGAAAAGACCAGGCCAGCACGGAAAATGCCGCCCATTTCTCTTGTGGGGAGGGATTCCCCTGGCGGTGGTTTCCGTGCTGGTGTTTTTTAATCCTGGCGAGGGACTTGTGCTCCAAACCATATGGGTAACAGCCATGTATATTTGCTATGGTATGCTATATACTACGGTACTGGTACCCTATGGCTCATTGGCCAGCGTGATGACTACAGATCCGTCTGAACGGAGCATCCTCTCCATGTGTCGATCTGTAGGCGGGTGCATCGGTAATCTGCCTGTGCTGATTTTCCCTATTTTTGTTATGACGGCGGGCACAGACGGTAACCAGATGGACGCCAATCGGCTTCTAATCGCCATGGTCATTATCGCCGTGGTCATGGTCGTGTTCTACTTCTTGGGCTTCAAGCTGACAGCAGAACGGGTGGTTGTCTCGGAGGAACGTGGAAAAGTCTCAGTGAGGACCACGATTCAGGACGTGCTGAAAAACAAGGCTTTCGTATCTATGAGCTTGATCGGCTGTTTGCTGATTGCGGCGCAGATGTACACCAGCACTGTAAATCTCTCCCTGTTTAAAGACTATTTCCAAAACAGTTCTATGAATACGGTCTATATGCTCATCACCTATCTGCCTATGCTGCTGATGATTCCATTTGCAAACCGCATCATCCGGCGGGTGGGGAAAAAGGAGTTTTCACTGGGATGCCTGACCGTTTCAGTAGTTGCCAGCTTTCTGACCTATGTGCTACATTTGGGAACGGACAGCGTGTACGAATTCATCCTCCTGGCAGTGTTTATTAACGCAGGGACTGGCTTTATTACCCTGGAGATTTGGTCCATGGCGGCAGATATTATCGACCACAACGAATGGAAGACGGGCCGACGGGAGGAGGCGGCGGATTACGCCATCTTCACCTTTATGCGGAAAATCGGTCAGGCCTTGGCGGCCCTGGCCCCCTGGTTTGTGAGCCTGGCCGGATATGACAGCAACCTGGCGGGAAGTGGGGTTTCTCAGGGAGAACGCGTTTTAAACGGGATGTATAACGTGGCTACCCTAGTGCCATTTATCCTATATCTCACTATATTCCTGTTGCTAATCGTCTACCCGCTGAACAAGAAAACCACCGAGCAAATGCACCGGGAGCTGGTCCATGCCAGAGCGGCCTGCCATACTGAGAAGGTGGTTTGACAAAGCATATTCCGGATGAATCGGATATGAGATGGTAACTCTCCATTCTATCTGAGTGAAAAGTTGTTAAAAAAAGAAAGTGACTGTACTAAAACGGTTTTGTCTTGGTACAGTACTATTCCTGTGTTATCTTAACGAGTAGTGCATGGATAATAATGTTTTCTAAGCCATCTCACCCCTTGAAATCACATCCCGGATAGCACAGCATTCACATGATGAGAATTTGCTCCGTCAGTTCCAAAATCTCTGATATTCTCTGCATGGAGTGCAAAACCGCACTGAGTGTTGCCCCAATCGCTGCCGTAGTCTACCCGATATTCGCAGGCTGCGGCGGCGATTTTTTGTTTTGAGACAGCTTCTATTCCGGCAAGCCGCATTGTGTCACTGTCACTGATCGGGTTCCTCCCCAGCCTGCTCCAGCATCTGCTTTGCAAGCTCCTGAAACAGTGCCTTACTATCCTCATCCATCGGAGCGACCGTATCCACATAAGCGGCCATTGCTGCGGAAACATCATCGGCGGTCAGCTCTGCTTCCGGCTTGTCAGGCAACGCCTCTCGGATACCCTGGAAAGCGGCGGCAGTTGCAACTTCTCCAGACGGGTCGTTCGGAAAATCCTTTTTTCCCGCAGTACCTTCACCCGATAGCCAATGCTGTCTTTGTCTAGGTTCATCTCCTTATTTCCCATTTCAAACTGCCTCCTGACTGCTTTTATGATAACATACACTGTGCAAATTTGCAATTTCAACGGCATATTTCGACCCTGTTTGCGTTGTTCGTGCGAAATCGGACAGCGTTCTTTTTTACCGTAAGATAGGCTTATATCCCACCACGGACAGAACTTTTACAACTAAATGACCGTCCAGACCGAGATAAACCGCCACGACTTCCGCAGAGGGAACGAGCGCCCCGAAAGGGGACGGCACAGCGCCGAACAGGGTTGCCTGCCAGGAAACGGGATGGGAAGAACGGCAAGAATGTGTTTCTTTTTATGTAACAGGTTTTCGGTAGCGGCTACTGAAAATCAATGTCAGTGCAACTCGCAGAAATCCCCCAATTACAGAGATGAGCCGATTGAAAAAGTTGCGTGTTGCGTGGTTGCGTGTCATGCGCTCCGAGATTAGAGTGCTATTTTCAATGATTTTGTCCGTATTCCACACTTATTTTCATTCTTATCACTTCGTAACACGCAACACGCAATACACGCAACGAATGAGAGTCCAGGCTGTTTTCATGTGGAGTTTATTTCTGCTGTACGCTGTACGGTGTATGCCCTTCGTACAGCGTACACCGTACAGCAGCTTTGAATTCTGTATGATTTTCAGGCTGTCGGGTCTGTCCATCAGAAGCCTCAAATTCCAGTTTCAAAATCAATGGTTGTGAAAA